>NZ_JAFICR010000004.1:0-506036 GCF_017833915.1 Paenibacillus sp. 1182 | reverse complement strand
GACAACAAGACAACCTTGGAAATGCCAACAACGTACGATCCAAAATCAGCAGAACAAAAATGGTACAAAACGTGGATGGAGAAGGGCTATTTCCGTGCTGGACAACATCCAGAGGCAGAGCCTTTTACAATCGTTATCCCGCCTCCGAACGTGACGGGTATGTTGCATATTGGGCATGCCCTTGACTTTACGTTGCAGGATATTATTATCCGCGCCAAGCGGATGCAGGGTTATGATGCCTTGTGGCTGCCGGGCGCAGACCATGCAGGGATTGCTACCCAGACAAAGGTAGAGCAGAAGCTGCGTGAAGAAGGACTGACTCGCTATGATTTGGGGCGTGAGAAGTTTTTGGAGAAAGTGTGGGAGTGGAAGGATCTTTATCTGGACAACATCCACAATCAATGGGAAAAGATGGGCTTCTCTCTCGATTATTCCCGTGAACGTTTTACATTGGATGAGGGACTGTCCAAAGCGGTACGCGAAGTCTTCGTTAAACTGTACCAAAAGGGTCTGATTTATCGCGGTAAACGTATCATTAACTGGGACCCTGCTGCACGTACGGCGTTGTCGGATATTGAAGTGGAATACAAAGAGGTTAACGGAAATCTGTATCACCTGCAATATCCTTTGAAAGACGGTAGCGGATTTATTACAGTAGCTACGACTCGTCCTGAAACGATGTTGGGCGATACAGCAGTAGCAGTACATCCAGAAGATGAACGCTACAAAGAAATGATCGGTAAAACGCTTGTGCTTCCCATCATCGGGCGCGAAATTCCGGTTATTGCGGACGATTATGTAGATAAAGATTTTGGTAGCGGTGCGGTTAAAATTACACCGGCTCACGATCCGAATGACTTTGAAATGGGACAACGTCACCAGTTGCCGCAAATTACGGTGATGGACGAGACAGGAACGATGAATGCCGAAGCAGGCAAATATCAGGGACTGGATCGCAGCGATTGCCGTAAGCAAATTGTCGCTGATTTGAAAGAACAGGGCGTACTGATTTTCATTGAAGAGCATGTGCACCAAGTAGGACACAGTGAACGTACAGGTGTAGTTGTAGAACCTTATCTGTCCACACAATGGTTCGTGGAAATGAAGCCTCTGGCAGCTAAAGCGATTGAAGTGCAGAAGGCTGGCAACGGCGTAAACTTTGTACCGGATCGATTTGAACGTACGTATCTGCATTGGATTGAAAATGTACGTGATTGGTGTATTTCCCGCCAGTTATGGTGGGGACATCGGATTCCAGCTTGGTACGATGAGGAAACCGGAGAAGTGATTGTATCGGCGGAGGATCCTACAACTTTACCTGAATATGCTGGCAGAAAGCTCATACAGGATGAAGACGTACTTGATACTTGGTTCAGTTCTGGTTTATGGCCGTTTTCGACCCTCGGTTGGCCGGAGCAGACAGAGGATCTCAAACGCTACTATCCGACGAATGTCTTGGTGACAGGCTACGACATTATTTATTTCTGGGTGTCACGTATGATCTTTACCGCCCTGGAGTTTACGGAAGAGATCCCATTCAAGGACGTACTTATGCACGGGTTGGTTCGTGATGCGGACGGAAGAAAAATGTCCAAATCCTTGGGCAATGGTGTTGATCCACTTGACGTGATTGAACAATATGGTACTGATGCTATGCGTTATATGATCTCCACCAGCAGCACGCCTGGACAAGACCTTCGTTTCCGCTGGGAACGCGTGGAGCAGGCGCGTAACTTTGCCAATAAAATCTGGAATGCATCACGGTTTGCGCTGATGAATTTGGAAGGTATCACAGCGGTAGATATAAACATTACTGGTGATTTGAGTACCGTTGATCGCTGGATTCTGCACCGTCTAAACGAAACATCACGCGACATCACACGTCTTATAGATGCTTATGAATTTGGAGAGACAGGTCGTCTTCTGTATAACTTTATTTGGGATGATTTGTGTGACTGGTACATTGAGTTTGCGAAGATTTCCTTATATGGCGATAATGCAGAGGCGAAAAAGAAAACACAATCCGTGCTTGCCTATGTATTGGATCGGACGCTGCGCATGATTCATCCGTTCATGCCGTTTATCTCCGAAGAAATATGGCAGCACCTTCCGCATGAAGGAGAAACGATCACACTGGCTGCTTGGCCTGTCTACGATCCTGCTTTCGAGGATAAGGATGC
Source organism: Paenibacillus sp. 1182 (assembly GCF_017833915.1). Lineage (NCBI taxonomy): Bacteria > Bacillati > Bacillota > Bacilli > Caryophanales > Paenibacillaceae > Paenibacillus > Paenibacillus sp. 1182. Next base: position 503,856 of record NZ_JAFICR010000004.1, on the reverse strand, counting down.
AGTCGCTGAAATGAATTTGCTGATCGACGTGATTCGGGCTGTACGTAACATTCGCGCTGAAGTCAACGTGCCGATGAGTAAAAAAATTGAATTACTCATAAAACCCGGCGATCAAGCTGTTCTTGATATCATTAACCGCAATGGGGAGTATGTGCGTCGATTCTGTAATACGTCTGAATTCGATGCGGGATTGGAGTTCACCGTTCCAGATAAAGCCATGACATCGATAGTTAGCGGCGCAGAGCTATACTTGCCGTTAGCTGGACTGCTGGATATCACTCAGGAGATTAGCAGACTGGAAAAAGAACTTCAGCATTTGAACAGTGAAGTGGAACGCGTAGAGAAAAAGCTTTCCAACCAAGGTTTCGTGGCAAAGGCACCAGCCAAAGTTATCGAGGAAGAGAAGGCGAAGCAAGCCGATTACTCAGATAAGCGCGCTAAAGTTATCGCACGTATTGAAGAACTCAAGGGATAATTTCACTCACAATAATAATGACCTGAAGGTGAAAAAGGATGTCAGATACAAACAGGGGCAGCGAAGCTGCTCCTTTACACAGTTATGGTGAAGCAGTGGAATGGATTAACGGGTTGATTCCGTTTGGCATTAGACCCGGACTGGAACGGATTGAACAGTTAATGAGTAGGCTGGGTGATCCGCAACGACATCTGAAATTTATTCATATTGCGGGAACCAACGGTAAGGGCTCGACATGTGCCTTTCTAACCTCTGTACTACTGAAGTGTGGGTATGATGTAGGCACCTTTACATCTCCTTACATCACACGATTTACGAACCGTTTTCAATTCAACGGGATTGACATTCCAGATGAAACGCTGGTTTCGCTCGCCAACTGCTTGTTTCCATTGGTGAAAGAAATCGCTGATAGTGAGTTGGGTTCGCCTACGATGTTTGAGGTATCCACAGCATTAGCTATTTTGTACTATGCTACCGTAGCTTTTCCAGATGTTGTGGTATGGGAAACAGGTCTTGGCGGAAGGATGGATGTAACGAATATCGTGAATCCTGTCGTTTCGATCATTACGAATGTTGGTTATGACCATACAGATATTTTGGGAGATACGCTCGAACAGATTGCAGGTGAAAAGGCTGGGATTATCAAGCCAGGCGTACCTGTTATTAGTTGTGCAAGTCAGCCCGAGGCTATTCAGGTCATACGTGAAACAGCGGCAGAGCAAGGGGCGACCTTGTATCTGGCAGGAGAACAATTTACGTATGAACGGTTACACGGGGATGAAACAGGACAGACCTTTTCATTCGTTGGACCCTTCCGACAGATGGAAATCGATATTACCTTGTTAGGCGAGCATCAATGTTCTAATGCAGCAGGAGCTATGATGGCACTTGAAGTTTTACGTCAGTATATGGCTTTTGTGTTGGATGATGAAGCATTGTTAGAGGGCTTTAGACAAGCTGCCTGGGCAGGACGTTTTGAGCAAGTAAGTACCTCACCAAGGATTGTCCTTGATGGGGCTCATAATCCAGAGGGGGCACAGACGCTGGCGAAGAGCCTTCCTCAAGTATATTCGTATAAAAAATTAGTTTTGATGATGGGCATGCTGTCCAATAAGCATCATGAAGCATATTTGCAACATATACTTCCACTTGTGGACGTACTTATCTTGACCGAGCCTGATTTTCGCCGCAAAATGAATGCGGCTGAATTAGCTAATCACGTGGAGAAGTTGCAACCGTCTTATGCTAAAACAGATTTGAAAATTATTGTAGAAGGTGACTGGAAAAAAGCTTTGAGCCTGCTTCAGTCACATACGGAAGCGGAAGATCTGGGGGTGGTGTCTGGTTCGCTGTACCTGATTGCGGATGTACGGGCTACCCTTATGTATCAAACCGATTCGGAAAAGGGTTGGTGAAATTAGTTGATTACTTCGGAACATGTTCATTTTATCGGTATCGGCGGCTACGGGATGAGTGCGATTGCTCGGGTCATGCTGGAGATGGGTTATACCGTGACTGGCTCAGATGTGGCATCACAATCGCTTACAGAGAAATTGGCGGCAAAAGGCGCAAAAATATATATTGGACACACGCCTGAACATATTGTAGGCGCGGATATCGTCGTCTATTCAACAGCATTGTCACGTGACAATGTAGAGCGGGTGGCAGCGGAAGAATTGAATATTCCAACGCTGCACCGTTCGCAGATGCTGGCTCGCTTGCTTAACGAGCGTAAAGGAATAGCGGTTGCGGGTGCGCACGGGAAAACGACAACCTCTTCCATGATCGCTCTGGTGATGGAGAGATGTAACGTCGATCCAACGTATATTATTGGCGGCGAAATCACGAATTTGGGAACGAACGCCAAAGCGGGTAAAAGCGAGTTTGTCGTTGCCGAGGCGGATGAGAGCGATGGTTCTTTTCTGCAATATCACCCTTGGCAGGGCATCGTAACCAATATTGAAGCAGACCATCTGGAAAATTACGATGGTGACTTCAATCGCCTGAAAAGTGCCTACGTACAGTTTTTGAGTCAAATTCAGCCGGATGGAGCGGCTATTGTATGTTCCGATGATCAGAACATCCGGGAAATGCTGCCTCAACTCCAGACTCGGGTCATTACTTATGGGATAGAACGTGATGCGGATTATATGGCGACAAATATCCAATTAGGTGACCGTCGATTAAGCTTTACGATGAACCATAAGGGAACAGCACTTGGAACGATCGAATTATCTGTACCGGGTAAACATAACGTATACAATGCGATGGCTACTGTGATTTCATGTTTGGAAGCGGGGATTCCATTTGATCAAATCGCCGCAACGATTGTGGAATTTCACGGAGCAAAACGTCGTTTCCAGGTCATTGGTGAACTTCATGACGTTTTGGTGGTAGACGATTATGCTCATCATCCAACGGAGATTATTGCGACTTTACAGGCAGCAAAGTCCACAGGTAAACGAATCGTGGCTGTTTTTCAACCGCAGCGGTATACACGAACCTATTTTCTGCTGGATCAGTTTAGTCGTGCGTTTTCTGATGCAGATGAGGTCATTATACCTGATATTTATTCTCCTGCGGGTGAGGAGAGAATTGAGGGAATCGATTCACAAAAACTTGTCGAGTTGATAAAAATAAATAGTAATAAAAATGCAAGATATCTTCCATCCAAGGATGAAATTTTAAGTTATTTGCTTCATGCTGTTAAGCCTGGGGATATCGTTATTACGATGGGAGCTGGAGATGTGTGGAAAATATCTACTGCTTTAGTGGCTGCTCTAAATGAGTCATCCGTTTGAGAATAAGATGATCTAAAATGTCATAGCAAGTGAAAAAAGAGTAGTGAGAGATTTAAACCTCACTACTCTTTTTTTGTTTCACTACTCTATTTAAAAACACCCTCTCATTTTAAAAATAAGTTTTTAAAGTGGACTATAGGCAATAAAATGATTTATAATGACTATAGTTTTAAAGGGGGTTATCGGATGTGTAAGTTGAAGTCTCATATGATCGAAATACCAGCATCCAATATCGAAGTTGGTGACTTTTATGATGCGGAGTTAAATGGTCTCAACGTTATGATTTCAAACAACGGAATTCACGTGGATACAGTAGATGCTAAAGATGTTATGTGTGTGTTTTCGGGACGGAGAAAGCTAAAAGCGATCGTCGAAAAAAAAGAAGATGGTCTTGCAAAGTTGCAAATTTTAGATGATTATTTCGTTGACATGCTTGGCTTGGAGACTGAAGTTGGCGAGTTTTATAACGTTGAGTATAACCAAAATAATTTGATTCTCATGAAGGAACAGATTGTGGTTGGCATTGTGCATGCAGCAGATGTCGCTCCCATCTTTTTAAATAAAATGAAGCGTAAAGCGGTTGTGCGGAAAGTGCAGAACGGAGTCGCCATTTTACAAATCATTCGCTGGGCAGACCTTCATAGACACAGCGGATACAGTCTTTTGGATGGAGGAAGTAAGATTTCTGACATCGTTAGAAAAACGGAATATGCTGGAGCCATAACAGATCATGGCGCTATGTTTGGTACGCTGGAATATTACAAGCAAATGCGCAAGGCTGGAAAATTACCGATTCTGGGCTTTGAAGCTTATGCGGAAACGATTCATGGGGAGAAAAAAGGAAATCATTTATTGTTATTAGCTAAAAATGAAGAAGGATTTAGAAATCTTGTTAAACTTACATCGAAATCACAGGAGAATTTTTTTCGAAAACCACATGTGAATTATGACATGTTAGGGACATATGGAAAAGGTATCATTTCTTCAACTTCTTGCATGGGTAGCGAAGTTTCACAGTTGTTGCTTAAAAACAAATATGAAGATGCAAAGTACGTGGTTAAATCACTTGCAGAGATTTTTGGTAAAGATGATTACTATGTGGAATTACAGCGCCATGGATTTGACGAAGAAAGTATTGTGAATCCTCAGCTTATACAAATGGCAAGAGAACTGGATTTAAAGATTATTGGAACCACAGACAGTCATTATACGGAAAAAGAGGATGCTTACGACCATGAGGTTCTGCTTTGCATCGGAACAAGCAAGAAAATGACTGATTATGATCGAATGCAATTTCCGGGTACGGGATATCATCTTCATACTTCGGATGAAGTTGAAGAGCTGTTTGCCGATATGCCAGAAGCACTTGAAAATACCCTTGAAATTGCAGAAAAATGCAGTGGTCTTAAACTGGAAATGGATAAAGTTTACATGCCTAAGTTTAATGTTCCAGCGCCATTTGTGGATGAAATGGATTATCTGAAACACTTGACGTGGCAGGGATTTAAGGAGCGATTTGAGGGTACGGAGAAAGATAATGCTGAATACCGTGAACGCCTGACCTTTGAACTTGAAGTAATTAAGGGGATGGGGTTTCCTGGTTACTTCTTGATTGTATGGGACTTTGTTGATTTTGCCAAACGCAATGGTATCTTGGTAGGTCCTGGTCGTGGTTCTGTGGTTGGAGCATTAACGGCTTATTGTTTACACATCACAGATTTGGATCCGATTCCTCTGGGGTTGCTATTTGAACGTTTCTTGAATCCTGACCGTATTTCAATGCCTGATATCGATTTGGATTTTCCTGATGATCGGCGTGAAGATGTAATTAATTACGTTAAAAATAAATACGGTGAGCATGCGGTATCGAGAATTATAACATTTGGTACAATGGCGGCAAGAGCAGCGATCAAGGATGTAGGTCGTGTATTGGACTATCCTGTTTCGATGACGGCTAAGATTGCAAAGAGCATTCCCGCTGTGCCAAAAATGACGATTAAAAAGGCATTTAAGGAGTCGCCTGAGTTTTTAAAGATGTATGAGACGGAAGTAGACGTCAAGAAAATTGTAGACATTGCGATGAAACTGGAGGGGCTTCCTCGACATGCTTCTATGCATGCTTGTGGTGTCGTGATCGCTCCTTCATCCATTAGTGATTACATTCCAGAAATTTTAATGGAGAACAAGGAGACAAAGCTCAAAGAACGTACAACTCAATTCAACATGGCAGAATGTGAGGAAATGGGAATTCTAAAAATGGATTTCTTAGGACTTCGCACGATGACTGTTATTTCTAAATCGTTAGCCAATGTAAACCCAAGACGTATCACCGAGGGGAAAAAGCCTCTACATTACTTGGAGATCCCTTTAAATGACAAAAGGGTGTATCAAGATATCGCAAGGGGAGAGAGTTACGGTATCTTCCAGTTAGAATCTGGAGGCATGCGTTCTTTCATGAAAGAATTGTTCGAAGATGCTTTGCAAACAGAAGAAAACACGATGGAATTGTTTGAGCGGCTGATTGCTGGAGTAAGCTTATATCGCCCTGGTCCGCTTGATTATATACCTGACTACTTGAAGAATATGCGAAACCCTGAGCACATTCATTACGATCATCCCAAACTCAAAAGTATTCTTGAGTTCACTTATGGCGTAATTGTTTATCAGGAACAGTGTATGTTCATTGTTCGGGAATTGGCAGACTTCACGAAAGGCGAAGCCGATAATGTCCGAAAAGCATTTTCTAAGAAGAAAGAAGAAATGATTAAACCCCTTGGTGAACAGTTTGTCTCAGGATGTGTGAAAAAAGGAATTTCACAAGAAGTAGCTGAACGTATTTGGGGGAAGATGAAAAAATTTGGCGAGTATGCTTTTAATAAAAGTCATGCGGGAGCATATTCAGTGCTCTCTGTTGTTACAGCATGGCTAAAATTCTACTATCCTGTAGAATTTATGACGGCTGTATTGAACTCCTATATTAATAAAGCGGATAAGTTGAAGCTTTTTCTTTCAGTTGTAAAAAAGATGAAAATCGAAATTCTTCCACCCGATGTAGATCGTTCAGGTCAAATGTTTACGGTTGATGGAGATCGAATTCGTTTTGGTTTGCAAGGTATTAAAGGACTTGGGAAAGCGTCAGAGAATGTGATTGAAGAAAGATCTGCCAATGGCGTATTTGAAGATTTTCAAGATCTTGCTGAACGGATGGCTAAGCATTCAAAAGTTGATAAAAAGATTTTGGAAGCGATGGTGTATTCGGGTTCAGTAGATGCTTTTCCAGGGACACGTAGTGCAAAGCTTGAAATGCTTGATAAAATACTCACTTCTGCTTCTGATGAGAAAAAAATGCATAACTCAGGACAAATGGACTTATTTTCGATGTATGAAGAACTCAAAGTGTATAAAAAAATTCCCATACCAGATAAACAGGAATTTCACAAAAAATTTAAACTGGAGAAAGAAAAGGAGTATGCGGGGTTTTATATTTCAGAGCACCCCCTTGATGAATATGCGAGTTATTTTGTAAGAGAGGGTGTGTATGAAATTGGATTTATTAAACATGAAGAAGATGAGGATGAAACGATAGAGGTTGAAGGAGAAGTCCTTGGAGGAGCTACAAACTATGATGGAGAGTTTGTTAAAGTAGCTGGTATCATTACGGATTTGAAAACATTCTACACAAAGCGTGATCAAAAAGAATTGAAGGTCTTTACGCTTGAAGATCGGTCTGGCGAAATGAAAGTTGTTTGCTTCGCAGATCGGATCGACGCCAATCGAGAAAAATTAGTTGAGGGTAAAGTTGTTATGATTCAGGGTCAAGTCAAAGTAGATGATTATGATACACAAATTATTGTGAAAAATATGTTTGATATTGAACAAATTGCAAAAAGTGAAAAACCAAAATCGGTTTGGGTTAAATCCCATAATCAGAATCAAGTGAAATCTCTATTCAATTTCGTAAAAGAAAATAAAGGAAGTCTCCCTGTCTATGTGTTGTATCAGGGGAAAGCCTATCAAGCCAACCATAGTTTTGATCTTAACTTTGCTAATTTTGCCAAGTTACAAGATATGTTTGGAAACAATGTGAAAGTCTTATATGCTTAAAAGGAGAGGGGTAACAAATTTTGTTACTCCTTTTTTGAATTTAAATTAATACAACTATATATAATAATCCATTAAATTGTAAGGAGGTGGAAGGTAATTTAAATCATTGTAGAGAAACTTAATAATGGTGGATTTCGAGCGCAGTAAACTAAAAAACAAGGAGGGATTTATGAATGAGATTTATTATCACAAAAAAACTAAAAAAAGTATTAACAGCAGTCATGGTACCCTTAGTCATTGTTACATTTTTACCATTTTCTCAAAAACAGATTGCACATGCAAGCGAGCTTCCGAGTACATTCATCAGCATTGCCGCAGGCGATAATTTTGCAATGGCAATTGCGTCTGATAAGACGCTTTGGGCGTGGGGTTCAAACTCTGGCGGAGCATTGGGGATTGGTCGTGATAGCGGGTATGAGACTAAGCCAGTTCAAGTTTTAAATATGAATAATGTGAAAAGCGTGTCTTTAAGTGGTAGTCATTCCTTAGCCTTAAAGGAGGATGGAACGGTTTGGGGATGGGGGAGTAACCGCTATGGTCAAACAGGAGTAGATAGTGCCGATAGTCAAAAGATACCTGTGCAAGTTGCTGGATTGTCGAATGTTATTGCTGTTTCGGCGGGTTCATCCTATTCCTTAGCATTGAAATCGGATGGAACCGTGTGGGCTTGGGGAGCAAATAATTATGGTCAATTAGGCAATGGTACTATAGATGAAAGGGCCATAAATCCATCGCCGAGACCTCAAAAGATCCCATCTTTATCTGGTATTCAAATGATTTCCGCAGGAACTTACCATGCTTTAGCACTCACAAAATCTGGAACATTGTGGGGGTGGGGTAGGAATGAAGATGGTTCTTTAAATCGTCAGGGTGCTACAGCATCAGCTCCTACTCCATTCCAGTTGGCGAATGGTTTTGGTTATAATATTATTTTTGCTGAAGCTGGTCATAATAGTACGCTTTATGGTCTGTTAGGATCTGATATTTATAATCATGGAAATTATATTAACATGTTGCTTTCACAGGGTCGCAATCTTTCGTCCACAATTTACGATTACAAAGACGTTTCATCAAACTATCATACTCTGATTGTTAAATACGATGGAACATTGTGGGGATGGGGAGATAATGAATCGGGGCAAGTAGGTGACGGTACTTACAATAAACCATCTGAACCCGTTCAGTCTTGGCCAAACCTATTAAGTGATGTGAAATCAGCAGCAGCGGGATATAAATTCTCGTTGGTGTTAAAAAATGATGGTACGTTATGGTCTTGGGGAGCAAATGACCGAGGTCAGTTAGGAATTGGAAATACGAATAACCAATATAAACCTCAACCCGTTAAAATAGAAGAAACGGATACGGTTCCACCTAACATTGAACTAAAACTGTCAAATACAGATCCGACGAAGGAAGATTTGAAAGTTACAGTGAATGTTACAGACGAGAAGGGGATTGCTCAGATTAAATGGGCGATGGGTGAACAAACCGCAGCCTATTTCAAAAATGGTGGAAGTGATATTACCGCAACCCCATCGTTTATAGTGTCCGCTAATGGTGTATATACCGTATGGGCTAAGGACACGAGTGAAAATGAAAATGTTAAGAATATTGTTGTAGAAAACATTGATAAGACACCACCTACTAATCCTTCCGTTGTCGTTTCGGGAAATATAATGACAATTGTTCCAGGCAATGATTCATTCGGGATTGACAAGACATTGTATCAACTCAATGATGGTGGATGGATATCTTATACAGGGGTAGTTACTCTGGTGGATGGATCATACACGATTCGTGCAAAATCGGTTGATAAAGTCGGAAACGAGAGTGCTGTGACAACGATTTCAGCGACGGTAAATGAACAAGCTACGGCAGCAGTTGAATTAGCCGAAATGAATCCTACACAAAGCAGGGTTGATACAGCTCAGGCATTAGTGAATGCGCTTCCTAATTCAACAAATAAGACAGCTCTTCAAGCTCGTTTAAAACAGGTACAGTCCCATATTAATCAATACAATGCGATTCAGACGGAAATCAATACAATAAATACGACTGTTAATAAAGGAAGCCTTACAAAAGAAGTTGTTAATCAGTATAAACAACGTATTGATGAGTTATATGTTCTTGTTGATTCGTTGCCAACTACAATGGATATAGCATCGTTGAATAAACAATTGGATGAATTGAAAAACAAACTTATCCTAATTGGAAAAATTTTAGAACTTATCAATAATGAAAGTATTAAAGAAGTTGATCTTGGAAAATTGGAAGATGAAATCAAGAAATTACCTGATGGTGATTTGAAGGATGATCTCCAAACACACATCGATCAAGCTAAAAATCTGCAAGATGCAATTAAAAAGGTAGAGCAAGCTGAACAGTCAAAATCACAAAAAGATGTAGATAGCGCAAGGGATGCCGTTCATAAACTTCAAGATGGGAAAGTTAAAGATGAATTATTAAAACGTGTTGATGAAGTGCAGAATCTTATTCATGCTGGAGAAGCACTTGCAAAACAGATTGAAGAAGCAACAAAAAAAGTCGAAAAAGCCGAAGTCTCTAAAACACAAACCGATGTAAATGCAGCGAGAGATGCTGTTAGCAAGCTGCCAGAAGGTCAAGTAAAGAAACAGTTAAATGATCGTCTGGATGCGGTACAAGATTTGATTGATGATCAAGCACTTGAGGATCTGATTGCAGATGCTACTAAAAAAGTTGAAGCTGCTGAACAATCCAAAAGGCAATTGGATGTAGACGCAGCAAGAGAGAAAGTAAATCAACTTCCCACAGGGAAGATCAAAACTGAATTGAGTGATCGTTTGGATCTGATTCAAAAACAGATCGACGATGTGAGTGTTAATCCTATTGATGAAGCTGTTAAAAAAGCAGAAAAAACCAGATCACAAGTTGATGTTAACACGGCAAGAGATATCGTGAACACGCTTCCTAATGGTGCTGAACAAGATGCCTATCACAAACGCTTGGATGCTGTGGATGAAGCTTTGAAAGCAGCAACCGTAAAAGTGGGGCAGGCAGAAAACTATCAACGTGATCCGTATGTCACGGAAGCTCAAAATGTAGTAGAAGCACTTAAAGAATCGCCTGCTAAACAGACGTTGCAAGATCGTTTGGATACAGTAACGAAAGCGATATCGGACAAAGCGTACAAAGACCAGTTGGATAAAGCTATTCAGAAGGTTGAACAAGCAGAATTATACAAACGAGACCCATATATTAAAAATGCCTATGATGCTGTAAATGCACTACCGGATGGTACAAATAAGTCAGAATTACTTGACCGTTTGGATCAAATCGGAAAGGGAACGTCAAATCCTGGGGGCGAAAAGGATGGACAGTTCAACCCTGGAGATCATGTTGTAGATGTAGCCAAAACCATTAAAGATTCAGAAGCCAAAAGGGTTTATGTGGAATGGGCAGAATCAGTTGAACGTGCAGAAAAATACTTTTCTAAAGGAAATATTGTTTTTGCACTCAATAAGATGAATGCAATTCCTACTGCAATTGGCGAAAATTCGAAATATAATTCGTTGTATGTAGAGCTTAAAAATCGTTCAGAAATTCTAAAAAAACGGTATAACGACTCTCTTTCAAGTAGTAGTTTAGATTTAACATGAAGATTTTCTAATTCTTTATTTTCTATAAGGGCTTACCAGCTACATGGGGTAAGCTCTTATTATTTTTGAATACATATGTAAGACCGAATAGGAGTCTCTAAGACGGTCAGATTGGTTATGAAATTTATTCATCTGTATAGAATACAATTATCAAAAAATAACTAAGATATTAACTGTGATTTGAATCATTCTAAGAAGTTAAATATTAAAAGCGAAAGGTGTGAATATTTTGAATAAAAATATGAAAAAGACTTTATTGATTGCTTTATCTTCTTCCATGATTATGGGAGGTGCGATTCAGATTGGTCAAAGTTTCATAAATCCGATTGTTGCTAATGCAGCTTCATCCGATGTGGTAAAAGGTTCGGACGGATTAAACTATCAGGTCTACTTAAAGGACGATGGTAGTGCAAGTATTTCCAGGGATAATGGTGGAGCACTGAAAAGAATAACTTTTCCTTTGGATACTGGAGAAACTCCTGACAAAATTACGAGTCTCCGTTTTGTGGGTAATGATGTTGAAGTTGTGTTTGCAACCAGTAAAGGAAATACAAAAACACTGAATTTCGTGGATGTAATACACATGCCAGATGTTATCCCTGATTTCAAATATGAATCGAATCCTAAATGGGGAACCGCTGTGATCTATCTTCCTATTTTCTCTGAAAAGAGAGAATATAAATACCAAGTAAAAGTTGGACCGTATGGTCAGTGGGTTGATGAAGATCGAAATATTGATGTAAAAGAAAATATTACACATTACATTCGAGCTGTTGATTTCGATGGGAAGGTTTTTGCAGAGCGGACTGTAGGTATCAGTGATTTGTTATTTATGACGAATATGAGCATAACCACACCAGATGGCTTGTACAGTGTGGAATTCCGTTCTACAAATGGCGGACTTTCATTGAAAAATGCAGAAAATAAAACGATTGCTAATGATTATGCGTCTAAGCAGGAATACACGCCTACTCATATGGTGGGCTATGCTTGGGATGGAAACGATTTGCTTGTTAAGGTTGCGTTCAAGAAAATTTCCAATGGAATAACAACGACCGATAACGTACGTTTCTATAATGTTCTTAAAGCGGATGTTGCTCCTGTTAAACCAACCATTCAAGCTAACACAAGCAATCCTACAAATAAAAATGTCCAAGTTACGATCTCTTACTCTGCTGATTCAGCAACCAAAGAATACAAGATCGGTGAAAATGGTGAGTGGACAGCCTATGCTTCTTCTTTTGAAGTTAGCCAAAACACAAAGATTTATGCACGGGCAAAGAATTCGAAGGGGACATTGAGCGAAGAAGCTGTTATGACTATTAGTAACATTGATAAGAATGCTCCTCAGACAACAAATATCGTTGTAGATAAAAACAAATTGACTATTTCGGGGGGAGAAGATGCGGAAGGTTCCTCTAAGCTTATGTATAGATTAAATACTCAGGATTGGGTGATTTATACGGAGCCTGTTGTTTTGCCAAACGGGGACTATGAAGTCCAGTCGAAAGCAATTGATTTGAGTGGAAATGAAAGCTCTGTAACTTCGAAAAAAGCTACTGTTTTTGTCGTTGATTTAGCTCAAGCAACGGAAGCGGTTGTTAAAGCTGAAAATAAACCTTCTCAAACCAATGTAACTAATGCTCAGACGTTAATTAATGCTCTACCTCAAGTGGAAGGGAAGGATCAGCTCCAAGCGCGTCTGGACAAAGTGAAAGATGATTTGGCTAAGTATGAAGCAATTCAGAAAGAAATTAACGCCATGAATGACACTCTTAACAAAGGGAATGTGAAGAAGGACGTTGTTCTGCAATATCTAAAACGCGTTGATGAATTGTACGTTCTTGTGAAAGAATTGCCTGATACAATGGACAAAGCAACGCTAAACAAACAATTAGATGAATTGAAAAATAAACTCATTCTGATTGGTAAAATTTTAGAGCTTAATAGTGATGGAGACCATCAGGACGTTGATCTTGGAGGATTAGAAGACACGGTTAATAAATTGCCTGATGGTGAACTCAAGGATGATCTTCAGAAGCAATTAGATCAAGCTAAAGATCTCCAAGATGCTATTAAGAAGGTCGAACAAGCTGAACAGTCGAAGTCACAAGAAGACATTGACCGTGCCAGAGATGCTGTGAATAAACTTCCTGACGGAAAAGTCAAAGATGAATTAAATGATCGTTTGGATAAAATTCAAAAAGAAGTTGATGAAGCCAATAAATACGAAAAAGCTGTTAAAAAAGCAGAACAAACCAAATCTCAAAACGATGTAAATACTGCGAGAGATGTAGTAAACACACTTCCTAATGGTGCAGAAAAAGATGCCTACCATAAACGCTTAGATGCTGTAGATACGGCACTCAAAGAAGCAACCCTGAAAGTAGGACAGGCAGAAACGTACCTGCGTGATCCATATCTGACAGACGCACAAAAACGGGTGGATGCTTTAAAAGACTCACCTGCGAAAAGAGCTTTGCAAGACCGCTTAGATGCTGTGAAGAAAGCAATCACGGATAAAGCATATAAAGACCTGTTAGACAAAGCCATTCAGAAGGTTGAACAAGCTGAGCAGTATAAACGTGATCCATACATCAAAAACGCATATGATGCTGTTAATGCGCTGCCAGATGGTGCAGACAAGACAGGTTTGCTTGACCGTTTAGATAAGATCAACAAGGGAACAACGAACCCAGTAGATGATAAAGATGGTCAATATGTGCCAGGTGATAATATTGGTGATGTAGCGGATACGATTAAAGATCCAATTGCGAAAAAAGCCTATGTGGACTGGGCGAAAGCTGTAGAACGTGCAGAAAAATATTTTTCCAAAGGAAACATTGTATTTGCTTTGGAAAAAATGAATGAGGTTCCATCCAGCGTACGCGAAAATTCCAAATACTCGGCGCTCTACAATGAAATGAAGCAACGTTCAGAGGTTTTAAAACAAACCTACAATCAAATGCTTGCCGATAAGGATTTGGAACAAGCAAATAAGGCAGCAACAGATTCCGTAGAACAGTACGAAAAATTCAAAACGGATATCTTTAAAGAAAAAGCTCAAACAGCCGTGAATAAATTGCAAAATGGAACAGTTAAAACTGGACTTCAAGCACGTATCGACGCAGTAAATAAAAATTAATTGAAGAAGGGCATACACTTAAAGTGTATGCCCTTTTAATATTGACTATAGGCGTTTAAAAACATACTATATATTATAGACAATTAAATTGATTAAAGGAGAACCATAGTATCCTAAATTATAAAGAGCGAACTAACCCAATAGAATGTAAAAAAAGCTATAGATAAGGATGCGATGGGATGGGCGCTATAAAAATATCTATTTAGGAATTGTAAGCTAATTCAGAAGTATTAAGATCAATCTACTAATTGGAAGTCAAAAAATGTACTCTAAAAGGAGATCAACAAGTTGACAATTGAGAATGTAATTGAAGCAGGGAAGTTGATTGTAAAACCAGATTTACCTTGGTATTCAGAGATTGGAGTAGTTGGCTGGAGCGTCATAATCGGTTCTTTTTTTGTTGGAGTGTTGCTTTATTTTTGGGAGTTTATGAGTAAAGAAGAAAGTATTTATGGATGGAAACCTGGTTTAGGTAATCTATTTTTCGCAATCTCATTTGTAGCCATTGTTATATTTATAATGACATCTTTAAGCAAAGAACAGGATATTTATGATACGAAGGTTGAAACCTGGCGGCAAACCGTTGCAAAACCATTCATTGAGTCTTTACCAAAAGAAAAGAAAGAAATCGTATATATCAAAATTGATCCTGAACTAAGCCAAAAGGTAGACGGTTTTAGCTATTGGGGAACTGGTTATACCAGGAGCTCAGAGCTTGCCCAAACTCCTCTGGTCATTTCGTATAAGGATCAGGGAATTAGGACAAAAACCAATTGGTATGATACCTTTATGGAACTGACCAGTGATAAAAAACCATATATTGAATATCAAAGAGTTTCAAAAGACTTGGGTCATGGTATTAAGGCAGGCGATTATAATACAAAAATTTATCTGCCAGAGTCTTACGAGTTCATGGAAATTAAATAATATTAATCAATAATATACGAAACGGGGAGCCAAACGGCTGCCCTTTTTTGTTTATCTATTGAATAATAAAATAAAAACAATTAGAATAAATTTATTGACTATAAACAATTATTTTAAGTGTTGAAGTTTCTTGAATGTAACTTATCTGCATCTAATCACTCAAAGAATAAGGACAAACACGTTGTTGGAATTCCATGTTTTCAAAAATTATGAGGTTTTCTTGTAAAGAGGTGTGCATTAAATGGAGGAATTTGATAGCTCTAACTCTGATAATTCTTAATTTATCAGGTGTGGTATTTTGCCTTCTCGTACTGTTCATTGCATTCGAAGAAGGGCATGTTGGAGGTATTTATTTAGGCACGATTGGAGTTGTTGTTAATTTGTTAGCTGTTATTTTTTTGTCAGATTCGCATTATGATCAACTAATCAGATTATCCCTTATGTAACAGAAATACAAAAAATAAAGGAGTGCTTACCATGTTCCCAAATCATTACACATTCATTCAACATATCTGTGATGCTGACTATCGTGCAAAGGATAAAATGAATCCATTTATAGAGCAATATAGTGTGGAGTATTTAGTGAAACTCCACGAAGCAATGCTTCGTCGTGAAGCGCAATAAAGACTATTGGTATTTTAATTGTTCTACGTTTAGTTTTAAGAAAGGTAGGGGCTATATGTTTGAGCGGATGTTTGGTAAAAAAGATTCAGTAGATGTATATGAAAAACAGAGGTTGGTAGCAAGAAAACAAGAAGAGCAAGAAGAACGAAAAGATAAGCAGGCGCAGCCTCTGTACAGTGTGATGATTCATTTTACACCCATGGCTCCATTTGTGTACATTTTGAAGAATGATACTTTTATGACAGACGACGGAGTTGTCATTGTCGCGAATTCTTTGCATTCTGAGATGCGTGTGGGGGGCTCATTCATCTATCAAAATGAGCTGGGGGGTTTACAAGAAGTTGAGATGTTTTTAAAGGAATATCATATACAAAACCCGATTCGTATGAATATCTGGAGGAATGAGGATGAAATGGTTTAAACAGTGGCGAGCAGAAACGAAAAATAAGGCTTTGTTAGAAATGTCTTTTGCTAAGTTGGAATTTTTAAGTACAGAATTCTTAAATGATCGGGATCGTAAGGTAGACGTTGTTCATTGGCTAAAAGAACTTAACGATGCAGAGTTATACTGTGACGGATCCGTAATTACTCGCTATGCGATCCAAGCTTATTATTTGATCTTTAAGCTTTACAAGCGCAAGCACGGTTTAACACTCGATTTGGAGGGTGTCGAACAAGTTATTGAAGAAATAGTAATCTCCTAATCTAATAATTGTAATAGCTATGAAGTCGCCCAAAACATGGGCGATTTTTTTGTTTGAATAAAGATGTTTTCAAACAACTATAATCTAATACATTTAATAAAAAAGGTAAATACACGTTTTTACATCTTCGATTAGGGAGGACTTAAAATGTTGAGATCTATAATCGGAAAATTTTATTCTAAAAAGGAAGAAGCAGTTAAAATTGATATGGGTTCTGTTATTGACACGCTGTCTCGACGTCTTTGGGATTATGAAATTGTTAAGCCAAATGTTGTAGTGGTTAAAGAAAAATATCGTAATCATCAAAGAGACTACTCTCGATTGTTTTTGAACTTTGTGGGGGATGAAGTTCAATTTAAAGATGAAAGAGGTCAACAGATTACGAAAATCCCAAGCACAGTCAAGGTTGAGAATATGTATAGTGTGCTTAAAAACATTACGAACGTAATTTAACAACCCATTCCGTAGATTTTTTTAAGTCTACGGTTACATATTGGAATCAAAAAGGTCTCTTCTTTCTATGATGTATTAGCGTCGTAGGGGAAGAGACCTTTTAATAGCTGGTGCTCGAACGCTATAGACTACAGACAATATTGAATAAACTATTGACTATGTTAGACTATCACTACACTAAAGATATGAACTTAAAGGAGAGAGAAACTTATGATGATTACCGAAGAATTCATGGAATCAGAGGAGCTTGTTGAAAAAACAAAAGAGAAAAGTCTTCACCGTAAACGTCGAGAATCTAAAGTACGTGATAAACAGGGGAAGGAAGATTTCAAACAAGACAGAAATAAGAATCGTTCAGCTCGTAAAATGAAAAAATCATGGGATGATGAAGAGGATTATAGAGATTAAGCATAGCGAAGAGGGTGTCCAAGGGGATGCCCTTTTTTTGTTTATTTCATTCAATGTATATGGAATGAAAGGATTAGTTTATGAAGAAACGATCTATAATCTAAGAGGTGAATAAGAAAGGAGAAAATATATTTTTTCTTTGAAATGGTTTTAAAAGAAACAGGTTAAAAACGAAACAGTAAAGATATGAAGTCAAGGAGAGTGTGATCAATGATAAAAAAAGCGATTTTGTACATTATAGGTATTTTGGTACTTGGAACGGTAGTTTCGGTGGGGATGTCACTACTACTTAGTTCGTTGCCTTTTTTAATCGTAACTTTAATATGTGTAGCTCCTTTTTATGGCGCGATCAGAAGACATAAGGAGTGGAACAATGAAGCATTGGGCATGAAAGCTTGGTTGGCATGGTTTATGAAAGTATTTAAATTCGGAAAGCCGAGCTTAACTTTCTATCTAATCTTAGGGTTAGCCGTCTATTTCGTTCATGAAGAGATTGCATTTATGTTATTAGAGACCATTATGTATGCTGTCGGGGGAGCAGCGGTTGTCTTTATCGTATGGGAAAGTGTAAGAGTTGTCTTGTCAAAAAAAATGGATATTCCATCATTTAGCCAGGCAATTAAAGGCGTTTGGTAACTATTTTAAAAGAGAAGAATTTTTTCTTCTCTTTTTTTGTTGCTTATGACAAACAATTCATCAATTGTGTAGTCCAAATGTTGATTAAATTGACTATAGGCAATAAAAATGATAAAATTGACCGAAAAGGAGGCGGGAAAATGAATGATAACGGGCACAGCTACGGAATTGGCGATTACGTATATGTTCAGTACGGTATAGATCAAGAATGTCCTGGGGTTATTCGAGAAAAAAATAATAACGATTTCGTTGTCGAAATACGTATAAAGAAAAAAACAAACAAAGGAAATGATGTTGATCGGGTGGATTGTAAGATTGGTCAGTTGCGACCTATGTATTAGGGCGGGGCATTTCACTTTAAACCAATGAAAAGGACAGGAATCTCGCGTAGGTAAAGGAGACACACCATGTCACTCATTAATGAGCTTGCATTAAGCGGGATAGGGAAACATAGAATCACTTTTTCTCGTCCATATCTGAATAATGAAAAAGAATTGACCTTTTTATATTGTAGTGAATTCATTAAATGTCCAGCGCTTGAGTTTGTATTAAATGAAGAAAAAAAAGCTATTGAGATACGAGATTTAAAGGGTCAAAAAGTTCTTATTTTGCTAAAGGGTTCAAACACTACCTTTCTTGGGCAGGCGTTAAAAATGAAAGAAGAAATCTTGAGTAAGTTGAAAAAGTATACACAAGATTTAAAAACGGGTAAAGAAATCATCTTTATTTTTGAAACCACTGATGCAAAGTGTCCATATTTCTTTACTTCTCATTCACTTCTTGAAGCTGGGCAATATTCGATTAAATTTGAAGTGGGTTTGAATTACTTTTTAAATCAGCATGCGAGTAAAGATCTTCCTGACTTTATGGATGTACAGCGAAAATTTTCAAAGAAGTTTGCTCTTATTAATAAAGACCGATTTTTAGTACGAAATAATGATGAGATGTATTACAAGATGACTTTTGCAGAGCTATATCAGATCTGTTCATGAGAATGGAACTTTATACATGTGTATAGATATAGGAGCTACATAAGTCATTCCATGGAAGGAGAAGCGATGAATAAAATACAAGGAAAAAAACTTATAAATAAATGCATCGTTTATTTTATGATCATAGTGATGACAATAGGGGGAGTTTTGTTTCCACAAACGATCAAGGCTCAAACACCGAAGTCTTTTAAGTATGTTAAAGAGATTCCAATGCCCAAGCAGGAACAAAAATACTTATATCAAAAGGTTAAGGCACGAGGCTTAGACTATGAAGAAACGCTGGCGACGATTCTACAGGAAAGCTCTTTTCACTCCAATGTTGTGGATTCGGGGAATTATGGTTACTTCCAAGTAAACAAAGTGAATCATGCATACTTGGCGCAGACCTTGAAGACAGCAAATAAACCCTTAGATCCGTATATAAATATGAATTGGGGCACGTATGTGTTATCTAATTTATATAAAAAATACGCCGCAAAGGGCTTGAAAAATAGTGAACTGAAGGAAGCTGTACTCAGCACCTATAACAAGGGTGAAGGCGGGTATAAGCGAACAGGGAAAGCTACCAAATACATTAAGAAGCATGATCAATCTTTAAAATATATACAGAAAATAATGAACTAATGTTTGGGTAAGCTTTCAACTTAATGCTTGTCCACCAAAGGGAGAGTTCTGACAATCGAAGAAATTGAGGCAATGGGCTATACATGGAAATTGCTCACAATGGCCTAAATGTTTTGGGATCAAGCTACTCAGTCTGTAGGTTCGGACGCTATGCATATTTCTGATTCTCTAAATGAATGGGTAGCTGAAAATCTTGTGTGCTGAATGAATAAGGGGATTCCTTAATAGACCAGAAATCTTTAAAGTGAGAATGAGAAAATGCAATTCAATAAAACGAGAATAAACGAGGAATAAAAAAAGATAACAAACGTACAGAGCCCTTACGACGGAATCGTAAGGGCTCTGTACTATCAACTTGAAGCGTGTCTATGAAATCGTGGAGGTACTGCAACACAACCACCTAAAGAAATGACCGCCAGGTAAAGAAAAAGCCTTTTACGTCATCACCGTAAGAGGCTCAAAACACCAACGAGGTCGGGGCTTGTTTGTTATTGTAGCGGCATTGCTATGGATATTCAACTGCCACTCTTGGACGTTTGTTTCCTTATTTCTATTTCATTTTTAATAATAGATTGTATTCGGAACAACTCAACCATATGGAACTCATCTATTATTACCATCGATTCAATGTTTGTTTTCTTATCAACATGTTTATTAACGGATTCAAATGATGTTCGAATGAACTCATCCAATTTCTCATGAAGTCCATCAAGTACCTTTATATCAGCTTCATGGACTTGGAGAGCTGCCATTTGTGTTCTGCCGAGCATAAACCATCCTTGAAATACCATGGTTTGATATAACTGTTGTTCCTTTTCACTTAATATGGTCATATCTTTCATTCCTTTGTCGTTTGTTTGTAAGGGGCTTGATTCGTATTTTTAATAGGTAAAAATCACGTACAGTTGCAGTTTAATTAGTGAATATCCTTCTTTTTGAAATTCGCTCCTCGAACTTCACTTACATGTGAGATCGAAAGAAGGGCCGCTTCATCAATTTCTTCAATGATTGTTTTAAGTTTTGCTTCCTCCAGGCGTGAAATGTAACAAACGATAATTTTCTTTCCATCACCAGAAAATCCTCCTTCACCATAAATATAAGTGGCTCCACGTCCCAATCGTTGAGAGATGGCTTCTTTCATCTCCTCAGGACAATCACTGATGATCCATGCCGACTTCATTTCATCCAAACCTTCTACGACGATATCAATGACTTTAAACGCAATGAAATAAGCAATAAGAGAATACATGGCACGATCCCATCCGAAAACGAAACCACCGCTGCCCAATATAAACAGGTTCATAAACATGATGATCTCACCGACAGAGAAGGGGAGCTTTTTGTTGAAGAGAATCGCTAATATTTCAACACCATCTAAACAACCTCCATAGCGAATAGCGATTCCGACGCCAATGCCTCCAATAATTCCACCAAATACAGTTGCAAGGAGTACATCATTTGTAAAGGCAAGAGATCCGTGCAGAAAGGTTGTACTTATCGATAGTATGGATATACCATACCCAGTAGACAGTGCGAAGGTTTTCCCCATTTGTTTGTATCCGATATAGATGAAGGGGATATGCAGGATGAAGAGGAATAATCCTAAGCTTAAACCTGATACATGAGAAAGAATGATTGAAATGCCTGCGATTCCGCCATCAAATACTTGATTTGGAATCAAAAAGATGTTCAAGCCAACGGACATGAGTAGTCCACCTATGGTGATAGCAATGATCCGTTTCAAAATATGAAATAAAGTAAGACGTTTGTGGTTTTTTGTAAGTGTGGTCATATCTGAACCTCCTATGTGTTTTTACTTATGTTTAATTTTAAAGATAAAAAAACGAAAGGGGAGTGATGACGGGTTTGACTTGGTTCGAGCTATAAAAAAGACAAGAGAGTTTGCACCTCTCTTGTCTTTTTTAACTATTAGTAATCCCAATGAAACGATCTTACAGTATTCATTCAACTTTAATTAAAAGGTTTGTAACTGAATATGATAGAGTTGAAGATTAAAAAAAGATGTCATCAAGTGACATTTAAACAGGGTGGATTTCAATCGGAAAGTTATTCAAAGGACATCATCAAAACGATATAGTGTAAGACCTGACCATATGGCAGGCAGCTAAAAGGAGAAATTGTTATGACTACAACAATTAAAAATCTTATTGCCAATCACGAGATCATCGCTTCCGGCTTTCCAGCAATCGCTGATTTGTCTAATTACGGTACAAAAGGCACTCCAGTATACTTAACTTCTCTTGCTCCAACCATTTTGCTGGAGCAAGGTATAAACGAGTATTACGCCTTGGAGTTGCCTCGAAACACTATATTTAATAGTGCTGAAGAAATCATTGCTGCGGATCTTCCAGTGCGGCAATACTGCGTTAGCAAGGTAGATAATGTTGCTGAGCTGGATGCTGTAATTGTATCCCGTCACCAAGGCACGGTAAATATTCTCAAGGAGCAATATCCTGATGCTCCGGTGCTGGAGAGCATTATGCCAGCAGATATCGAAGGTAAACACGTTGTCGGTACACTACCGCCACACCTTATTTCATCGGCTGAAGCGTATACTCCAGTAACTATTAAGGGGTTTAATTATGCTGTTGACGGAGACTTGTCTGGACAAGAGTTGCTTGACCGTATGGTTATTTCAAACAAGGCAATTAAACTTGTAGAGGTAAAATAAATGTAAAGACCATCCGTCCAAATGGATAGATGGTCTTTGTTGTAGATCACCATAAGGAGGAAATCAAATGGATAAAATTATAGCAACAGTTATCAATGGAAGATCAGGTGAGCTTGTAGGCAGAGTTCACAATGGGGAGCAAACTGGCAAGATTGTTTTTTTGCCTAAAGGTCATGCCTATAAGTCGGGGGACTTTATGGTTATAAATAAATTTGTCGATAAAGGTAAATTTATTATTGCACAAGCGGCATATGTAGCCAAACCGGAAAAAAGACTCTTTTGCAATAATGGGGATTATTTCAAAAATTTCGCGATAGAAAGCGTAGAAATTGATATTATCAAGCGAGAGCGTATAGCTTCCACAAGTAGCTTTATATACCTGTTAGAGCAAGCTATAAAAAAGAATCCTAACAGAACAAAAGACTCCGTATGGGAAGACATACAATCCTCATCTACAGAGGGCTTATGCGAGGTTCTGGATTTTATGAATCCAATATTGAAAGAACAGCTTTATATTCGAGCTGAACGTAAAGCCCGGAAAGAGTTAGAGAACGAAGCTTTTCGAGCTAAGGCACTCGAAATATTTAAAAATGCTATTAAGGAAGCTGTTAATCAAGAACAAGTTACACCCCATTTTCTACTCGAACAATTAAAAGCTTCTCCTGTTGGTTCATTTATAGAGCGTACCAACTTGTTTGAGGTGTGGCTCGATAACTTGAGTTTCTCAATGACAATTCAAAAGGGGAGTTATCGATTTGAGCTGCGAGATCATCTCTCTATCTTGACGGTAGCTGAAAAGATAGAGGAAGTGGAATTTGATAATCGTGATCATCATATGATTACGGTTACGCTCAGAGGCGGGTTCAAGCTTAAAATTTACGAGGCTGAAACGATATATAAATTAGCACGCCACACCATGCATCCCGGTTTAGTTTCGGTAGCTTTAACGATTTCAAACTCCCGTAAACAATTGTTAATGGAGTATGAGAAGTACAAGCTTTACCAAGCCTATAAGACTGGCAATCCAAAGGTTGCCCACAATTCAAGCTATAAAACACGAAACGAGTGTGTATCAGAGTCGGCTGACGGGTATCGACCAGCCGGATACTTGAAAACCACATCTCTTATTCATACCTTTCAAACCACATTTTCTGACGGTATGGAGGACTTCGAATTATTCGAATATGAAGCTCCTGAGGACTATGTAGTGTATCGATTAAACAGCCTCAAGGAAGCGGTTATAAGAAGAGCTAAAGAGCTGCCCTTGTTTGACATGTCTCCAGAGGAACTTGCAGATACTATTTTTTAATTCTATATAAGCTACTTGTATTATGACGCGAGTAGCTTTTTTACATATCAAAATAAAGAGGTTCTTGATCATTTCATCTCTAATGAACCTTCGTTGAAAGTGTGATCTGGTGTGAACAAATTAAAAAGCAAGAGAATAATCGGATTCTCTTGCTTTTTACCTACGCATCAACGCTGCTGACTGTTATTTTTCCATGTATATTGGAAATATCCTTAACTTGCATCGTCGGATCGTCGATATTAAATTCCTTTAAAATTCGTTCTAATACAGGGAACTCTTTTCGTAATATCGTGACATCAACTTTGTACCGTTTCACACCTTTATATCCATAAGAAACAAAAGTATTGACGGTGTAGCCTTTGTCGCGTAGAGTATCTGCAACTTCGATCATACGGTCTTTGTCATTTAGGAAAATTTCGGTTTCCAAAATACCCAGTGCCAACCTATTTTCCACTACATCGGCAAGATATACTCCAATTACTTTTCCGATTGCAAAAGCGATTAGAAATTCAACCCCATTACCAGAGGCAATTTGTTTCAATGCTGTTGCAAATATAATTGCATCCAAAAAGGTGATGACATAAGCAGGTTTTAAATATTTTTTGGATATAAAAATGGTTTTCAATGTTCCAATGGAGTTACTTAGCGCGTTGACTGCAATAACACCCAATAATTCTAAAATCAATATTGTACTCATTCTTCATTTCTCCTTTTTACGCTGTTCGTTCGGTTTCCAGTTGAGTTTACTTCCGCTTTTAATCTATTCACATAATGTAAAAGAACCTCCAGTAATATAAAATTAAAAGTAAACGCCTGTTCGATTTAAATAATCTTTTATTATATGCACGGGGTGTTTTTTTATGAAAAAAAGTAGAGAACAATGGATTTTTTTAAGAGGGGATCTACGTAGTACAATATCACTGGAGAATAACGTTGAATGAAAAAAAGAGAGCTTTGGGTTTTCTACCCAAAGCTCTCTTACATGTTATTTGTCCGTCTGTCCTAAGGATTTTCTTATTAAAGCCTGACCAAAACCCGATTTTTTACGACGTTTTGGTGGCTCATCAACGGATGTTGCATTCATTCCTTCAGCCTGTACTTCTTCTTTTGAAGAGTTCGTTGACGCATCAACAGGGGGTTCCGATTCTTCATTAGCAACTTGTTGCATAGCGTGTTCCACGACTTGCTCTGCTGTAGGGAATTCTCCCTCACGTACAGGCGGTAGAGAAGGCGACGGTTGCGCCGGGCTTGCGTCGACATTCTCTTGCACTCCTGGTTGCATATATGACGGATACATAGGTGCAGATTGTTGCATTGGAACTTGCTGAAAAGGAACATTATAAGGCTGCTGTTGCATACCTTGAGCAGGGTATGGGGGAGGCGGAGTAAAGCCTCCCCCAAATCCTGAAATCATTTGCTGTAATTGCGTTTGCATGGCGAAAATTTGTTGAATTTGTTCGCCCATCCAATTGGGGTTATTTTTCACTTGATGATAATGTAAGATCGCTTCACAAACAAATCGCGACATTTCGTTATCAGGTAAACCATCTAACACGTCATGGACTTCTTTAAATCCTTTACTTACAGAGAAAGTTCGTCGGCTATCTTTACGCTTTCCACTTTCATTATTCGGTTGATTTTTATCAGCCACAGGTTACACCTCCCTGTAAGCATTATTTTTTTATTCATCATTATTCTTCAAATGCATCTTCTGTTGCTTGAGCGAAGCCTTCGGCATTATCCCAAACTGCATTGTCGCTAATCAGGGAATCTTCAAATACAGGGATGGCAAGAATATGTTTTTTGAATAATAGACTTCCGCCACCTACCCACGCAAAGTCGAGGGTTTCAACACTCCAGCTATGTGCTTTCATTTTCCCGCGAATTTCGTCCAGGTAAGCATCTGTAAATTCTTTGATGATTTTTGCTGATTCTGTTTTGTCTACTTTAATATAGCCACGTTTGAAATGTTCATCCATTTCATAAGTTTGAATGTTGAGTCCAAAACGTTTATTCAAAGCTTTAGCAAGCTCAGTCATAAACACATTTCCACCTTTGTTTAGGGTGAAAAAGGTATCTTCATTAGGTTCCAATAAACCATCTTCACCTGTTGGCTGATACACTACGCCATTAACGTTCAAGCCACCAATATCGACAACGGCAATACTTCGCCCAGCAAATTCTTCCTCATTTTTAATCAGGAATCCAGAGGTTTCTGGATATACAATCAAATGTTCGATTTCAAACTTAAATGGCTCGCCGTTAACCTCAAATTCAACATCGAATGGACCTTCGTTTGGATCACGAGGATCGTCTTTAGGAAAGTTTAACATAAAGCGTCTATAGTCTTCTCGAAGTTGAGTGTTGAACCACACTGAAAGTGGGCAGCCAATGCTAAGAACAACTGGTATTTTTTGATCGTTAGCCAATTTACTAACTGCTAAGTAAGTAGCGTTGCGATGAACTTCTTGTGCTTTTGAAGTGTCAAAGTTGTATTCTCCTCCGACACCACCAATTAAGCTTGATTTTCCATTTAAAGTGACCACATATGAGGAACGAGAAGTTGAGAATTTTTCTGTTGTAGTACCTATTTTAGTAGAAACTTCAAATTTTTCAATTATTTTACCATTTTCACGACGAACGGCTTTTGTCATAAATTTTCCGCTGTCTACCGTAATGAAGGTTCTCTTTGTTGTTTTTGCGGCATTTGCCATGAGTTCTATCTCTCCCTTACAACTTGTTTTGGTTTTGACTCGTTTCTCCGAGTTCTCTATTAACATGGATAATTTTATCATAGGGTTTCTTAATAGACAAGAGATTTTATGAATGATATCTGAGTGATGTATGAAGATATTCATAATGAGTTATGTATACTCGAACATGCTTCGGTTTACATCGCATTGAGATTTGCGAGAGGGGGATACTTCTTGAAGTATGTGGGTCAAGATAAAAAGAAAATGAACTGGCAAAAGGTTGTTGCATGGTGATTCTTATCACAATGGTTACAGCAACGATCGCTGCGTCTTTTCAAGTATTTTAAAAACATTGAATATTCATTGTTTAGAGAGGTTTTATAGAACCGTTGATTTTAATCAGTTCTGGGGTTATATATAAATTTTGTTTGCCCAAACAAGATTAAAGATAAAGGTTTAAGTTCTCTATCTGTAAAGGTTGAAGATGCTCTTACAGTTGGCGTAGATATGGTAGTAATGGCCTTCGTATAATCCTATCCGTTTAGGTGTGCTTTGTAGTGTTTGAATACATTGTAAACCATTGTGGTTCAAACCTAAGCATTAACCTATGAATGAAATCTATAATACATAGATTTCATTTTTACTTATGAAGGAGTGTGTTTAGGAATGTATAGAGAAGATAGCTTTCTATCCGAATTAGATGATGTTATTCAAGGCAGCAATAAGGATCTAATCAATGAGAATGCAAATATAGATGGAATGTCTCCTATGGGGATGATGTCATTAATTGCATCCATTACAGCGAAGCGGTATACGGAAGAGAAACTTCTTTCCAAGGAAGCATGGGAAGCTTATCGAAATGGGTATATTCACATCCACGATTTAGACTTCTATACAACAGGGACAACAACCTGTTGCCAAATTCCATTAGCGAAAATTTTAAAGAATGGATTTAATACAGGACACGGACATATGCGTGAACCCAAAAATATCATGAGTGCTATGGCATTAACGTCCATTATCTTGCAATCGAATCAAAATCAGCAACATGGTGGTCAATCGATCCCTATGTTTGATTATGATCTTTCCAAATATGTAAGATTGACATTTGAGAAAAAATTATGTGAAGTATCCGAGCTGCTTGAGGAATTCGGAGAAACAGACTATAAAGAAAAAGCAATTCAGATTGCTTGGGAAAAGACGGATCAAGAGGTTTATCAAGCGTGTGAAGCATTTATTCATAATAGCAATTCGATGCATAGTAGAGGGGGATCTCAAACTCCGTTTATCTCAATTAACTTAGGTACGGATACCTCGACCGAAGGACGGATGATTACGAAAAATATTCTGCTGGCAACGCAAGCGGGATTGGGAGATGGAGAAACTCCGATTTTCCCCATTATTGTCTTTAAAGTCAAAGAAGGTATTAACTTTAATCCAGAAGATAAAAATTACGATTTATATAAACTATCTTTGATTACAACATCCAAACGGTTGTTTCCTAATTACGTATTTTTAGATGCACCATTTAATCTTAAATATTATGATGGAACACCTGAAAGCGAAATTGCTACCATGGGTTGTCGAACGAGAACGATTGGCAACGTGAACGGAAAAGAAACGCCTGTGGGAAGAGGAAATCTATCCTTTACCTCTATCAATCTTCCTCTATTAGCGCTTGAATCGAAAGATGTTGATCAATTTTATCAAAAGCTTAATTACTATACAGATGTTGCCGTGAAGCAATTGTACGATAGATATCAATATCAAGCTCAGAAAAAAGTTTCGAATTTCAAGTTCTTGTATGGACAAGGAGTTTGGCATAATGGAGAGGAGTTGGATCAAGAGGAGACCTTAGGTGAAATTTTGAAGCAGGGTACTCTTTCGATTGGATTTGTTGGGCTGGCTGAAGCTCTTGTAGCACTAACAGGTCAACATCACGGAGAAAGTGAGGAAGCCTGGAGAATGGGCCACAATATGATTCAGTTCATTCGAGATAAAACAGATGTAGCCTCGATCAAATATCAAATGAATTTTACAACACTGGCTACTCCTGCGGAATCCTTTGCTGGTAAAGCACTAAGAACAACGAAAAAACGGCATGGAGTAATTGAAGGGGTAACCGATCGGGATTATTTCACAAACGGATTTCACATCCCCGTGTACTACAAGATCAGCGCGTTTGATAAAATTAAAAAAGAAGCTCCTTTTCACGAACTGACCAATGCAGGACATATCACTTACATTGAATTAGATGGTGATGCGAGCAAAAATATAGAAGCATTAGACACGATCGTAAGAACCATGAAAGAAAATGGAATCGGATATGGAAGCATCAACCATCCTGTTGATCGCTGCATGAAGTGTAAATACAAAGGAATTATTCATAACGCTTGCCCTAAATGTCAAAACGATGATGAAAAGAAGATTGAGCGGATTCGAAGAATAACGGGTTATCTCGTTGGGACGATGGACAAGTGGAATTCAGCCAAACGCGCAGAAGAATCAGATCGAGTGAAGCATTCATGAGAGTAATCAATATTATAAAAGATAGCATTGTAGATGGACCAGGACTAAGGACAACCATTTTTTTTGCAGGTTGTCCTCATCACTGTTTGGGGTGTCACAATCCAAAATCTTGGAGTGTGTGTTCTGGAATCGAGATGAGTTCGAACGAAGTTGCAGAACATGTTTTACAGAACCCCATCAATCATGTGACGTTCAGTGGGGGAGAGCCTTTTTCTCAAAATGAAAAAGAGTTGATCCACTTGGCAAAGGAACTTAAAAATAAGGGGAGAAATATTTGGTGTTATACAGGGTATGTATTTGAAGACGTTGTAAACAAGGAAGTTTTAAATTATCTCGATGTACTCGTTGATGGAAAATTTGAACTTGAGCAGAGAAATCTGAGTTTAAACTACAAGGGTAGTGAAAATCAAAGAATCATCGATGTCCAGGAGAGTTTGAAATCCGGTCATCTCGTTTTACTTGAATTAGAATAAAATCAACTACGATATAGCAAATAACCCTCATGATGAGGGTTATTTTATTGTGTATTCAACTTGATTTAACTGTTGATTGATGGTGTATGGAATGTGGTTTGAATTTAGCACTTGGATTAACTCCGCTTGTTGTTTTGTAGCCAGTTCAGTGTCTATTTGGGAATACTGCTGGATTAGACTGTAAGTGCTTCCGGTATCCGAAGATAGCAATTGGGTTATTTCTTTTGTGAAAGCCACGGATTGTAGCAACCTTTTTTCGGTCGTATTATAAAGATCCATCATATGTTCAGCAGAAAAAAATGTTTTGTAATCTGATAGTGTAATGTAGAGATTTTCTTTTTCGGCTAAACTGTTTGTCAACGTGTTGCTAAGAGCCACTTTGTTTGCTTGTTTATGTTGATACTGATCAACATAACCGATTTCATTGGATGTCATCTGAACAAGGGATGTATTCACTTGATTTGCTATATTCAACAATTCACCAATGGATTCATGAGCTGTTTCTTCAGGTGAATTTGTTTTTTCCGTAAGAGGGGCATTGGATTCCTTATTCGTGGTTGGGGAACCGCTTGATTTTTCAGTCAACGACGGCAACGGTGCATTATGATTCGTTGGAGCTGTGGTTTGATTTGACATTTCCTCGCCCGACGGAGTTATAAAGAAAACTTTGTAAATATCAACTAAAGCCAATAGAAAACATATAAACAGAAGTATCAACCCCATAGCTTTTAATCGTCTCAATGTAAAGAAAGACTTTGCCTTTTCTTTTGTTTTATCAACGATGCTGACGCTTTCTTTGAATTCTTGCGGATATGGTTCAATCGGTTTTTGTTTTTGTTTTTGCTCCACTTCGATAGAAATGATTTTTCCATCCTCAAACTTCATATATTCCTTCGTGTCTTTTCTCTTAAACATGGATTATTCCACCTCCCTTTGCTATCCAAAAGCATATTGTTTCTAATTATAGATCCTAAGATCCCAGATATATCATATGTATTGTGTTTAGTGTTTACTAAAGGGTTTCGTTCGTGCATGAATATATGCTTTTGTGAAAAGTAAAATACAAGAATAAAAAATGTAACAGGAAAGGAAGGAATGATATGAAACTTGATGCGTTGGGCATATCCAAAGCAAAACTAAATCAGTTTGAATCCAAAGGAATCATGACCGTAGAAGAACTTTCGAGATATTTCCCACGAAAATATCATGATTTCAGAACCATCACACCAATTAAACAGCTAAAAGATGGTGAGGTGGTTGCTGTTGTGGGAACGATCAAAGAGATCAAGCCCTACGAAAAGAAGTTTATTAAAGTCAAAGTTTCAGACGATTCGGGCAGAGTTTTGCATGTCATATGGTTTCATAAACCTTATGTTCATAAATGGCTTAAAGAAGGGGAAACCTATATTTTTTGCGGAAAGGTTCAAGAGGATTTGAAGTTTCATTCTAAACAAATGATCAATCCGCTTTACTTTAGTCATGAAATTAAGCACTTGCAAAGACTGGTTCCGGTCTATCCTAAAATTCGAGGAATGGCTGAAGAGTATCTCATGAATTCGATTCAATCTTCACTCTCGATCATGAGCCAACAAGAGAGCCTCGAACCCAGTGTACTTGCGACATTCGGATTAATGAAATCGGGGAAAGCCTTGAAAGCAATCCACCAACCTGAAAATGAAGACGAGCTGGAGAGGGCAAAAAATCGTTTTATGTTCGATGATCTTTTCGAGTATTCGATGCAAATGCAACAGTATGAATCTCTGTCCAGTTCGATGTCTCCCTTTTTAATGAATCGATTTTCGGTTGTTACTGATTTTATGAATCGATTGCCTTTTGAATTGACGGATGGGCAGCGGGAAGTGCTTCGATCGATTAGTTTAAAAGCGAAGTTAGGGCATCGTGTGAATGCACTTGTACAGGGAGATGTCGGTTGCGGAAAGACCATTGTAGCGATTCTATTGATGGTTGTAGCGGCAGAAAACGGCTTTCAGTCCGCGCTTATGGCGCCAACCAATGTGTTGGCAAGGCAACATTATGAAGAACTGGCGGAGAGATTGAAAGATACGCCATTTAAAGTTGCTTTCCTGTCAGGTGAGACCAAGATCAGGGAGAAGAAAGCGATCTTAAAAGGGCTCGATACGGGTGAGATTCATATGATTGTGGGGACGCATTCCATCATCGGTAAGGATGTAAAGATTCCTAATCTTGCACTCTCGATCGTTGATGAAGAGCATCGTTTTGGCGTTGTTCAGCGGAATCAACTACGTGAAAAAGCAAGACAAGGGGTTCATCACATTTCCATGTCTGCCACTCCTATTCCACGTACACTGGCTTTAGCCATGTGGGGTGACCAAGTGGATGTGTATACGATCAAGACGCTTCCGAAGGGAAGAAAGCCTGTTAGAACCGTATTATTAACCGATGAAAAGCGTTGTTTCAATGGAATAGAACAGCAAATCGAAAAAGGGCATCAAGCATATGTTGTTTGTCCATTAATCGAAGATTCGGAATCGGAATCCATGTCAGAAGTTGATTCTGTAGAAAAGACATCTGAGAAGATGAAAGAACATTTTTCGAAAAATCCCAAGGTGAAAATTTCACTCATTTCGGGCAAAATGAAGCCTGCTGAAATTGCGGAAGAAATTCTACGTTTCACTCGTAACGAAACCAATGTCCTCATATCAACGACCATTATTGAGGTTGGAGTGAACGTACCAAATGCTACGATGATGGTTGTGAAGAATGCGGAGCGATTTGGCTTGGCACAGCTCCATCAACTCCGTGGTCGGGTAGGAAGAGGAAATTTTGAATCGTTCTGTGTTCTGTTATCGGAGAAGGAGGGGAATCCCAAACTTCAAGCCATGGTAGAGACAACAGATGGATTTAAAATTGCAAAGCGAGACTTGGAACTTCGGGGTACAGGAGATTTTATTGGAACAAAGCAATCGGGTGATAATAAATATGTCATGTTGATGATGGCAAATATGGACCTATATCTTCGGGTGAAAGAAGAGGTTCGAGCTATTCATAACGATCCAAGAAGGCTCAGCTTTTACAAATACCTCAATGTTCTCTCCTATGAGGAGGGTGCGTAATACGTTTGGAAGGTCGTTTACGCATAAACACTGTAGCGATATAATGAAACTAACCAATCCATAAGGTAGAGGAAAGGAAGTATTTTCTGATGAAGGAGAAAGTCACGGCTAAACAGGAGAGGATTGCAGCGTCTGGGAAAGAAGTGTACTCCTTGGCAATACAGGACTTTATTAAAATGACTCGTAATAACCCGTCCTTTTTTAAGCTTTCTCCTGAAGAGCAAAAGCAAAAGGCTATGGAATATGTTCAAAAGGCAAAAGAAAAAACTCAATAATGAGATATGGTATAAAAAAAGAGCCCAGGACATCTTCCAGGCTCCTTTTGTTGTTTTAAGCTGCACTTTTTAAACCTGGCTCGTTCAGGAGACCCTGTTTTAAAAGCGCTTCTTTTAAAATGGATTCTACTTCATTGATTTGAAGGATTGCATCTAAACTTGTTTGTTTTGCGAACTTAGATAAAGGGAACTTATTTTGAATAGTACATTTGTTGGACAGTTGACATACCCTGTGGATTCATGCCTTGACCCTGATAAGAAGGATGCTTGGGAAACTGTTGGATCATTTCATTAAAAATTTGTCTCCCATTGTCGGGTGAACAGACGCTCCCTATGTATAAAACGAAGGGAGCAGCCTGTCCAAAAGTCTGATAATCAGCATTTGGTTTTGTTTCAAAAGTGCGTTCCAACTCCACAATTTGCTCCCGCATTTCTTGAGCAGATTGGTACTTGCGCTCACGTATAATTTCGTCAACTAATGTAATAGATGGATCAAGCACATGTATATTTTTATACACCAACCAGGCATGATGAAGGGGGATGCCATTAATAATTATCCATCCAACATAGGACTCATACTCTGACAGTTCATATCTATTAAATGATTCCAACATTTTTTCTGTATTTGTATAGCAGAATCCCATCTTATAGGTGTTTTCGTTAAAAGCTTTTTCTGCTATTGGGTCATTGTTAATTTGCTGAGTGTTCACATAGCTGTATATACTCATAGTGGGTTTATTGCGTAATGGAAACAGAGTAGAGGGAATTTCCATTCGGTAAGGTTCAATAATAGTTACCTTATGTTTGTTGACTTTAACTTGCGGGTAGTATTGTTCCAAAAAAAGGCGGGTGCTTTCTGTTATTGGCTTCAACTTACGTACCCTCCCTATTTTACGGTCTAACTTGATTTGAGATCAGTTTTTTTTCAGCATATTCGATACCTTCTTGCAAAGCCTCTTCGAACGAGTCGCATGAAATATTGTACATTAAATCTTCAAGTGATTCATCTGTCACTTCTACAGTGAATGTAACTTTCGGCATGATTCCTTTTTTGACCAGGCCCTCGTTCCCATTTGAAATTTGGTTGATGGCAAATACACAAATAATAATCCCCTTTTGTCTCAAGGCTTCATGTCTTGTAAACAGATCTTTATCCACTAATGTCACTCTCCTATGTAAAATATGATTTTCCGTTGGTTCAATTTATTATAATATATCAATTATAACACAGTAAATTATAATTTACAAAATATATACTTTCAATAAATATGCTCGTACAGATTAAGATAAAGGCTGTAAAATAAAATACAGTTTAAAAATTATTCTTCATATGATGGCAGTATATCTAATAAATAAAAAAAAGAGGTGAAAAGGTTTGCCAAAAACATATATAAAAACTTCATATTGTGAAGGAACAAAAACACGTCATCAAGCCCAAAATGAAAGGCGCTGTGATATATCAGGACATTCGAAAGAATCGCATCGATGGTATGATTCTAATAAATGAAGAGGGCGAAGCACCACTTGCTGAACATGAATATCTCATTTTTGACATTCCGGTTGAGATCGAAGATGAACATTTTTCAGAAATTTGCAAGAGGGGATGGGGGGAATAGGGTCATTCGTTGGTATCCAGGTCGGATTGTAGTTGCCTGTCATTCTCCACAAGTGTTGCACTGAGGACTCCTTCGAAAGTTAGAAGAATTAGCTATGAAAGTTGCAAAAGTGATGTTTATTTTATTCAAAAAAGAAGAGTCTCTGGATATCGCCAGGGACTCTTTTTTTCATAAGTAATCTTAATGTAAAACATTTATATGATTCCCATTTAAGCAGAAAAGATGAAAAAGTTGAGAAAAAGATCGTCGTTCAGGAAGCTGAAAATGAAAAGAGTGCATTTCCTCCGCGAAAGGAAACGCACCAAAAGCGTTAAAGCTTCTCACAAACTAAGGGGGATCGAAAGATGATTCCCTTAGAACACATTTACATAATAACATACCCGAGTGGATCATTCAATATCGGATACGTTTTGCTTTTACCTCGAACGTGGTTCGACATGTTGAAAAGGTACAGTTAAGAAAATTGAATGTACAATGAAGAAAAAACGTAAATATTCTATTTTTGATCTTATAAATGCATATCGTAAAGAGTTTAAAATTGATGCAAAGAGAGGTGCTTGAAATTGTCAAACACTTATAGAGAAATAAATCAATGGAATTCTGGAACGATGAAGCATTTCATCAAAGCGAAGAAAAAAGGAACGCTAATTTATCAAGAGGTACGAAACATTCAGATCCAAGGAATGATCGACGAAGAGGACGGAACGACACGCTTAGAGCAGGAATATCTGGTGTTTGATATTCCCGACGAAGTAGATGATGAACATTTTCGGGAATTTAGTAAGAACTGGTATCAAGTTGAGTTTCGTTGGTTTCCTGGATGGACAGAGGTTGCTTGTCATTCTCCACATGTATTTCATAATGGACTCCTTAGAAAGTTAGAGGAATTAGGCTATATTACGTACACGGTAAAGGTGTATCCGAATGCGAAAAATGAATACCCCTATTATGTGAATCCTAAAGGATGGAGACTTGTTTATAATTTGATCAATGCTGTAAGAGAGGCAATCCAAAAAGGAAAATTCAATGTTTTGAAGAGAGAACGTGGGGAAGCGAATTCAGAAGATGGTGTTGAAAGAAATGATACTTATAAACCATGATAATGATATATAAGAGAACAAATTGAAAATGTATGTTATACTATAGTCAAAACTATGATTAAGGGGGTTTATAGTATATGAACGTCGAGTCTCCAATAAACATTATAAATGAAGAAGACAAAGTGCGTATCGTAGATGGATGTTTTGAAGGGAAAGTTGGAACCGTTCGAGTGGTTCGTACTGATAAACATTATCCTTACTTAGTAACCTTGCCCGACCACGAACTGCTTCCCTTCTTGGAAGGACAAATCAAAAAATATAATTAAATCTTCCGATAAGGAGTTGGAAATATAGTGATTCTGATGTGGATAGGCGGTTACTTATTGGTAGGATTGATCTTTACCCTTGGTGTATATTTGTATTACAAATTGAGTGGGCGTGAAACCGATTCTGGATTGTTTCCAATTCCTGAATGGGTGGTGTTTACCACCGCAGTTATATTGTTTCCTTTAAACATGATGTTACAGCTTCATGAATGGAGATATCGGAGAGAATGTCGCAGAGTAAACTTGCAGCGAGACAAAGAATGTAAAAGTTCAGTTATAGAAAGATGAATCCCTTTGCGTTTTCAAGTAAGGAGGACGGGACAGCAATTGTACTCTCAAGACGCTGTTAACCTAACCTGAATGACAAAGGGATTCATTAACTTACCCATATGGTCGGAGAAAATCTCCTTCCTTGTGGATATGATACTATTTTCACTCATCTTTGTAAATTAGGACTTTATTGGTGTTACATGTGAATGCTTTTGCACCTAACATAAAAAGAGGGTTAATCTTTAACCCCCATAATAAAGAAAAAATTACAGAGTGACCCAGGAAGGACCTACATCAAATACGCATATTTGTTTTCCTTCTTGATTAAAGGCTTTTAAACTGTATGCCTTATTTTCGATTGCAAATCGCATAAGCTCACTTGTCAAAGAGAGACCTCCTTTAACTGGATATGGCTTTTCGGTCTCAACCTCGATTCCATTGATATTCGCTTTTAAGACGACCTTTAATTCCATCGTTCACTTCTCCTTTTTAGATTTACACAGTTGTATACCCAATGATTTTTATTATCTTTATTATAGATCAAAAAGCAATTAATGATTGATAATTCATCCATTAATTTCTCGATTTGCCCTATTCGTAGTATTAAGGTACTTAGAATATTCGTGAAGGTTTATGTGGATTATGAGTAGAGAGTACATTCGTCTCTCCTTGAAAGTTAATGATACTTCCTTTGAGTCAAGAGCTCAACCCTTTCAGAATGGTTTGAATCCGTTTTTGAGTGGGTCCCTTGCGAATTTCATCTGAGAACTCAATAAGGAGCAGAGTAATAAGATCGGCAACCTTAATGCCGATTTTTTCTTTTTCTTCATCATACAGATCCATTAACAGAACTTCACCTCTTAGAACATACTTTTTCTGTAGCTGAATCGGATAATAGACGAAAGAATGAGATCGCGGAATAGATTCATGGATCCGACTCATTTGGTTAGGAGAAACCAGTTTCCACGTTTCTCGCATTTTAGGTTCTTTGAGGTCTTTATACATAGAAAGAAGCTTGTCTGCAAAAGGACGATTTTTTAGTTTTCCTTTACGAGCGTCCTGAATCAAGTTGCTATATAAAAATGCAATTAGATCTTCCATTGTAAATTGGATATCACGATCTAATTCATTAATGTCGTCAATAAAGGTTTGAAGGCGTAACAACTCTCTTTTGGGAACTTCTAATGAAACCTCCATGTAGGGGCTCTTTTCCATAAACAACTGCTTCCACGACTCGAATAAACCTTGAGGCTTTTGTTCTGGATAGATAAGCTGAAGTAAATGGCTTTGACTCATATTAATCTTCCTTTCGCACCATAGTCTTATCTCTACTCTATGAGACAACTCTCTTAATGATGTATAGAATTATCACTTTGTGGCAAAAATATATACTACATTAACTATGATTGGTGAAGGAGTAATTTAGAGATATGGTGAAAGAATCAGGTTGGAAAAAGGATTTAGCTGTTGCTTTAGCAAAAGCAGCTAAACAATCGAATAAACATGGTGTCGTGTTAAAGAAAAAAAGACCCATAAAATGATAAAAAAAAAGACAATGAGTTGTTCCCATTGTCTTTTTTGCTGCCCTGGGTTAGATTGTGAGTGATAAGCCAAACGAATCTTTAAAAATATTTGTGATGGGGACGGCGGCTGCTCATTGAATTATGGATCATATAAGTAAAGAATACTTTACAAATAAATAAGCAAAAAGTACACTTAATGGAATAAGTGTTTAAGGAGTACAAAGGACTTTAGGTAAGATTGAAGTCGATCGATACGAATACTAATAAAACAAGGAAAAGTAACATAAAAGAAAAAATGAATATGTTACACAAAAGGAGATGCAGGTATGCATAATATTGAGAATGGTCAAGACAGAGAAAAAATTAAGACACAGGAACCTGAAAGTTTAGATGAATTGATAAGACAGATGGATTCGAATAGTGAAAGATTTGACTTCCCAGATGAATATCTTTTGGAAAAAGGTTATCCTTTGCCAGTTATCGGGGAATATTCGTATGGAGTTTCATACACGCCTACTGCATGGGTGATACCATATTTAAGAGAATTAAAAAAGTTCAAAGAAAAAGAAGTTGTCCGCGAAAAGTAAACACGATCATTTGAGTTACGAATTAGTAGCTGAGAAACGAGTATACAAGATAGAAGGCAAAGGAGCGTTTATACTCATGAAGGATGTCAATATAAAATTATCTAAAGAACAGTATAAGAATACCATGTTGTTGCTTCATAACTGGATTGAAATGATACCATATATGAAACAAAAGGTAGCTGACAATCCAGATTTAAACAAATATTTTGCTGATTTGGAAAGCAGTCTTGTACAGATACAGACAACTTTAAGTACAGACAGTTGAATAAGAAGTGTCGGCATCGGTATGTATTTAGGTTTAACAGAGAGCTACTTGAAATGATGAACATATGATTAGGTTCATGAATTCTATATCTTATTCTTCTTGTTTTGTTTGTATTGTCATTTCGCATATCTTTCAAATAATGATTTGACACCCCACGGCTTTGGTTGATGATACGAAAAGAGGTAAGCGCATAATGCTTACCTCTTTTTAATCGAAGCAAGAAAAATAACAGTTGTTGCGTTAATTTCAAGAGTTTTCGTCGTGTGTGTTTTAGTTTTAATATGCTGACAACATGAAGGCGTAAATTAGAGGCTTGTATTTAGGATATGATGAATGGCTTCTTTAGGCTTTGCATAATGCGGTTTGCTTAAATTATTCAATAACTCCGTATAACGAAACAGAACAGGTGTGTGTGCTTGAATTTCTACGCGGTCTTTGTTCGTGATCCCCTCGGTAATATGATCAATTTCGTTATTTATTAACTTGACGAGTTCTCTCATTTGTTCAAACTCCATTTTATTGGCCCCCATCTACGTTAAGTTAATTTATTTATTTAATTATTAGAATAATGGATGTGACTACTCCCGATCTGAATAATACATATCAGTAGAAAAAGAAGTGCCAACATAAATATGCATATGAATAGATTACATGTTTAGCCATGGACTTTCAAATTAAATCAAACTAATTATGTTATTTATAGTCATATAAAGTTTATTTTTGCTTTCTTTTTTGATCACAAAATGTAATCTTGCCTATAATAAAAGGTCTATTAAAAACAGGTGTTTGTTTAAAAACAAATCGAACAATATTAACGAAAGATCGAAGTGCAAAGAAGTCATTAGTTAGAATTTTTTTACATGTTCGGTTGTTAATTTTTAAAAAAAAGGATGATTGAGATGAATAACGATCAAGAAATACAGGAATATGTAAATGAAACATTCGAACATGGACATTTTTTTCTCCGAATTAATCAGAAAATAGGAAATGAAAGAATTGTCCTTAATATCGAGCAAGAACTTCTCCCCTATAGTCATAAAATGGTTGATTTACATTCGCCTTATGAGTTTCATAACCGTACTTTACTTTTCATGTATGTGGAAGAACTGATTGCTTTGCTTTCAAAATTGAAAGAGGAAAAGCTGATTCAAGATTCTCTATTGGCTGTGCTGGAGACGCTTTTGCTCGGGCTGGATTATGTAACACATGAGCGATTTACGCATACTTCCTTTGAGAAGAATCATCGGGAAGAGTTGTATAGCATCTTGCAAGATTGCTTTCAAAAAACGAAGCAGCATGGATTATCGGAATTTGCAAATCGACCTGTGCTTAACAAGTCCTCTTGGATCCAAAACGGTGAGGAGATTTACTGTTTAGATGAGAGGACGGATAAAACACGTATTTATATGGCTGCGGTGTACAGAAAGCCGAAGAATGCTATGGAGCATTTCAAGAATGTTGCCCATATCATCTCTAAAGTGGATTTCAAACCAACTACAGGTAAAGTGTCTTTTGAAGAAATGCTGGAAGGAAAAACGGATCATGGTATTCATCAAGATACGTTGTATTTCTTTGGTATGATTCAGCGTACGCTATCTTGGTTGCTGAATTCAACTTCATGGCGAAATAATCAATTATTTGTTTTTGATGAACTTGAGATTTGCTGCAAACTCGGTTTGAAACAGAATACAGTGGGCTGCATTTAGAAAAAGTGAGCAAATGAGTCGATTTATTAAGTATTTTATTTAGAAACGAAAAACATAATTAATGTAAAAATCGCAGGTGCTATACTTTACCCTGCTTTTTTTCGTTGAATTGATTGTTTAAAGAAATAGTTGTATACGATATAAGAGTTTTTATGAAGCAGGCATTTTTTTTGAAAAAATACTTGGTCAAAGGAGAATTGTATATGAAAAAGAAATTGGTAGTTGTGATTGCAACAGAAGCTGAAGCGAAGCGTAAAGAACAAGGGCTTTCCAGTGAAGAAACAATAAAGTGGTTTGTAGAACAAATGAAGGATAAAAAAATTTCAGTTGATGGATGGTTTACAATGGACGATGAACTTCGAAAGATAAGTGGACATGCAGACTGGTTTTGGATCATCCGAACTGTTCGCAACAATTTGGATAAGTACACTTGGAAAATTGAAAATTCCGTACAGAAACCTAAATTGCACGTAACGAAGCAAAGTGAAAATCACTGGCTGGTGTGGGGAGTGTTGAAAGGTGAAACCCGTTCAGCCGAGATCATCTCTTTCAATGAGTGTGGATTTCATGGGAGTAAAAAACGATACCGTGTTGATGTGGAGGGTTCTACCAAAGAAAGTTTAATTGAACACTTCCAGACAGCAAAAGCTATTGCAATGTTTGAAGTGAAAAAAGCATTTGCCATGAATGATGAAATAGAATCTATTGATTTTATATCTAAATAATAATTTACAGAGTGGATCAGTGAAGTTGACTTTTATTGAGAGTTGGTGGAAATATGTATCTTGTAATAACGCAATATAGTCATGAAACTGATTTTGAAGAGATGAAAACGAAAAAGCAGGTTAAAGAACACATAGAAAAGAATAAAAGGGATGCTACTTGGGTCGGCATATATAAAGTTACTAAAAAGTTGTCTGCTGATGATTTTCAAGACTAAATGAAAAAAGAATATATTTTGATCGAAGATGGTGGAATCGATATGGCAGCTCTCGATTCGGATGTTGTCCTCGAACGAGTTTTAGAATTAAACTTGAAATGAGATGTTTCTATGATAGGACATCTCTTTTTTTTATCTATGCTGATAGTCGAGTATAAGATACAGAGTAACTAAAAACAACAGGGCTTGTTGATGGAGATTACAGACACTTGAAGGAAGATAATAGTGAAAATTTATCGCCTATATTGCCTGTAGACTAATTTAGTATTATTATTGACTAAAGTGTAAATGGGTTAATACTTGGAGCTACTCTTATGTGCGTTGCATAAGTAAATTGGGGAGTGATAAATTATGAAAACTCAAAAAACAGATTGGACTGTCATTAAGGAAGCAGAAGAACAAGGTATGATGGTAGCCATGACCTACTTGGTGGAAAGGAATCGGACAGCATTAAACGAGGAATTATCGAGATATTTTAAAGAGAAGTTACCCTCTTATAAATCACTTTTTGAAGATGATGAAGGGGAAGAAGTGTTGATTGGTATTAATGACTATCTCGAAGAATCAAAGAGTGGCATGCATGAATTGGACTTCCCTCTTCATAGTGGAGAAGACGTTTACTTGATTCCTATCAATGAACATATTCAATTAAAAATCCTTATAGCAGATCAATACCACGGGGATGGAGAATATAGTAAATATGTTTGTATGGATTTTTTCTTAATTGATGATCAAGCAACGAAAGAAGATGTTGCCGTTCTAATCGAAGTTATTCAAAAGTATTTTTGTTCATAATCGAACGTTTGATACTATTTCTACAAAAAATCAGGTCATTACGTAAAAGTGGAGGAAAAATAAATGAATTCATTGCTCTTAATTGATGGTTCGTCTTTGCTGACCACAAGTTTTTTTGCGACAGCTCCTTTAGACTACCAAAAAGCCAAAACCCCTGAAGAAATGGCTAAGTCGAGTAAGAAGTTGATGCAAGTCGACGGGGTGTATACCAATGGCGTTTACACCATGATCGATAAGCTGCTGAAGATTATAAAAAATCAGAGCCCGAAATATTTGGCTGTTGCTTGGGACTTAAATCGACAAACGTTCCGTCGTGACATGTATCCCGAGTACAAAGCAAATCGTTCAGAAACAAGACCTGAGCTAAAATCTCAGTACCCACTTGCACAAGAAGTTTTAAATGAGATGGGGATTGCCCAATTCATCTATGAGGGATATGAAGCAGATGATATCATTGGTACCTTATCCAACAAGATGAGTCGTGAGGTTCCTGTTTACATTTTAACAAAAGATCAGGATGCTTTGCAGCTTGTAAATGAACGGGTTCGTTTGTGGTATATGACGAACAAAGCAGAGGAGATGTATGAGCAAGTTGGTCTTAACAGTAAAGAATTCAATATTCCTGAGAAAGTATTTGAGTTTACGCCGCTTTATGTACATGAATTTTATCATGTGGAGCCCATTCAAATTATTGACCGGAAAGCGATTGAGGGTGACACCTCAGATAATATTCCTGGAGTGAAAGGCGTAGGGGAGTCCAGCGTGGTTCCTCTCTTGAATGAATTTAAATCAGTTGAAGGAATTTATGATTTTCTTGAAAACAATGATGAACTCACAGTGAAAACCATGATTAAAGAACTTGGTATTAAGCGTTCTCCTGTTAAATTACTAACACAATCTTCGGAGTCCGAACTGGTAGGTAAAGAATCAGCCTTATTAAGCAAACGCCTTGCGACGATTGATGTAAATATGGCATGCCTGCAAGATGTCAAACTTGAGGATCTTTATCTGCAAATTAATGAAGAGCGGAAGAAAGATATTTTTAAACGGCTTGCATTTAACAGCTTACTTGATTCAGTCGAATCGACTCAGGCGAGAACGGCATAGAAAGGAGAGTATAAGCGATGAAGGAGAGAGGGAAAGTCCTCTCCCCTACGCTTTTTCTTGAAGCGATAGAGGGAGCAAAGAAAGACTTAGAGTTGCAATATGAATTCCTGAAACAAGCTATTCAGAACCCTAAGCTTTTGTTTCAGCAGGCAGGTTCGAACCTTGGAAAGCAGTCAATAATTTTTCATATCATGAATGGTTTCTTGTTCCATGATGATAAACTTCTTGCACATGACTTTCAGATATTGCTTGCTAATGTAATCAATCGTTTTGTTCATGAATGGGCGAGCCAGAAGGGAATTCATGAAAAAATTACAGTTAGAGTGCGTAATGAAAATCAGTATCCTTCAATTTTTGCAATTTATGTTGAAGATATGGAGCTGATTCAATTTAGTCTGTATGAGAAATTCTATGGAACCCGAAATAAAGTATTTGATGAGAATGCCAAACAACTGGAATACAAACATAGGGAAGAACAAGTAAATAAGAATATTGAACTTCTACTTACAATGGTTCAAAAATATGAAAAAATTTTAGCTCATCCTCACCAATATGTTCGAGATTGTTATCAAAATAAATGGATGAATAATGATAAGTTGAATATGGTTTGGAAATTACCTTTCTCGGAATTGCGTGAACATTTTTCGCTACTTGTTAAAAAAGAAAATGTGATGATCAGAGTTCAGGAGAAATTAGAAAGTACACAAGCAACGATTAATTTTGAGCGTAAAAGTCTTTTACGTTATCCTACAATTCAAGAATGTATGCAAGAAAATCGTCTGCGTGAAGAATTGACACGGAAGCTTATGCCCTTATTCGAAGAATGTGGATATCGTATGGAAACAGAACAATATAGATTATATTAAGAGGGGATATTTCATGCATAACGATGAGGAACTGGTTCAATATTATGTTGTTAATTCAGAATTAATCATGTCGGCAGCTAAAACTTCGGCACAAGTTGGGCATGTGGCTACTTTGGTAGCTGATTATTGTTCAAAAAATGAGAACACAGATAATGAAGAAGTGCGATTTTACAGAGCATGGCTGAATAACGACCAGAAAAAAGTGATTTTACGAGCAAAAGAGCGTGAATTACTAAAATTAATAGAACAAGGGTGGTTTTATGTTCGAGATAACGGACATACAGAGATCCCAGCGGGTTCTCTAACGGTAGTGGGTTTTTACCCAATGCCAAGACACCTTGTGAAGGCAGTTGTCAAGCGTTATCAACTTTTGAAATAGGTGGGGTGGATTTTACAGATGTTTAAAATGAAAAAGCGATCAGGTGACTTTCATCGAAACTTCAAAGTTTTGGGGCTGAAATGCACACATACAGAAAGGTCAGATGATTTAAATCCTCCGTTTCCTTTTTACTTGCATGTAGCAGGTATGCGCATGGGTACTAAACAAAAGAGAAAATTGTATCTGGCGGCAATCAAGTATCGTTGTGGCATCAAGGAGTGGTATAAATAATGTCATCTTTAGGTAGAGCATCATCTAACTCTAAAAATACAAAAGCAAACAAATTAAAACGTATGGATGCGAGTCAT
This sequence comes from Paenibacillus sp. 1182, assembly GCF_017833915.1. Lineage (NCBI taxonomy): Bacteria > Bacillati > Bacillota > Bacilli > Caryophanales > Paenibacillaceae > Paenibacillus > Paenibacillus sp. 1182. Next base: position 459,531 of record NZ_JAFICR010000004.1, on the reverse strand, counting down.
AAAGCATTTCTTCTTGAAGATGAATTGGTGAGACGGATTAATGAACTGAATATACTTATTCCAGAATTGGTCGCTCAAGGAAAGACGGATGAGCATATGATTGCTGCTCATCGTCTCAATGAATTGGAAGACTTGAAAAAATGGATTCAAGGTGAGATTTTTGGATTGAAAACGCTCGGAACAAGACGCCCGCTAAAAATATGGGATATCCTCAAATATGGAGAGCATGGTGAGATTTATCGAGCAACGAATACGGTTGATACATGGAATGGTTGTGAAGTTCAATTGAAGCAAACCCACGATAGAGATCCCAACCTTGTTCTTATCATTGCAAAATCTCCTAAGGTTCAGAACCCTTCAGTTAATGTTGGTAATATCGTGAAATTAGTTGGTGCAGTAACAAGAGCTGACTGGGTCTATGTAGGAAAGCGAGAAATCGTGACGGCACCAAAGAGAAGCCAGTTAATAACAATGGCAATTGAAATGACACGAATCCTGGAATACTTAAAAGATAAAAAATTGTTCATGGGAAAAAATCCTGATGTAACTATTCGATTTGATTTAGCTAAGACCGTAGGTGACGTCATAGAGGTGATTGAAAAACATCCAGATGATTTTTTATCGAGCATTCAAATTATGAATGGGGATTTATATCCGAAAATGAACGATTTTGAAGTCTATAAAAGTCAACTTAAATCTGCAAGAGATACCATCACTTACTTAGATGATGACGAATTAGCTATGAGGATCGAGGAACTTTTGAGCCTTACCTTTTTCTTTTATTCAAGATGGTGGGGGAATGAAGAATGGGATGATAGAATAGGAGATAGTCTTACGGATAAAGAAATGCTTGAGATTGCAAACTTATTATTGAATAACTGATGTATTTTTAAAAAAAAAGAGATTTTCATGCAAAGAATGATTAAATAGTATTTTTATAGGTGGTGATTATGCTCATCTTTTAAATCAATGAACTTGTACACATCTTCCTAAAAATCATTAATGGCATGTATTGAAATTAAAAAGTATCCATATATGATAAAGGCAATGATGTAACAGATAGTTAAACAAAGGTAAAGGTGATGACACAAATGATTTACATTAACCTGATATATGTTCATTATAACAGTGAAGATAAGACTTGGGCTTCTGAACTGTTATGGGATTCCTTACAAAAAGATCAGTCGAGAAAAGCAGAAGGAAAAATCAAAGGTGATTTTTTTGGAGCAATTAGTACGCATTATTTTGAGAAATCCCTTCAAGTTGCTGTGGAAGCTGTTTATCAATTGGCAAAAGCATTTGGTATTGCAGAGAGCAATGGATTTGCTGCACCTGTCATTTGCTACACAGAAGAACCTGAATTATTGGACAAATTTCCTTGCAGTGATGAAATTGAAGAAATGATTGAGTTGGAAAACCGAAGACGAGGGTGGGTAAACTGAAGGGATTAATTATTAGACGACCTTGGATAGACTATATTTTCGACGGATTCAAGACGTGGGAGATTCGAGGATCAAAAACAAAAATTCGTGGAAGAATCGCGCTCATTCAAAGTCAATCAGGACTAATTATGGGAACAGCAGATCTTGTCGATTGTAAGGAATTGTCGCTCGTAGAATATCAACAATCTGAAGCACATCATTGTATCAAGGATTGTACCATGGCTCCATATAAAAATATTTACGCTTGGGTGTTGTCCAATGCTGTTCGTTTTGAAACACCCATATCTTATGTTCATCCACAAGGAGCGGTCATCTGGGTGAATCTTGACGATCATGAAGGTCTATCACTATTAAATGTATCTTGATTAAATTGAATAAGTTTCAATAAAGACTTAAAAAGTCGATTATGGAGAGGTCAAAAGACCTCTCTTTTTTTTGTTGTCAAAAAGCTCGAACGTGGTTCGACACGTTTCCTATGTTCTGTGGTCAATATTAATGATACGTTGACTATAGACAATAAAAGTGGAGAGATTCTACTCCACTAAAGGAGACGTATACGACATGGAGCTTTTTCAGAATCTCATTGAACTAAGAAAATTTAGATCCACCAATGCCATGTGGAATTCACTACAATTAAATAGTCCAATGTCTGTGGGTTATGTAACCAATCTCATTGAATCAAGAACATTTTCAAATAAAGAAGAATGGCGCGACTTTTATTATCAGTCTGGTCATGAGCGCATTCGATTGGCAAGTATAAGAGGTATGTCTAAAGAGTTGAATCTAAACTATGGCAGAACGGAAGAAGAGTTAAAAGGATATGGTCAAAAGATGTATGCTGAATTACAAAAATGCGGGAACCCTTTGAATATCACTTTGGCTGAATGTGTATTCATGGTGAAGTATCGCGTCATGGGAGAAACCTGGAATGGCGTGATTATGAGAGAAAAAAATACCATTGAAAACATGACTAAAATCTTCCCTTACTGCTCGTTTGAAAAAGTGGATGGGGAAGCTGATTATAAATATGCGATTGATTATGAAATATGTCTGGAAGGTCGTTTGGTTTGTGCTTTGCAAATCAAACCGATGAGCTATGAAAAGGGGTTTTCTCCTGAAATTATGAAAGCGAAGCGTGCCAATAAAGCAAAAAATGATCTTTACGTGAAAGAGAAGGGTGTACCTGTTTACTATGTCTATTCTAAAGCTGACGGAACGATCATTAACCACGATGTTGTATCTTTATTGAGACATTCATTGCAAATGCCTTCCGTAGCATAAGGAACCAGCTCCGAGAAAATCGGGGCTTTTATTTTTTTCAGCACAAAGGAGCATTTAACCATGATGATTTGTTTCGAAGCTGCTTACAATATAAAGATTGTACAAGATAGGCGGTTTTACTACGAAATTTAAAGGAGGATCATTCACTATAGAGTTAATTATTAAAACAAATTGGGTTTACACAACGTAAAAGGGAGTTGCTTATATATGAACGCAGAATTAGAGGTACGCTTAGAAGGTTTAAGGGATGCTATCGGAGTCTTAGCCGATCAAGCACAGAAACGCCGAGACTTTGATGCTAAGAAGGCACAAGTAGCTAAGCACATGACTGGGTTGCCTTACTACTGGGATAAGTATAGCGGATTTATCCAGGAGGCGAAGAAAGCAACAGAGGTTGAGGTTCATCTGACTCATCAAATTACAGGAGATGTCACGATATGGACATTGGATGCTATTCATGTTTATGAACACCTCTTGACGATCCAGGACTTTTCTTCATGGGAAGCGTATTATGAGAATCAAAAATTAGGTTTTGCTATTTCAATAGAAGATCTGCTCCTACAAATGGGTTTGTCGCAGAAAGAGATCGAAGAGAAAATGGGTGAGTATTGTTCGAAGTTTAATATTCCTTATAAGTCGTATCGTAAGGTGAGAAAGCAGAGGAGTGAGACGGTTGTCTTCTAAACTTAAAACTAAAACGTATATCGTTCATCATAGAGGTCAAGCGGATCACGGTGGATATACAGTATTGGGAAGATATAAGATCGGAGCAAGAAATGAGAAAGAAGCCGAACAATTTTTGAGAGAGAAGGTTGGTAAGCATGCCAAAGTTAAAGTATATTATGAGGAAAAAAATAGTGTAGTATCTCATGGTAGCGTCGTTAAAGAAAGTTAAAAATCAAAAAGGCGAGTCATACAACTTTGTTGTACTCGCCTTTTTTTTCTGCAACCTTTTTGAATTATATTTTTACATGTTAGTTTTAAGCCTTATTGGTGACCAATTGAAATTGTTCTCTTTCAATTTTCCTTGCAGAACGAAATGCAGATAAATCGGATACTTCAAACAGTGCTCCATGAACGTCTAAGAGCGTAAAACCATTTTCCTTGATAGCTTCAATTTGATAGGTTTCTTTTTTTCGATGATTGTGAAGGTATAATCCTTTTTCATATTGAATTTCAGATTCCTTATAGAAATCAAGATAGATAACCTTTTCCTGATGGTTACCTTTTGAAATCATAGCTCCTCGAAAGTGACTACCGTCTTCAATGCTGTTCGAATCACAATAAATTTCGGTTACGGGGTGACCTATAAACTGGTTGAGCTGAGTAACAGCTTCCTCCAGATTTATATCCGTTGTAATATACACTCCATCATCACAAGAAGTGACATTGATCAATTCAACATTTAGTTTATTCGGCTCAAATGGAGGTAGCGATATTTGCTTGAAACCATCTTGGTAAATAAAGAACATCGGTGTCATTGCCTTATTCAGCTACCTCCCCTCCCTTTACAGCCATATTCTGATCCCATAAACGTAGTAACGTTTCGTTGTAATTTCGCTCCAGATTGAGCCAAAATGAATGACCTATTTCAAGGAATTGTTCCAATCGAGTTGCAATATCATGCGTGATTCTAACACTTCCTGTGAGCAATCCTTTTGTTAGTTCTTCATGAAGTTCAATTCCTTTAGCAAGGCTGCTGACTGTGATGCCTCGATCTTCAATAACCTCTTGAATGGTTTCTCCTGGGGCAATTGCGATCCCTGGTTTGTACTGGTTGGATAGATTCATTATTTTACTCTCCTTATAGTGTTATTTACATAACGAGATTTGTGACGATCATTTCTCCACCTACTATTGGAATTTTGAGGTCTTTGCCTTTTTTTCCTTCGCTGTCCTTCCAAATCTTAAACCCATCGAGAAGTTCAGGATAATCATCGTTCGGCGAATATTCGTAGATCTGTACATCTACATTTCCCCCTGATTCCTGATGAAGCGCGACTTAACCCCTCTGGATACATAGACTCGGTAGCGACTTACTGCCTGTTGTTAGAAGGTTTGAGAAAGCTCATAATTAGGTTTCTTTCCTCTTTATCGGTTGTTGTGAGTTTAAAATCAAAGCTGCATTTCTGAGGAACAATTCGACCCACTTTAACATAAAGTCTTAAATGATTCTTTAGCAGGAAAGATTCAAAATCAGTCAGAACCTGCTCCAGAAAATCTTCATTTTCACAAAACACAACATAGTTGTTTGGATGTGGATTCAACAGAAGTTTAATCATAACAATGACATCTCCTTTCTTTTCTAAAGATTACCTTCTTTGATCTAATGAAACTCGTTAAAAGCTCCTTATATATGAAATCAATTATTATGATAGCCTAACCATATTTAATTATAACTTAACTCACATATTGTTAATGTACTATGAACAAATCATATGTAAATTATAGTTTCCAAATAAATTGGGTTTTAACGATTTCAACTTCCATAAACTCAGAAATACAGAAAGGGATAAAACTCACAACTCATTGTTTTAATTTTTCTACAGTCTATATTCTAATAAAAATGACTATAAGTAAATGAAAAGGGGGATTAGCTTATGTATACGAGTAATATTTTCACAAACATTGTTGTATTAATTTTAGCAATACTCACCTACAGCATCATGAAACATGATTTGGCTATGCTGAAAATGGGAATTCTGGGACTCGTCATCGGGATTGTAATTGTCATAGTAATGTTTATTGTAGAGATCGTAAAAAATAGAAAACGTGAAAATTTGAAAAAAACAATTCTATAGACAACTATCCTAACTCAGGACTTGAGCAAAAAGACGCTAAGCATAGTGCATCTTCGAGACAATCGCATCTGCAAAAGCGGAATGATACACCCTACCTTATCGCAGGCTCACCGGCTCAGAGACGGGATGACGACAACAAACTTCGTCATGCGCCACTTCTAATTTGAAGGATTTACTTTATTGAACCCATATAAAGAGCCTGGTAAGTAAAAGCGGACTTTTTATATGGGTTCAAATTACACAGCTATAAACAAGGAGTTAACTCAGTACAATATAAAATTACAAGAGAAAAGTTCTTTAACTAAAGACTTTGAAAAGGGGCGGTATGAAATGGAAGATGTAAAAAGGGTATGGGATCAAATAACAACATTAGCCAGTGGTATGGTTTTGTGGCAATGGCTTTTACTCGGAGCTGTTATTTTATTTCTTTTGAAGAAACCTATTCAACGGATCGCAAAACGTCAGATACGTAAAGTCAAAAAGTTGGTCATACATTTAATTCGTTTGTACTTTATAGGAATGTAGAAAAGGAGAAGAATTATGCAAAAAATGAACTTGTTTAATGTATTGCTGACGGGCGGTTGCATTTTGTTTGTCTACTGTTTAGTTCGTTTTATTATGGGGGAGTTATCAGATGCGATTCAGCATCCGATGGCTTATCTTCATCATTTGTATGCAGAGGGCAAGAAAGGTCATACGATCTTTGACTTTTTAGGGGCTTTACTGGATCAAATTATATTAGACTGAATACTTTTAATCCGAACAGTTTAGTCCGTTCATCATACAAAGGCAAAAAAAATGTTAACGCGATAAGTCTTGTCATATTCGACAAGGCTTTTCTTAACATCATTTTATAGTGGAATCAGGCTAAACAAACATTGTATTGACTATAGTCAATGTTTAAGTAAAATGAAATAATGAAGAAAGGCGGCGAGGTATGACAAACATGATGAGATCCCAAATCGAATATTGGTTCAATAGTAAAGCATTATTAACCATGAAAATATTAAATGCCAAAGGTAAAGAAGACTCGTTACATGGAAGAATCATTAGTTATGAACCTGATTGTAACAACATTTTGTTTTATGAAGATGATTTTAAAAGAGTGGACAATATTTTGCTTACTGAAATTTTAAATGTTGAAACTTCCTGATCATTATTTATCTGTTACAGTATTTATCATTATGAACTAAATCAATGAAGTATACAGGATGATCAGACTCTCTCGAAACATTCGTTGAATGCGTTATAATAGAAAACGATGAAGGATACAATTAAGATACTAATATAAAAAAAGGGGCTTAATTGCTGAATCACTACAAGGGGATCACTATGTTAAAGACTTAAAGGAAACCACTTTATGAAGGGGTGTAATTATCAGTGAGGCTAAAAATCTTTGATTTGTACGAAGTAATAGAAGATATTGATGATGGCAATGTAAATAAAGTTATGAATGAATTAAAAGAATATTGCCTATATGTGCCTGATCAACAAGGCATGGCAATTTACTTAGATGAAAGGAAGCAAGATATTTTAAATGTGATACAAAGGCATGCTAAAGAACTTAATTTGAAAGCTCGGATACGAGGGAATTTTGTTAACCTAACTTCACAATTAATTAGTGATAATGTGGACTGGGGCGATCTTGTTGTTGGAGGAAAACTTGTTGATAGTCAGGATTTTTGGACAGAAGTCGTCTCCCTAATTGCTGCTTATGAAGATCAATTATTGGAATCTACCAATTTTTGTGGTGAATGGAATCGTATAAAGAAAGAAGCCTTGAAAAGTGTGCTGGATAAATGGTATAAACAGCAAATCAACAAAATTCAAAGTGAATATGATTCTCTTATAAATGAATGGGGCGAAATGGAAAGTGTCCCTCTTTTATAAAAAAAGCATATAGAATTAACTATGGATAATATGAATAAGTAAGGATGTGCTCAATTTGCGTTGTGAATTATGTGGACAGGATATGCATGAAGGGGAGCTCGGTGAAAAAGCGTGGGTTTGTGGTAATAAAGAATGTGAGCGTTCGGATCCAATGTGGTTAAGCGATAGTGAGAAACAAATTAGTGAACTATTGACTGAAAATGATGAAAAGGTTAAAGCTTTGACCACTACTACTGTTGCAGGGATGCGCTGCGAAATCGAATTCCACAAAGTAAGATTTATGGGGGAAGGCTCGGGAACGTTATTGTTTGAAAATGGGGAAAGGGTACCATTTATGAAATCAAATGGCGCCTATATATTTTATACCATTGAAGAATCTATGATACATGCGTTGCAGACTAATACATTTTTAGAATATATAGAAAATTTGCGACACCTCTCTATCGATAGAGTTTCAGAAATTCTCGAACCATTAAAAAAGAGGACAACCTTTTAAGCCGGGTTGTCCTCTTTTTGTTTGAGGGCTGAATTTTCAGTGGATGAGGTTATCTATCATTATTGAACTGTTAAATAATGGCTCCCAGTTAAGCGTGAGTACCACCAGGCAGATAAAGAAAAAAACGAAAAGCTTGAGAAGAGTTATTTACACAGACAAACAATAATGTTATATTGACTATAGGCAACAAACACATAGAGAAAACTGATGATTTAAAATGTAATTATGAAACTACAAACAACATTTGATTAAATAAATGGGAAGCTGAAAGGAGAAGTAAGTACGTATGGTTATTACGATGACTCGATTTAAGCGATGTGAATTAGAGGCGGCAGTAAAAGAAAAAGAGGCTCAGGGTTGGGTTTGTATTGGGCAAGGTATTGTTGAAATCGGAACAGAGAAGAAGATCTGGGCTTTCGAAAATAGAGGGAGATCCCAATATTATGGTCGAACAGGACAAAACAAATTTGTCGTAAAAATGAAAGCTCCCGAAGAGATGAAAAGACCCGCATAATAAAAAGAGGCGTCTGGAGTGTGAACAGAGCCTCTTTTTCATGGCATTTCCTTATATAAATGAAGAAATTTCGTATAGCTCAAATCGTATGTAAGTAATGCTGGATAATCGCTCTATAGGTTTTTAAATGATTTATAAAAAGATTTCTTCTCTATACATAATCATATTTCTCTTAGAAGAATAGGGAAATGGTATAAGCTACGCCAAGACCAAGGACAATAGCGAACAGGTCGCCAGGAATATCTTTAATCCATGATTTAATCATAATCTCACCCCTTTTTTAGTTGATACCAATGTATAAAAAAAATACCATATTCGGGGCATTACGTCAATAATAATTTACAATATATTCTATATGTCTTCACTAATTTGATTCTCGCTTCATAGTATAGTTGACGTTAGAGAAACTTTTCGTTTCTTCTTACTCATTTTTAAAATTTGCATTTCAAAGGGACACTCTCAGAGTGTCCTATTTTTGCTTTAGAGCAAGTTAATATCAGTATTTATTTGTTGACTATAGGCAACGAGTTATTGTAAAATTCAGTAGTAGTCAATTTAGTAGACAATTTTAATTTTTAATTGACTATAGTGCATTATTGAGTTGTTTTAATGAACGCTATTGCCAAGGTTCATGGTGAGAATAAGTGATGTATTGCTCTAAAAGAGTAGAAACATAATTCTAAGGAGGAACATAACAAATGGGTATCGAAATTGGTGGGACTAATCAGGGACAAGGTAGAACCCTTACCTTAGGAGGCGTCATTCCAGCAGCTCCAACAGCAACTCAACCAGTTGTTCCAATGCTTCAATTATCAAAAGGCGAGAAGTTGGCTTTGGTAAAAACAACGGGCGTAGTTGAACAAGTCCGTTTAGGAACGGGATGGGATCCAAATCAGATGCCAGGTCAAACATGGGATATTGATGTAACTGCCATCATTCTTGATGCAAATGGAAAATCCAGAATGGGCAAATTCGTTTGTTTTGATCAACGTTTTCGTCTAACCGAAGAAGGAGGAATTAAACATAACGGTGATAACTTGAGTGGCAAAGGTGAGGGTATTGATGAAACCATTGACGCATTCCTTACGAAATTGTCTCCTGGAGATGTAAAAATCAAATTCTTTGCCCATATTTTTAATGGTAAAGCAAAGGGGCAACATTTTGGTTTGATTCGTAATGCATTTATTCAATTGGATGAAATCAATACTGGTGAGAAACTGGCTCGATTTAGCCTTACAGAAAACTACTCTGGTTACACAGCTATTGAATTTGGTGAATTGGTCAGCCTTGGAACGGCATGGCAGTTTAATGCAACAGGGATTGGATTGAACGAAGAGTGCGATGAGACCATTAACCGCTTTATGTAAACAATCAAGTCGAAGTACCACACTTCGATAATTCAATATAAATAATTGAAATGGAGGCGTTTATATGTTCAGATTCGGAAACAATCAACAGCAAAATAATGGTGGACTGGGAAGTCCTCGAAGTTTTGGTTTGGGTGGAGGTTTAGGCGGTTCACAGGGAGGTGGATTTGGCGGTGGTGGTTTTGGTCAAGGAGGAAGCCTTTCCTTAGCTAAACAAGCTACGACAGGAGAGACGCTTTCGCTAACCAAAGACAATCCCAATTTGAACGAAATTTTGATTGGGTTGAAGTGGGATATTAGTTCTCGACCTGGAGTAACCTTTGATATTGACCATGCCATTTTGCTGCTGGATCAACAGGGTCAATCTCAAATAGGGTATTTTACTTGTTTTGATCGAAATCATAAGCGAACACAAGATGGTTCAGTATTCCAGGGAGCGGACAATCTCGTAGGCGGAACCAATGGAGAAAAATACTCTGAACAATCGACAATCAAACTTTCCAATGTAGATCCTAATGCTGTTCGCATTTTGATTGTAACGCATATCTATGATGCCCGTAAAAATGCTCAGACTTTTGCACAAGTATCGAATGCAAGTATCACGATTGAGGATGTGGTTAGCCGAAGAGAATTGATTAACTACAACCTGACAGCCAATTATGGTCAAAGCATTGCAATTGAAGTTGCAGAGTTGGTTCGTAATGGGCAGCACTGGGACTTTAAAGCCGTTGGACGGGGACTTAATGAGGAATATCCTGAAATCTTTCGCAGATATGGACTCCCCATTTAAAACTCGGATTATAGACAGATAGCTTAATAGGAGTGCTACACAGCACTCCTATTTTGATAAATAGATTAATCATTTGTCTTTCCCTAAATTGACAAGGCGCTGATGCATATCTTTTTCTTGGAGATAGGTGTGTTACTAATGGATATATTACGCCTGCAAAGCATGCTCAGGAGTTGTATGAAGAATGAAAAAGTTGCTCGGAATTTTAGCCTTACAGTTGTTCGGAATTATAGCGTTACTGTTTGTTGCTGTGATGTTGGGCTGTACAACTAACCATAGTCAAACTCAATCTATAGCTGAAATTATGCCAAAAGAGTATTCTGATCGTTTTATAGGAAGCAAATTGCATAAACACAAAGCTGGTGACCATATAATTTTCAATATGTAATCACGGATAAAGAAACGAATGCGCAATATTTAGTAATATCAACAGCCAGACGAAATTCTGATGGGGGTATAGCTTTAACCCCTATTATCGACGAAAACGGGAAGCCATATATCAACAAACAAAAAGATTGAAGGGGCGATAGATCATATGCCATTTGAATTTAAGACGAATGGGGAGTTGTTCCTTAAAGCAACCGGAAACGGTCAATTTTTTGCAAAAAAAGGTTCTATGGTTGCTTATCAAGGGCAGTTTAAATTTACTAAGCGTTTACTCGGTATAAATGAGGGAAACATTGTAGGACAAGTTGTTAACCATCTTGCTCGTCGTGTGACGGGAGAAAACCTTGAGATCATGGAGGTTAAAGGAGACGGAGACGTATATTTGTCTGATCAAGAAACTCATATAGCCATCATAACCCTTGAAAGTGATGGTCCTTGGCAGTATGTAAATGTAGAAAGTGAGGACCTTCTGGCATTTACAGAGCAGTGTCATTACGGAGTGACCCTGGTAGGAAAAGGAGTTTTGTCACAGAAAGGTTTGTTTACGTCAAAGCTTAGCTATAATGGGCAGGGTGCTCAAGTTGCCATTAAAACAAAAGGTAATCCGCTCATGTTACAAGCTCCCTGTCGGGTAGATCCAGATGCCGTAGTTGCTTGGACGGGTTCTGCTCCAGGAGTGAAACTGGATGTGAACTGGAAAACATTGGTTGGACAAACCTCTGGAGAATCTTATATGTATGAATTCAACGAGCCAGGACAAATCGTTATTGTCCAACCATTTGAGCGCGAAAGCGGCGTAAAATTCGGGATTGATGATAAACGTTACCAACCAGAAGAGCAAAGTAGTGCTTTTAAAAATACCTTCGGCGGCGGACTTGGAGGAATGGTTCAGGGCAGTCAACCACAAGGACAACAAAGTGGGATTGGTGGACTTATTGGTAACTTGCTTGGTGGAGGTAAATAGAAACGGGACGAAGAGGGGAGCCATCATCCCTTCTTTTTTAATACAAATGAAAGGTGGCGATCACATGAAGAAAAACTTTCATGACAGAGTGACAAATCGCTCGAAACCTACAAGTGATCAACCCATGTATCAATTTTTCGGAGAAGAAGTATCTCTACAGGAAGATAAAGCAAATGTAAGGCAAGAAATTGAGGAGACTGTTGTTCGAGTTTTGGATCATTCAAGGATGCAGAAAGCGGGATATTGGTTGATGGTCGGCGTTCTATCCATTTTGTTGATCCTATTTGTGATTAAAACGAATCTCTCCGCTACAGTCGGTTCAATCATGATGATTTTCTTATTTCTCTTGGGTGTTAGGCGAATCCCTTTTTCGTACAATGCTGATATTAATTTTTATTTAGCCAATGTAACCGTTACATTAAAAGCAATGTTTCAGCATTTTTCTATCACTTCAAAGCTAATAAAGCATGCGGATAAGATCTTGTTCGTAAGCGTAACTGCCATGTTAATAGAGCATTTAACGCTCAGATGGTTTTTATTCGCCCCAATCTCCAGCGCTATTTACACCGTGGGCTTTTATGGAATGTGGCTTGGATGTATCCTGTGTTTCGCTAATCGAGATACAAGCAAGGCTTACCGTGGTTTTGCCTTGGCATATATATATCATTTGATTGTTATTTTGTTTAACGGGCTATTCAACAATGATCTCTATATATTTACGGTTGTATCAGCATTTGTGATTTGGACAATAGCGGGATGGATGAAGAAATGTGCCATTGAGGATATACAGATAACAAGAAAATCAAGTTAATTAATACACAAAATTGACTATAGGCAATATAAATGATAAAATTGTCTGTAGTTATAGTGGTTTTTAGGAGGGAATTCTCTTGGATCATATCGTAGTGAAAGAGCATATCATTCATCATATACACAAATGTGGTTGGCTGAGTTACACTCAACTGCTTCGAGTTTTGGCAGCCGAAGGCATACAGGTCAATGGATTTTATGAATTAAAATGGAGTGCTAAAAATTTGATTTTGTGGGATGGGCTGTCTTCGACTGTTTTTAAAGCCCTTTCTGATTTACTTCAAGGAGGAATCTTGGAAGCACATCCTGCTCCCATGGAGTTGTATCGAATCGATGAAATCCAGTTGACTCGACCTATTATTTTTAAAATTCCAAAACGGAAACTTAGACATCCAGCAATGTATTTAACATACTTGCGTTATAACCCAAAGCCAACTCCTAAAGTGCTTCCATTTGTAGGCTAACGTATAGTTCGAGAAGGGAGTTTATGGTTTTGGACAAAAAATTAGTGCATGTTACGATCCTGCTTGTATTAGCAAATATGAGCAGATTCATATTTTTTGATACGGAAAACATGCAACATTTTTCAAATTCCCCTCTATTGATTCGCTTCATTATATCCTGCATGCAAGAGCCGATTTTGTTTATTATCGTAGCCACAGGAACATTCATTTTGCTTCTAACAAAACGAAGCACTATAAACACAGATCATAAAGATCAGAAGAGGCAAAATAGTGCCTATTTGGGCGTAATCATTTCTTGCATGATTGTATATCATCAAGCTGAACATATATGTCAATACATTAAACTGTTAGTGTGAATTGAGGGGAAGGAATGCTTAAAATAGATCAGGTGCATATGATACATTCACAACTGCCCAGGCACCAACCAGTGATAACAGCCAAAAAGGAAATCCAAAATGAAAAACTTACGTTTCGCGACATCCTAATGCAAACCATTGCAAAAAAATAAATCCTATGTCTTTTTATGAGGAGTGAGGAGGGTGCCTTGCTATATACAGGACAAACGGAGTCAAAAAGGAAGTTCTCTATGAAAAGGAGAGCTTCCTTTTTGTGTTGGTATCACTTGGAGATATTGAATCATAGTGATTTAAAGATTGGGGTGATATTTCTTTTGTAAACGTTCGACTCCATCTTCATATAAGGCATTTCCAATACGTTGTAAGTTCATTTTTTGCTTCATGCTTTCTAATTGTTCAAGCATCTTAATCAATTGCGATTTGATTTTAATTTCCTCAATTGCGTCTCGACAATCACAACGAGCGATACTAAAACACTCTTTTTTTCTGAAAGTAACGTCCCTAATGATTTGCGATCCGCAATAAGCGCAGTGGGTCTTATGTTGATGTGGGTAAGTCGTAGAAGATAATAGGTTCTCCGACTCAATAAGTTCATTGACGTCTGGAAACAGATTCATATCGATCATTCCTTTACTCCAAAGTCTTTACGTTTACGATAACGTTTTTCTGTACCATCATCTATACTTTTAGTGTTTAATCAGGTTTAATAGATTAATGGACAGCCTTATGAATTTTTAAAAAAAGCGAGGTATCAACAAATCGTGAATAAACATGATTATTATGAGAAGCGAGCCGAGGCTTTTGATATAAATAAACATTTCGATATATTGCAAACTCTTCTGAAGGAAGATCTGGTTGCAAAGGAGTTAATTTTGCGTTGGAAGGAAGTTATATTGTCGCTGATAAGCAAAGAAGGGTACCCGCCTCCCATGGATATTACTCATGAAATTTACTCGTTGGTTGTTGGATATGATTCTGGTTCATTTGAATATCGGTTTAACATTGATCTTGCAAACACACTCTTGCCAGCTATGAATAAGCTTGCGGTTGAACTTCCTGTTCGTGAAGCTATCAAGTATGTCGACATCGACAATCTGAGCATAAAGCGAGCTGTAAAAAACCATAATAATCCCATTCTTATAATGAAAAGCCAACTTTTTGATCAACCCCAATGTATTAATGGAAACCATCGTATTTTTAGTGCTTATGAGAAAGGCCAAGAAACGATAACTTTGTATTATATTGAGGACAATGAATGTATCCCATTTTTGTCAACCCGTATAGGACGTGCAATGTACATGATGAATACAGACTTAAATAATACACTCCATCTGCCAGGTAAATTAGACACCAATTCACTTTTGATTGAACGAGCTGATGAATGGCTATTCATAAATAAGGGAAGCAGGTGAGGCAATGATTCCAGTTGAAGAATTGAAAAAAGGAAGCATTTACATGGGCGAGACCTCATTGAACCGTAAAATTTTAGATTTTTACAGGGTTAGAATGGGCAAAAGACCATACAAGGTGAAAAGTCCTGTTAATTCGATTGTACGATACATTCGTGTTGCTGAAGATGGGAGTGAAGTAGGCTCTCCTTATTCGTGTGAAGGAGCTACATTTTCCAAATGGGCCATTGAGGAAGTCATAAACTGAAATACAAGCAAGAGAGCGCCAGGCATTCACCGAGGCGTTCTCTTTTTATTTATAGATCAAAGCTGTAATGATATCTAATAAACTATGTGAAAGTTAATATCTTCTGTTTATTAGATCGATTCAATCATTGTAAAGATTCTATAGGTTCTCCGTAATATTGTTTTCATCGACAAAGTAGATCCCAATTTTATTTATATATAAATCTTCAAATTTTGGCGGAATGACCTGTTCTGTTAATTGTTGAAGATCCAAGTGGAACATGTGCATAGCCATGCTCAAATGATCATACATCAAATGTAAGTAGTCCATGGCAAATAGATAGTACACAGGCATATTTCCTTTGTTAGCTTTATAGGATTCGACAATTTTGAGATTTCCGCTAATGCAGAAAGGCTGATTAAAAAGGGAAGATTCGAGTACAATCACAGGTGCATTTTTATCATAGTCCTCGAATCGATGAAGCGGATCAAGTTGCTGCTGGTCTACATATTTAAGGAGTGTACGAGTTTTTAATTTAATAGGCTGAATCGCATTATCTGCTAAATAGCTCTTGAATTTTTTAGGATCAAAAAGATAAGCAAAAAAGCCAGTAGGGAATCCAGCGATCATAGGATGTAAACCAGCGGGAATACTCCCATTGGATAATTTTAGTTTTTCTTGATCTATGAGTTTTTTTAGAATACGTCTCCACTTGACGATTATGTCAATGTTAAATGCGGTGTTTTTCACAATTTTATAAGCTTCATTCACATGTTTCATCGGATCCATTTCAGTTAATCGCATGTGGAATGCGGCATTGATTTCAGATGCATCTAATTTAGTCATAACAACCTCCCACTATTCTATTCTTTAGGTAGGTCTATTTTATCAGTTCAGACATGAATGAAAATCATTTACCTGTCGTATCAAGTTTAATAGAAAGGTGGAACCTAAAAGGATGAAAAACACTTTAATTCTGGATAAGAATTCTTATATTTGTCATGAAACTTTTGAGGTGAACGCTGGAAAGTGATTAAATTCATAGTTTTATATTGTACCGGCTGATGTTTTCAAAAGTTAACAAATTAGTGTTTACAAGAATTTTGCCAATTGGTATAATAGACCTACCCAATAAATGAGAACAAATGTTCTTGACTTTCGGTAATAACCCTTCTTTTTCCGCTTAATCAACCCATGCTGAGTTGAATTATTAGGCGGTTTTTAATCAGCTCAAAAGCGAACTTATGTTCTTGTATTGGGAATTATGCCTAAAAATATGAAATGAAGGTGACTGTATGATGAAAATGTTGTTCTTATCTCCGTCAGAATTGTCTCTAAAGTTGAAGCACGTTATTGAAAAAAAAGAGGGTACTACCCTGGATTGTGAAGTTGGTTACTCTGAAAAATTACAAACGGATGTTGCCGAGATTACATATTTACAAATGACGAAAGAAGTTCCACTTCAACACTTTGTTACTGATCTAAATCGTGAATTTGAAGTTGAAATTCTAAGCTACGATGTTATAGAAGTGGGCGATTTTGGCGAAGGATTTGCTTTTACGATTAGATAGATCATTGAAATACCCCCTCGAAAAGAAGAAGCTTCCTTTGGAGGCTTCTCTTTGAACCGGAAAAGTCGTTAAGTGTAATAGGTATCATACATATGTTAGAATGAAATATAGTTTGTGAGTGGAGGTATAGAAATGACAGAACCATCTGTGAATATTCGCCATTTTATGATTGTTTCATTGGGCGGAAATTCATTTTTACACACATACATAGATGAAATTTATAACCTGCGCAAATGGGAATATTATGAATGCTACCGCAAAAGCGAAATGTACAAAGATGCTCTCATCCCAAGACATGTTACAAAAAACGAAGAGAAAATGAAACAGGTGGCAGGCATCGTTGAATGGTGCTATATCAATAATGATTTTGATCTTATTTACCGTTTGATTAAACGCGGTTACAAGTTTGTATATCAATATGTACAACAACATCGAATCAAAGGTATAGAGTTCGATCAATTTGAAGTGGCTTTTTTAAAAAAATACGGAGGAGCTGATAAAGTCACTGATCTACAGTTATTTTATGGTGCTTCTATCGCTCTTTATATATGCGTGAAAGAAAATATCAGGTTTGCGCTGAATGAATATGGAAAAATGTTGATTGCAGGTATGCAAGGTTTAGAGTTTGAGATCGTGGCAAAAGAGTTTCGATTTTCTAAAGAGCACAAAGAACGATATGAAAAGCGAATTGATACTTTATTTCAACATTACGATATCCCACGAAATATGCGCCCCATGAGTATGGGGAAATTTCTGGAACTTTTTATTGAAAGAGAGATTAGCTCTAAAGAAGTGGGCAATATATTCATCTCCATGCAGGAAATTCGCAGTGAAGTGTTCAAGGAAGGGATCTCTAAATATATAGGTTCTTTAAGCAACTGGATAAAGCTTAATGGAATGAACGAGATGGATCTAACAGAAAACGTGATGGTTACTAAGACAGATATTGAGAATGTATTTCTTGAATTCATCATGTGTAAACAATATGACGGAAACCGATTATCAGATAACGATCGTGATTTATACATCATCTCGCTTTTATACATCCAGGCACTATCGTCGACTTATATGGAAACCAAACGTTTGTATTTAGATGATTCAAAAGAACAACATTATCTTGAGCTTAAACAGATGGAAGAACGATTAAAGGAAAATGAATCTATTTTAATAAAAGAAAAATTAGACCTCCAATCCATTGAAAAAAGCAGAGAAGATCGTATTGTTCAACTCGAAGAGGAATTGAGAAAAGCGCAACGTACCTTACAACAAACGCAATCTGAACTGGAAAAGAGAGAAGATCATCGCAAAGAAGTAGCAGCTCTTAGAGCCTATGTATATAATTTAGGTGATGATGAGCATAAAGTTCGAAACGAACTGAGTTTGAATGAAATGGTCTCTCGTATTCAGAAATGGAATGTGGCGATCATTGGAGGTCATCCCAATTGGATTGGTAAAATGAAAGAGGTATTGCCAAAAGTAACTTTTATTGAGATTGATCATATAAACCGCAAATTAAGCCATATTGATAATTATGATGCTGTTTTTGTATACTGGTCGGTCTTTAACCATTCCTTTTATAAAAAGCTTATGGCTTATATGAATACAAATAAGGTAGCCCTTCATTATATTGGGCGTGAAACGAATATAGAATTGAGTCTACAAAATATTGAAACTGCCTTACGTTAAGGGCGAAAAGGTAATAACCCATCTTGAAGAGTATAAAATATAAAAATTAAAAAGCAGGCGTTAAAAAACAAACGAAAAGGAATGAGTTATAATATGAGTAAGACGCTATACGTTATTGAAACAGTAAAAAAAACCTTTTTGAAAACGGAATTCGATGGGGAAGGTACAGAGTATGTTTATGAAGAGCCAAACCTTCATTGCGCAAATATATACGATTCTGGAAAAGAAGTTTTAGGAACTTTTTTAGGTATTGAAGAAGGGATTGGAGCCATTCAATATAAAAATTATGAAGGACTTTCACCATTGAAAATCAAGTCTGTTCAATTCGTAATGAATGATGTTGATGTGAACGATTTGATCGAATAAATTGGCATGAAAAAGAGAACTCTTAGAATTACAATGAGTTCTCTTTTTCAATGCGATAACGTAACGAAGAGAGATCGAAATGAGTCATATGAGGATATAATGATTTTAGCTTCTCATATGCTTCTGTAATACTCCATGAGACGATTAGATAGTCATCTGGTTTGCACATATATTCATCATGTAGGATTAACTCTTTATTCTGATTCCATGTCATTTCTTTTATATTGATAGGTGGGGGTAATTTTTTAGTACAAACTTCAAATTCATATAATTTACGATCATTACTTTTAACGATTGAATATCGGTTATCGAAAATCAAATATATAAAATCGTTTTTTAGAATTGCTTTCGTTTCTGCTTTAGCTATCCGTTTCGCTTCTTTAAATGAATAGTTATTTGCAATGACAATTTCAACGAATACATCCTCGAAATGAAAATATTTGCACGATTTATATTTTTCAGTTTTCATTTTTTTAATATCTCGATAATATTTTCAATATTATGGGCAAAATACTGTCCACCTTCATTAAACATGACTAACTCTACACCGCTCTCTTCATAAGATTCAATATGCTTTACGAAATCCGTCATAGGAAGCTTCATCGCATAGCATTTTCCTTCAGGATCTGAAAGACCATAATAGTGAGAAAAATTATAAGCAAGCTGGGCATCTGTAAATACATAAAAACATGGAATCGTTTCGTTATGGTAACCGACAAAAGGTTCCATATCCTCCGCATTTTCTTTCCACTGACATGCAACCCAATACTCGTTTTCCTTAAAGAAACTACGTACGAAACGGCGAATCGTCGTTTCCTTCTTATGAGGGTCATTTGCTGCGTCCTGTATGTCTTGAGCAAGATCTTCAAAATTCAAAACAAACACCTCTTTCTTCATTGTCTTTAGAAATAATGTACTGAATAATGGTCAGATTCATTCTCTTTAAGTGTTTTAGTCGAATCGAGAGGTAGTAACGCTTTTATAAAAGGCTATAAGTACAATTTGTTACGACTATACTATAAAAGCCTTTATATTTAAGGAGTTTAATAAAAATAAATTCAAAAGGATGGTGTTGATTTGTTCCAAATGAATTGGTATCTGAATGAACAAAAAAAAAGAAAAGGGATCGAAGGAATGCGAACGATATTGCTATAGTTAATCGGAAGCTAAAAGAGATCTTGCAAGGAATCTCGTATAAGATTGACCGATCAAAATATAAACAAGAAGTAAATCAAGCAGATCGGAACTTAGTAAGCTGCTCCATTTGGGATGTTCATTATCGGAATAACATGGAAAACGCAAATGTTGCACTTAGTCAAGCCTTATTGATCTCATGTATTTTCAAATACGAAGATGTGAGTGGCAACGAACATGTCCAGCATGAAGTTGATATTCTTATGCGTCGATTAGGAAATGTCAATTGGGGAATATACCTGGAGTATAGCAAATTAAGAGAACGTATCGTTAAATAAGTGAAAGGGTACTCTTGTTGACGGAGTAAACAAACTCAGTGATAATTGTAATGACTCAAATGGAAGATTTAAACTCGATGCAAATTAAAATGTAATACACATGTATAATTACACATCTACAATAATGCGAAGGACGTGTGAATATGTGGCAAACAGGTTTGATGGGAGAATTCTATAACTGGAAAGATGAAAACATTTGCGAAGTTGTTTTAATAACGGGTTATAGTGACTTTTTCTTGTCGAGTGGCATTGTTGACAAAAGAACCATAGATCAAGAGAAATTCGAATCCTTCCTCAAGGAAAAAATGAATCAAAACGTAATTCCGTTATTATATGAATCTCAATTAATACAATATGCTGATGATGATGTGAAAACTCCGTTGAAAGTGGAGATGATGGAAGAAAATATCGAGGAAATCAACGATTGGCTAAAACAAAAAGGTCTGCCTGAACTTTTCTTCCCCACTGTAAGAGAACCGAGTACAAAATGGGTCAAATCAACTGGAATGAATAATCAAATCGTATTTGTGAGGAAGACAGATGAACAAACTTACGAAACGGTACAAGTTTATGAGCATCAAGAAATTTATTCGATTTATTATCGAATAAATGACTTTTACAATGTTAAAGAAAAGTATTTAGATGCACTTGAATTCGTGAGTAAGGTTGGACGAAATCCGACCGATGATCTTGAAATAGAGGCATATGAGGTTTCTACACATGGTGCAAGTGGAATGGATAAAGTTCATTATGATCTTAAAAATGAACAAGAGGTTGAGGATATCCTCTTAACCGTTTATGGAATAGATCAATCATGGAAATAGCAATTTAATGAATGATCAAGAAGTTAGATCAAATTAACGCTTAAATTCATACGCCTACAAGAAAAGAAGACCACTATAAGGTCTTCTTTTTTAATAACTCTCCCATATAAGAATTATGCTGACTTATCCAATCTGAAACCGACATGTTTCGTCGTTTCGCCATCTGCTCTATATATTTGTTAACTGTTTTTTTGAGTTCGGGAAATCCTTTAAGAGTCATTTCAGGAGGGACTTCACCTAAAATGATAGGATAACTATTAAATCGAAAAAAACGTTCTTCTTGCTTGATACTTATATCAATAACTGCCTTACCAATCGTAATCCATGCATGATTTCCAAGATGCTCATTACCAAATACACTCGATATCCAATCTACGGCATCTGCTTTGTGATGATAATATCCTTGGACGTATTTCATTTCTTTATCGTCAGCAATTTGGTTGTAAATAATTAAGGCATACGTGAGAACTGATAAATAAACACAAAGTTTACCCTTTTGTTCATAATGGATGACTTCATCTACTGCTTCAGGTGGAAGGTGTTCATTTCCATAATCATATGCAGCTTCAAAAAGCTCTGATACATACGTTATGATCCATAGAAACGTTGATCTACCTTTAATTATATTTGAAAGTGGGGCTCCTACATAAGAGTGAAGTTCCGAGATATTCTTCAAATCACTAAACCATTCTTTTCGGTGATGAAGCACCACCTTTTTCTCAAAATCAGCTATGTTTTTTGTATATTCAAATTGCACTGGAAGCAACCTTTCTTCGTATATTTAAATTTTATTATAGCACTATTACAGAAACCATTGGAGGTAAAAAAGGTATATGTACGAACACTGGAATGGATGGGAATAATTAAGCATGTGATGAAATCTTCATTGATGGTATGTTGTAATGGGTGATTATAATGCTAAACAAACCTTTTCAACCAATGGTATTACAAAAGTCAGAAAAAGTGCCTTCAGATAGGAGGTTCTTGCATCAATATAAATGGGATGGTCATCGTTTGCTATTCCACTACGATCGAGGTAAGGTGAGATTGTTCACCAGGGAATTGAATGAATGTACTCACCAATATCCAGAATTACAATCCATTCAGTTGCCAGTTGAAAGCTGCATTCTGGACGGAGAGTGTATTGTACTGGATCCATTGTTATCTCCGCCCATGCCTTGTTTTGAGAGCGTCATGACCCGCTTCCATGCTTCAAAAGAAAGTTCCATCAAAAAATATATGAATTCCTTTCCTGCTCATTTTGTCGTTTGGGACATGGTTTTCTTGAATGGCAAACCTCTTCATCAACTTGCTTTAACGGAGCGAATAGAGTTGTTAGAAGATGTAGTAGCCCCTGACAGCCGAATTTCGATCACCCCTTCTTATGATGACGGAGAAATGCTCTTCGAAAATATTACTAAGATTGGTGGGGAAGGAGTGGTGTCTAAACCAAAGGAGAGTAAATACAAATTTGGTTCATGCTCGGATCATAACGCTTGGTATAAGACCAAGAACTATCAGTACGAGATTGTGGAAATCGGAGGTATCCGAAAAGCGAAGTTTGGCTGGAGTTTGCTTCATAAAGGGAAATATGTAGGGGAGCTTGAATTTCCTCCATCAAAAGAAATATCGAAAGCTTTCTTTAAGATTGCAAAACAATTAGCGGTCAGAGAAACAGAAGATTGGATTATCCTTGAGCCCATTCTGAAATGTAAAGTGAAATTTCAATGCTATTCAAAATCGGGAAAAATGAGATCTCCAAGCTTTATTGAATTTATATAGATTATAGTTCAGTAACCCAACTGTTAAACAGTTGGGTTACTGTTTGAGTTATTCGATTTCCTTATTCTACTTGCCTTTCTTAAAGTCATTGGTAAAATAGAGAAGAGAAGTTGAAATACATAATTTTGGAGCTCTGAAAGTTGATAAGAAAGTATTTAATCTGTCCTTGTAAATAATAAATAAATTAGTTAGGAGTGTTTTGATGGGAGACAGTTTTACTATAAAGACACAAGAAGAATTTGAAGCCTTAAAAGCGGATGAAAAAGCCATAAAAGTAAACTTCGATTATCAGTTTGAAAGAGTTTTCGAAGAAGGTCAGATTGTTTTTTTTACTACATCTGATGGTTATGGAACGATAAGCAAGAAGAAGGGTTTTGGTTTTTCGAAACCTAAAGCAGAAGTCTATATACTCGAATATGCAATAGGAGTACCTCAACGCTTGAAAAATCACGAATCGTCGAAATCTGCAAAAAAAATATTCAATGATTTCCATAAAGATGGTGTTGATTTCTTCTATATTGATGGTTTGCATTAAAGTGAAAAGAAATATGAATATAAGAAAGCCTCCTTCAAGAATTACACTTTAGAAGGAGGCTTTCTTATCTCCTGCGAGCTCTTTAACTATAATATAGGGTCTTATATATATCGGGAGTCAAGTAACGATTCAATTAAAAAGGAGAATTGTCTATGCAATGAATTGAAGCTATGTTTCTGGTACACACTGAATAATTAAAGGGAATCAATTCAATAGGAAGGCAAGATTCGAGTATATTGAGGTATGATGCTTTTTACCATCAATTATGGAGTAAGTGGATATGGAGGTTTCTTAATGAACCATACGAATCGTGACATGTCGTACTTTGAAAAATATCAAGAAGAAAATCCTGTGAAATATTTAGGTAGGGGCATTAAGGTAAGTAGGTTTCGAAAAACTAAAAAACAGATTAGAAATCGAATCTTATATGCAATACTATTATCAAAAGATATCAAACTGTCTGACCTCGCAAAAAAAATAGGTGTGTCTTCGAGACGAGTAAATGATTGGGTTATGGGTGGTGCTCAACCCAATGACCATAATATGAGCAAAATGTGCGATGTTTTAAATTATCCTCATCACATTTTATTTAATGAAGAGGTCATGAAAAATTCTCCTATCATATGCATTCCAAGTCGATCAAAATATTATAAACGAGTTGTTGCTGTATCTCCGGCTCAGAATAATATTTTGCATGGTCTGTTAGTTGTGTACGATATTTCACTTGGGGACTTTGCAACATGGTTGGATTTAGATCCCACTACGATACGGAAATACATTCACCGTAAATTTTTGCCTGATCCTCAAATACAAAAAAGAATGGCTGACTTTTTCAGAATACCAGCAAACATATTGTTTTATGATGCATTACGCTAAATTGTAATCATCGTTCATAATATGGAAT
The DNA here is from genome assembly GCF_017833915.1 of Paenibacillus sp. 1182. Taxonomy (NCBI): domain Bacteria; kingdom Bacillati; phylum Bacillota; class Bacilli; order Caryophanales; family Paenibacillaceae; genus Paenibacillus; species Paenibacillus sp. 1182. Next base: position 435,194 of record NZ_JAFICR010000004.1, on the reverse strand, counting down.
CGATTATGAAAAAATATATTATTGAAATGAGATGAGTTTAATTGCAGAACCGATTAAAACAGGTACAGGAATTTAAAGAAAAATGTATTCAAAAGTATGGTTTTTATGTTGATCTCGATCCGTCTGAAGGAAAAGACCAATGCAACTATCATACACATGGCGTATTAGAAAGCTTTGGGCATTTGGATTTACAAATTGTATTTCCAATCGATCCAAAAATCGCAGGAGCGCTGTTTCATAGCGTTGTAGATGAAATTAGAAAAGGGCAAGTCTTTCAACCAGACGTTGAATATTTTGGAATGGTAGCCGATCCGAACATGCCGATGGTCTTTAAGGAGGTATGTGAAACCGATCGAAAGGTCCTTCGGATGTTGATTCCAGACCGTAAGGGGATAGTTCCGGGCAAACAGGGCTGCGATCCTGTATTTGACGTACAGTGGCGAGAATAGGAGGATGCGGTTCATTGTAACCAAGGAGAGATACACGGTAACATTGTTAATTGAAGACCTATTTAACGGGTCTTTTTTTTGTAGTATCCAACTATTTAGTTTACGCAAGTTATTCCGATGGATGTGATGTAGGCGTAACAAGCGCAAAACCCACCGCTAATGTTGGTAGCCTACGGTGGGTTTTGCTGTAATCACAGTAATATAATGCGCGCCGTTAGGCACTTCGTTGTTCTGAGAGAGGGTAGCGCCTCCCTCAATTTCAAAAACTTTACCGATGGCTACGTAAAAGACGTGACCATCGTAAAACTCACCTCTAAAGGTTAGCGAAGCCTTTAGCGGATTTTGTGGTGCAACACAGTGCGCATCGTGAAGCACTGTGTTGTTTTGAAGGAGTGTTGCGCCTCCCTCAATTTCAGAAACTTTATCGTTGGATCAGGTTGAAATGTAACAAGCTTGGTGGGCTTTGCTAAGATATTGCAGTGCGCGCCATGATGCACATCGTTGTTCTGGGAGGGGTAGTGACAATACCCCTCCCATTATAAGCAAAAACCCACCGCTAAAGGTTGACATCTTTTATGTTATCATATCCATTTTATTCAAACAAGAGTTAAAAGGTATAGCAGTACGATTTTTTTACTTCATCAGAAAAAGGTTATAATGGTAAGAGTAATGCTGAGGATGAAGGATAACGATGAATGAATATACGGAAGAAGCAACTTTTAGCTCATATATATTTATTAAAGGTGATGAAGATGATCGAGAATGAACAGCAAACTGACGAAGCGTCATGTATCTACGTTAAGTGTATCATATGTGGTAACCCAAGACCTTTGAGTCAAATTTTGATGTCGATATCAAAGTATAGAACTTCGTTTTGTTTGGAGTGTGATTCGATTTATCAATTGCAAAATCGAGATAAACAATTTTGGAGAATTAAGGTTATGGAATATCAATTTCGTGATATGGAGTTAGATCCAACCTTTCAAGATATAGAGGTTGGTTCAATTCATTACAGTTTTAGTAATATCTCGGTTATGCCTTATGACAAAGCGATTAAATATATACAAGAAAAATCGGCTATAGCGGTTACTGGAAAAAAGATTCTTTTGCTTTATACCGATAAATTGTTAAAATCTTTTGTTTTAGAAAGAGAAAATTCAGTTTGTTACTATTGCGGTGATCATGGTTTAGATGTAATAAGACTTATACCTAAAAGTGCTGGAGGAATTAAGTCTCCCAAAAATATGATTTGTGTCTGCAAAGAATGTAAATTGGCTGATGTAACGGAGCGTTTAAGACGTATGGATAAGAACCCTTTCCGTGATAAAGGATTACATAGTTGGCTCTATAAAAAGTGTCCACTTTGTCTTCGTCTTAACTCGCGCAGGAACTTTACTCAATCGATATGTAAAATGTGCTGGAAGAGTCAGCTTCTTAAAAAAGATGAGCTTTCGATTAAAAAAATTCCATTTGTTGAAAGATTGAATGTCCAGAATGTTATCCGTTCGATGACCTTTATCAAGAAAAATCATGTTTTGGTCGATGACCTTAGTTTGCTTGACCCAGATCATTATGCATTTCAGATTTACCATGGTAATAAAAGTGAAAAACAAAAATGGGCTTGGAAAATAGTTCCCTTTGAGGATGCAAAGCTTTTAGTAGAAGAAGGATTTTGCAAAATTATCCCCTATTACAAAAATATAATCGTTAATGTAATTAGTCAAAACTATCAAACATTTCGAAAACATATTTTACGAAGAGATAAATTCACTTGCTATTACTGTGGGAAACCAGGGGACACGATAGATCATAAAATACCACTTTCAAAAGGTGGGCTTACCTCACCGAAGAACTGTGTAGTTGCATGTAGCACCTGTAACGTTGAAAAAGGAGATACTCATCATGATCCAGAAACCTTATGAAAAAAAGATACGCCAGTGACCTTAGAGATATCCAAAAAGAGTTTGGAGAAGAGATTACATCCTTGGTTGCGTATAACATTGAAGACAAGAGTAAAACCTGGGAGGAACGAAAAGCACACACGATTGAACAATCGAAGAAGGGTACACTTGAACAAAAAGCACTCGTCGTAGTAGATAAATATGCAAATTTGCTTGAGATGATAGAGAATTACCAAATGTACGCTGACTATATGGGAATCGTTTAAACGGGGTAAGGAAGATCAATATTGGTATTTTTCTGGTGTTGCTAAAAGTGGTAAGGCAAACCTCACGGTAGGAGAAATTCCAGCCTTTTTTCATCAGTATGAAGAAGCTGTAGAAGCATTTTTTAAGTAATGAAAATTGTCATATTGAGCTATCCATGGTTTATCGAAAAGTAGACTTAAAGAGGTCTGCTTTTTTTAGTTTCAACGGTATAATTGACTCCCATTATAATGTGAAGTCATTGACAGTATCATATGTAAATGAAAGAAGGGAAGGTGATTTGTTGTTGAACATCCATAAAGTCTTGAAATGGGTGACATTTGGGTTTGAGGCTTTTTTAGCAATTCCGTTAATTGGCGGCGCTTTTATTTTAGCTAATGGCTGGACACCACTTTTGATTGTAGGTGTTTTGCATTTGATTTCAATTGTTTTACTTCTTGCGAACAGACAAAAGTTAGTTGTAGGGAATCTGATCGGCATTGTAGGTGCAATGTTAGGCGCAATACCCGTTTTGGGCTGGATTCTTCATGTTTTTACAGCAATTGTTTTGTTTCTTGAGTCGATGTATCTATCAAAGAAAAAGGATGAACAAAGATTCGAATATGAAGCAGACCTATAAAGGTTTGCTTTTTTACATAGAAAAGAATTAATTCTTATTTTCGGATTTGCACGTGTATATAACAAAGGATGATGAACGAAAAAGGTGTAATTATTTATATTTTGGGAGGAGTCGGTTTTATATGGCGACGGAAAAATATCAGTTATCGGATGCAGAAGAAACACTAACTATAGGTAAGTGTGATTTTTGTTATGAAGAGGGGCGTTACTTGAAACCCTTACATGATAAATACGGTGATCATGTACTTGACCAGTGTTTTTATGGTTGTGAAGATAAAAGAAGTGTTCCCAATGAACCTAAAGAAAATTTCGAGATAATATCCATTGTAGAAACATATCGTTCTTATTGCCATGATTCTAAGTGGAAGATAAGTATAAAACTAAACGATAAAGTGTTAACAATGAATTTAACCCGTTTACATTCTGAGAATGAGGCTTCACTTCGTGAAAAAATCGTGCATTGTCGTAACCGTCATGAGATTAAGCGACTAAATTTGTATGTCTTTCATAATTAGGACGAGTGCATTTTCTAAATTGTGCATAAAAATATGATACCGATTTAAGTAGATGGGGTTCATTTTATGATGAGAAAATATCGTCCTGTTTTTTAAATGTTATATAAAGGTTGACTTTAAGAAAATAAGAGAGGTAGATGAATAAGACATGAATCGAAAAGTTATTGCGACAATAGAAAATTACTGCGATGCAAACGCAATTAAGTTGACGGAAGACGAAATGAAAGTTGTTAATGAAAGAATACTTGACCATCTCGTTGAGAATTACTCTGAAGAAAATATTGAAGAATTGGACGATATAGTGATTGCTGATTATGTAAATTCTGTGATGTCGAAAGAAGATTGCTGATGTTTTCTCGGAGATGTAGTGAAATGATAAGTCCAAATCCTAAAATTTCGTAAAAACAGAAGGAGACAATAAAATTATGATCACTAAAGAAGTGACGGCTTTTGGGATGAAAGTGATGATTGGTTGTGATGCTAAATGTGATCGAGCATTTGGCATTAACGGTAGACCTAAAGAGCAGTTAAGTGACGATCCTGATGATTATGCGTTTTTATCTGATGACAAAGCAGGAGTAGCACCAGAGAGTGGAAAAACCAAAATTGTATCTGAAGGTGGAGATATGAAACCAGTAAAACCAGAAGAACGATTAAATCGTTGGTGCTGTCGGGAGTGTGAACGATGTGAAATGGGAGCTATTGGAGAAGAAATATGGCTTAAAGATTGGAGTAAACCTGTATATAACATGATGATATAACATGATGAAGCCAATTGAGGGTTGAAAAAATGTTTATAGTTATGCTACGGAAATACCGATGCTAATAAGAGGTTTTCTATATTGTTCATTTTCGTATCTATTTATAGTTTGAAATCAAGAGAAGTCGTGATAATGCGACTTCTCTTTTTGTTTTTTTTGATATTTTAAGTTGAACAACTGCATAAAACAAAATATGCGATAAAAGAAAGGGATTTTATTTAATACATTTCATAAACCTATCTGGTTAAAGGGAGAGATGTTGTGATGTCAACATTATTAAAGTCTTTTAAATTGATTCAATTGATAAAAGTTCAAGTACAAGGATTCAGGGGGTTCAAAGATGCTATAACCATACCATTTGATCTTGGGAAGAATGAATTTCTTGGAGACAATGGAAAAGGAAAAAGTAGTATTGGCGAGCTTCTTGCATGGATCATGACAGGTCGAAACATTGCTGGAAAACAGAAGGAAATCAATGTTATAAATAAAGACACCAAGTCTGTTGTGGGTATTTTAACTTTTATGGATCAGGACGGTAACATGCATGAGTTGGAGCGGAAGCAAACATCTTCAATGTCCATTAAACTGGATTATGAAACGATCCCGCAAAAACGTTTGGAAGAACTCATTCCTATGGATTTGTTCCTTAGTGCGTTTAATCCAATGTTTTTACTTTCACTGGATGAGACCATATTGCGCAGAACTGTTGCAAACTTATTCCCTAATCAAACCAAGGAGGAAATCCTTGCTGAAATGGATGATTTCAAGTGTGAAGTTTTGAGGGATGAAGTATTTCTTCCTGACCAAAGCAATGAATATCTCAAGAATCGGAATGCAGAACTCAAAGAATTGGATGATAAGCGAAAGTGGTTAGAGGGTTACATGGGGAAGTTGATTGAAAAAGTTTTGATTCCTGAGCCGCATGTTTTTGATGAGACCCCACTTATAGCAGTTCAAAAGCAATTGGAAGAATTGAATGCGCGCAAGCCATTATTAAAAGATCTTCGTGAAATCTTGAAAAAACGAAATGAAATTCAACAAAAGTTAGCTCAAGCACAACACCAAACCTTTGAGCAGCAGACACAAAAATCGGAGTTGCTCAAAGAAAAAGCGCTGCTTGAACAGAAGCTCGAAGTAGAAATGAGTAAACAATATACGCCTTTTAATCCTGCTCATATTGAAGCAAAACTAAGTATTTTACGATCAGATTATAAACATAACTTTAGAGATGGAAAATTGTTGGAAGAAGAAGCTAACAAGCTTAGCACGAGACATGTGCATGTAAAAGAGGGTGAACAATGCCCATACTGCAAGCAAACGATCTCTGAAGCGAGTCTGAAGGTTCTTGCTACCGAATTGGCAATGGAAGTAGCTAAAGAGACAAAACAATTAGAAATCAAGAAAAAGGAAAAGCAAAAAACGTTGGCAGAATTAGAGAAGGAAGGAAATAATCTTCTTTCAGAAATTAAAAAGTCAAAAGAAGAAGACGAAAAAAAACGCAAACAATTTGAAGAATGCAGAACTAAAGCGATACAAAACATAAATAACAGACTTAAAGCTATTTCGGTTGAAGTTAATTCTATTGCAAATGCCGAGAAAGCTTTTGAAGTGAATAAGAATTCACTGATTAAATCCTTACAAGCAGAAATGCATAATCTCGGAGTAGACAAGCTCGAAGCGGAAAATTCACGTATTGAGCGTGAGTTTAATTCTCAAGTATCCATTGAGAAAACGAAATTACAATCCGAGCTAAAGGTTTTGCAAAAACAAAAGGAAGAGGTTTTTGCTCATGAGGCAGAACGAAAAGCATTGCAAAAAAGCGCTGACGAACGTTTGAAAGATCTGCAAGTTCGTGAGAAAGAAATGAATGAGTATATAGAGATGGAACAGATCATTCGAAATAAGATTTATTGCATCAAAGAATTTAATGCAAAGAAAATTGAAATTCTGACCCGTAAAATCAAAAAGCATCTGAAAAACGTCGAAATTCGTTTACAAAGACCTGTTGAATCTACAGGTTTGTTGAAAGATTGCTTCGAGATTTATTATGAGGGAAAGGAACTGAAAATTTGCTCCAATTCTGAAATCATACGTGCTGGTTTGGAAATCTCTAATATGGTGAGTTCTTTGTCTAACGTGAAGTTCCCTGTCTTTGTGGATAATGGGGAGTCCATTACAAGCTATGAAGATCCAGGATTTCAAACCATTGAGGTGCGTGTTGTAAAAGATAAGCCTCTCACTATGATCAAAGGTGGAAAGGAAATTGTAATTCATTCAATTAAAACACCTGTCAAATCTTCGAAACCAAAAAAAATAGTTCATTCGCACAATGGATCTTCCCCCGGAAGTTCTGTAGCAGCCGTATAATTTGGAGAACATGGGCATGATTTAATGCCCATTTTTTTTATTGCACTTTTTATAACCGGATAACTTCAAGCATAAAGTATTAATGAATTCGTAAAAACAGTTTGTGTTATGCTACACATCATATTAAGGGGGCATATATATGCTGCAAGACTTTCAAGGAACAGATGAGATTGTAAGTTACTTTAAGGATTTAATGGAGCGTGAGAATGGGAAATATGCATTAGCACGTATTTTTGGAATGGCTAAGCGTTATGAAGAAGAGCAGAACAAGAAAAACGAAATTGAAAAAGAATTAATGCTCTCTATAGGTGAATGTGTTCTTGATACCACGATCGTAAATGATGACATTGCGATTGTCGAGATTCAACGTAAACAAAAGGAAGGAAATTGGGTATACTTTCAGCCTGTTATTCATGGAAGACGTTACCATGAGGTGTCTGAAACGTTTGACTATGCTTTGATCCTTGCACTCGGGAAAAAGTATGATGTAAGTTCATTTGCTCCTCAGGCAATTTGTAACATTCTTCAAATGGATGAGTATGAGAAGAAAAATCGTCCAAAAACGTTTATTGAGAGGGTTAAATCAGGCGAGGCTAAGCTTTGTCAGTTGGACGAAGCTATAGAGGAATGGAAAGAATCGAAAAGTAAGATTATGGAGCTTCACGAATATTTGGGGCTATCCATTTTTGAATATCAGGAAGTCATCTTGAAGGACCAACATGATGTTTTACAGAAAATTATCGATCTACAAAAAAATCTTTAATCAATATTAAAGAAACCAGTTTGAATGGTGATAAAACAGAGAGTGATAACAACTCTCTGTTTTTTTCTTATCTTCCGATATTGTTATGTAGAGAACATTATTTTTAACTATTAGAGGTGTGAAAATGAAAGCAGTGAATAAATGGACTGCTATATATTTAGCTATAACAGCCCTGTTTGGAAGTGTTTTAATTGGAGGCATTATTTTATCCTATTTGCCACCTCAAGAAAAAATAGAAAAAGTCAAAGAAGGAGGACTTGTAGATGTAAATCAATTCATCCAGTCTGAAACTTTGGGTGGAAAAGAAGTTCCTAATGCTCATTTCTATTTAACCTATGTCTATTCCAATTCCCCTAAGAATCGACTTGAAGAACTGCGGAACAGGTGGATGGGATATGAGGGAAGGGCAGCTTCTCCTCAAGCATGTAGTTCATTCAGCTATGATGATGAGCAGGAATATGGGCACAGGATTTTGCCCTATATGAGTCAAAATGCGATTGCTGCTGCTCTCCATACAGTCCATATTGAACCGAATGGTATTTGGAAGGAACCCGTTGTTTTGACAACCTCCTATCATAGTAAAATAGCAAAGCTTTTTGAACCTGGTGATAAATTGATATCACTGAATGGAGAAGAAGTGACAACAGGGGAAGACTTCAATCTTTTATTAAATGAACATCAAGAAGGGGATCGTGTAACCGTCTTGATAGAAAGAGAGGGAACAAGAAAAGAGCTTTCATTTATTGCGAACGAAAGAGATTGTAATCATCAATTGACTGCTGGAATTATGCCTGAAACCACCTTAGACATCACCAATGTGGATGAAGAGAAGGTTGTTAATACAAAAAAAATGAGTTTTGCGGGAAATTCGGCGGGGTTAATGATTAGCTTGGGGATTGTTCAGCAATTGAAGCCAGAAGTAAATTTGACACATGGTAAAAAGATTGCAGGAACAGGCTCTATTAATGTTGTTGGCAATGTGGGTCGCATTGGTTCACTGGATATGAAAATAAGAACAGCAATTAAAGAAGGTGCCGATGTCTTCTTATACCCAAAATCGCAAATGATGGACATTCCTTCAGAAGATCATGAGAAAATAGATCTTATTCCAGTTGAAACATTGGATGAAGCGATTGAACAGTTAACCAAGCTTAAATAAGTGTAATGCGATGCGTAATGACTTGCTATTGTGAAACTTTAACAAACCTCTTCATTGTTAAATGACAGAGGAATAACAAACGAAATGGGCACTTTAAAAAGCTAAGGAATCCCTTAGCTTTTTCTATCTTCTATTCTTATGAATCGACCCATCCATGCGTAAGATAAATTATCTTATATATATTTGGAGATGCGTGATGCATCACATGGGGAGGATGTTTATATGAGTTTAGTTGCAAGAAAACGCACCGAAATTGTGGGGACGAAATCGGGCACATCGTATGGAATTCAAGAAGTTACTGTTAAAACACGGCTAACTGGGGAACTGGAGACGTATAAAGCGTTAAACGGGATCTACTATAATGGGGAGACTCCTGATTCGCTAATTCGTGTACTCGATGATGCATATCGTGCAGGGACGCGGTGCAGATTTTTTTATGGGGATCAAGAGACGGGTTACGATATGGCAGATGAGAACCTTACCATCGGGACGATTGGTTGTTCCATGGGTGAAGTGAAGATTCCATTACTACTTGCAAACCGTCGTAGTTATGGTGGTAGCCGTTTGCTGGATCAATGTATTGTAAAAGTAGTATCCACGAAAAGTGGAAAAGTTCTTTGGCAACATCAAAGCTACAAAAAGCCGGAATTCGAGATTATACAGCGTGGTCAAACAGGGTTTCCAGATTTTCTACCTGAAAAATACACAACTGCTGTAATCCGAACTAATCATTCCGACGGTCGCCGAAACTATGCAAACTTCTGCAATGAACAACAGGCGAAAGGATACGTTGAGTTTATGTGTGGCGAACGGAATAGCAGGGCATATGGGCTGAAAATAGCTAAGAAATAAATAGCTTTAAAGATGGGGAGGCTTGAAAACCTCCTCTTTTTTTAAGGAAAAGTATAGTTAACAATACAACAAGGGGATGGATATGTAATGGACGTAATGCATTTAAGGAATGAAGCTGAAACAAAGGAACCCTACCAACAAATTAGGTTGGATGCTGATGGTGGTATTGATATTGATGGAGAATGGCAATTTTCAGGTACTTACTCTGTTCTTGTCCCTGTAAATACAATAGGAAATTCTTATCCTTATAAAGGGTCGGTATACAAACCGTCCTCAAGTAAAGGAAAATCTCGTTGGAAAGTTCGCTTGGAAGCATGTGGAGGCGAGTACGGCTGCCTAAGTTTGCAAATACTGCACGAATCAGCAACATCGCTCAAGGATGGCAGAAAAATGATAGCTAACTCCATTATAGCGTTTGAAGCAACAAACCGTTACAAAGAAGAGTTATGGCCTAAAATTCTTGATTCAGACCGTCTTGTTCTCATTTTTAAAGAAGTAAACGGGGCAGTTCGATGGGTTGCAACGACTTGGGTAGGAGCTTGGGCAGCTATCCAGGGAAAAACGACTTGGTATTCGTTTGAGCTTCCATGTGGAAGTGGACAATTCTATTACCGAGAAATGAAATGGCGAAATCAATATAAGCATAACACAGATGGAACGAAAGATTGGAGTAGTTGTAAGAGAGTCAAAGAGCCTCGTTATGGTAGCATTAAGGTTAGTGGCGGGTGTTGCACTGGCAATATCGTAGATGATCATGAAGTAATAAAGAAAATTAACCAAGCTATTCGTGATCTTCTTGAAAAGTAAAAGGGCTGTTCAAATCTGCATAGAGGAAGGATTTATTCTTCCTCTAACAATGCTATATATTTTGAATTAAAAAAAAGCTAAAATTAGCAAAAGGAAAGCCATGTCAAGGGTTTGGGTTGATTTCTATTTCGTAGATCGGTTGAGGCTAAGGAAAATCAACATCCTAATGATCTGGTGATGCTGAAATAAAAAAACTTGAACGCACCGAGAGAAAATACTTAAAAGGCTTATTGGCGGAAGTATGTTTTTTAGTAAGTTCAATAGATAGGAGAAGGTATAATAATGTCTTACGTAAAAATGTTTGAAATGGTAAAAAACGAAATGATAGAGGTCTTAGAACATACAACTTTAGATGATTTTAGTGCGAAAATTGATGTAATCTCAGCACATATAGACTTTATGCACTCGTTGACTCGTAAGAGATAGAATCCTCTGGTGATCGTAAGCGTTTCCTATACAGTCTTGCTAAACGACCAGAGGAAGTTGCTCCAACGGATCGAGTTCAAATTAGTTTATGCATGCTTAAATCAAAGGGGAGACAATTAATCGTGAGAGAAAGTATGGATTCGACTGGAGAAGAATTTTTTAAAAAACATCCTGATCTTGAATTTGTGATACAAGAGAGAGATATTGCAAGGTTGTCCCTCGAAGAAGGTGACCTTGTAGATATCGCCTTTTATGAAAGAAATATCGAAAGTCAAAGAGTGATTTGGGTGCATCACTAAGATTAAGTGCTTCGAATGAAAAAATTGAATTTATTCCAATGAAGAAGTTGAAGGACAATACTTAAAGAGATCGGAGTGAGAAAATGTTCTGGTATCACGGAACAACACAAAGGCGACAGAAGAGTATCCTAAATAGCGATTTTCAGTTGGGCAAAGGGCTATGGGGAACAGGGCTTTATCTTACTTCAAGTAAAGAAGCTGCCCATATATTTGGGGATGCCATTTTAAAGGTAAGCGTAGATGAAAGTAAAGTCTCAACAATAGATTTTGAAGATTTTATTGAAAAATACCCCTTGGAAGAAACTTGGAGCAAAGTTATTGCTGCAATGAACTTTAAGGCTCTTGTTATTTCATATATTACGGGTGAGAAAGAACTTTGCATCTTCGATACTGAAATAATTAAAGAAATCCAATATTAATTATTTGAAAATGTACATGTAAAGGAAGAGATCGTTATGCCATATATGAATCCGATAGCTGTTGATAATCCTTTTTATGCTTTGGGTGGTATGCATAAGATCGCCAGAGGCATCTCGGGTCATCTTGTAGAGGAGCCAAATAATAGTGTGTGCATTCCCGCATTTTACGCAATGGTGGCTGGAAAGGGACATACAGGACGTTTTATTGATGAACTTAAAGCGAAGTATCGTGTAGTGAGATTTCCATCCATCATTAATCCAATCCTGGAAGGTATGCTTGAGCGAAGAGGATTTAAAAAGAAGCGCCAGTATATTGAGGTGTTGAAAGGAAAAACGGAAGTGTATGTATGGAATGCTATTGACAAAAAACATATTTTAAAAGAAAATATCTGTTCAATATAATGAAAAATGAAATTAACATTTGGGATATTAAAAAAATGTTAATTTGGAAGGATCATATATGACATTAGAAGAAGTGATAGCAGTATTAGAAGCAAAGCCATTTTGGTTTAGCCGCATTCATGATTATACTTTAAAGGGAGACCACGTTTCGATGTTGGGATTGTTTGAAGAAAGTATGGAATACTTGCGGACTCTAATTGGTGAAGATTGGATTTTTGTAGAAAGAAGGAGAAATCCTGATAATTATTTTTTAAGAATTGATATTGTTAAATCAAAATCTTCTGATAAATTATGATTGTGCGTTTACTTTTTAGTCATTGATCTGAAAGAGCCTTCTTATTAGGAGGCTCTTTGTATTTAATATGTTTGAAAGCAAAATTGTAGGATTTAATTTAAGAGAAGTGATCACACGTTCCATCTTTTTTTCTTTTTTAGTATAATGGAAAAAGCTGAAAAACTTCGTTGTTAGAGGAGCTAAATGATGATTGAAACGAAATTAGTGGCGAATTACCCTCAAGATCTCATTTTAATGTTAACTCCCATCAGTCGAAAACAATATGATGGTGATTATGATGAATATCTTTCTCAATTTTACTCCGAAGAACACCTCTTTCCGATAGTTGATTATATCGTAGACCACTTACATGAGTTGCTAATAAAACCTGAAGTGAAAGAAAAGGGATACAGTTGGGGGATAGACGTAGTCTATGCATTAAAAAAAGCCCTGGTCAATGGGAATCATTATCTCTTGGCTACTCAAAAATACGATATATTTATGAGTAGTTACATAGAGTGGAAACTGAAACCAGAAAATAGTGCCTTAGATCGATATGATATATTATTTTTGATATTGGAATCATTTGCTCAGCAGAAAGCATGCGGAAAAATCGACGAGAAGTTGCTTGAAATTTGGAACAACTTCCCGAAAGAAGAATTGATAAATGCCGTCATTTATCCTGTCGAGCAAGTATACTTATTTGATGAATCTGATGCCCATCTCTATATAAACCATGAAGGGAAAAACCCAGAACTATATTATGAATCACCTGGTTATCTCGAAACATTAGATGTATATCTTGAGATCCTAAAACAATTGGATAAAACACAAATTGGCAAACGAGAATATATAGAGCACACTCTCACATTTTTAAAAATCGCATATGATACCTCGGAATACTTCTTGTTCGAAAATAAGACGAGAATATCCTCGTATATCGAAGAATTGTATGGGGTTATAGATGATTATATACCCACAGAACTCATTGGTTTGTTTCAATTTTTCATAGAACTTTATCTGGATGAAGGGCAAACCTTATTCACGATTAAGATGAATAAAACTCAAGTCAAAACATTTATTAAGCAATATAATAAATGTTTTGATTGGTGTATCGCTAACGAATTTTATATGCCGTTAGAAACGATTTGGAGCAATATTTATTTTACAACCGAAGAAGATAAGTATTATGACATTGTTAAGAATGTACATCAAAGATTGTTCAAAATAAGTCCAAACAAGGCAAACAAGGTCACCGATGGTCATATACATTTGAATCTACTGTTCAGTAATAAAGAATATGAGATGATCGTTGATTTTTACACGCAAGGATATCTGACTGATGCAGATCATTATTCCTTTGAAATAGCTTATTCTCTATATGAAATGAGTTACTACGAAGCAGCTAAAGAGATGTACCTGAAATTAGTTGAAGCGGGGAACGCTCCAGCCTCAGTATATAATAATCTTGGGCTTCTATATAATGATATTGAGAACAATGACAATAAAGCAATTGAATATTATAAATTAGCTATTGATCATGGATCAGAAAAGGCTAAAGAAAACTTAGCTATTTTAGAGAAGGAGATACAGAAAAGGACTGAAAGAAGTCGGCAAATCAAGGAAGACTACTTTAAATCAACAAATAAGTATCACAAAAAAGTGTTATTTACCTTGTATAAATGGGGGAATCGTCCCTTCACCATAGAGGAATTAGCGATGGCTACCAAACAAAGTTTTTCTTATACGGAAAAAAATATCACTGACTTAATCCATCTCGGGATGTTGGAAGTCCATCAGGATCATTATAAAATAGATCCAACCGTTGAAAAACTGGTAGCTGAATTTATTGATCCCAAATTAGAACGACAAATTATTCAGGCCGATCGTTCCAATATTTCAAGACCCATTTTCTTTCACGAGTCTGAGATTAATCTATATCGAGTGTTGTTAGAATTGTTTCCTCAACAATTTGTTTTTCCTAATATCAGTCTTAAAACGATCATGGATGTAGAGAAGCTTCGGGAGAACTTGTCAAGTGAACAACTGAATTACTTGTTTATGGCTCATGTTGATTTTGCAATCATAAGCACGTCCAGTTATATCCCTATACTTGCTATTGAGAAAGATAGCACTTATCATGACTCTGTCCATTCTCTAAAAAAGGATGAGATGAAAAACAGCATTTTTAAATTAAGTGGAATTCCGTTGATTCGTATTCGCTTTAACAAAGGGATGACTGCTGAAAAGTTGAAACAAGAAATTCGAAATGCGACAAAGGAGATGCTTATTCTTTCTCAAAAGGATTCAGAGAGAGACCTGAACATTTTAGATGAAATTGATCTTCGAAATTTTGGTATTTCGCTTCATTCGGATATCGATCTGGATGTTCTTCAGGGATTATGGGATGAGATTGTTGGAGAAGGGGTGTCGAAGAAGTCACGAATCATTGATTTGAATAATGGTAACCAACTGCACGTTTCCGTTGCTTCCGAATTAGAAACATTAATTGATTTTTCGAGAGAACAAATTGAAACCAAATTGAAATCCGCAATCCCTCAAATGAAAGAACTTTTCATTACGTATCATTAATGAACTGCACCTAAGAGTCAAATGAAGACTTCCTAAAAATAGGGGAGTCTTTTTTTTCATTCATAACGTGTAAATTATAATTTACAAAAAAGGTTGAAATCATGGATATGTCTGATATAATTTAGGTAACACTATATATAGGATAAGGGATGAGTTAAGATTGTATATTGTAGAAGTCGAAACCAACAAAGGAAAAATAAAAGGGATTGCCCTTCAAGATCAAGATGGTTCCATTGTAATAATTACTAATGTACATATAGAAATAACAAAGAAATGGTTTAGACGTAATGAAAAAGTCTGTTACGAAGTCATTCAATTGGAAAATTCCGATTATACCTCTTACACGATTATTAGTGAGTTAGGTTCTTATGAAAAAACATGTATGTATCAATTGTTAAATGATGATATGAAAAATACGTTTACTTCTTATTATAAAAATGAATTATTACAAACTGATTTGTTCTGGAATAAAGTGAAACTCTTGATTATGGAACAAAAGCTAACCTTAACGGAACTTAGCGTGGTACATGAACTGTTTAGAGATGGTTTTGCCAAGGAGAATATTGTCGGTCTTGAAGTATCAAACGATGATCGTCGGCTTTCCTTCAATTTAACCGAACAAGGGGGAGTCCAACATTTAATGCAGTTAATTCAAAAAGCCGTACAGCATGGAGAGTTGGTTGCAAAGGTTAAAAATGTAGAAATTATAGATGGAATATCATCACAGTTAAACATTTCATAATGAATAAATAGGAGCTGGCTTACGCCGGCTTTTTTGAATGATATCGAATGGAAAGGTGTATAAGAGGGATAAAGAGCCGTTTGGCAGTGAAAGGAGTGAGCAATGTGAAAATACTGATTTTATCGGATTTACAGGGAATAGAATACCGAGAATGGATGAGGTTTATGCAACTGGACACGTCCCAGTTTGATGTTGTGTTTTTTCTTGGTGATATCGACCATATGGAACTTAGTGCGATCGTTACCAAGTTTTCTTCTAAGCAACAAATTGGTGTTTTAGGAAATCACGATTATTATGGAGACTTAGAGGCTTATGGGATTACAAATGTTCATGGCAACCGTATATCTTTTATGGATCAAACTATCGTGGGTCTTGAAGGGAGTATCAAGTACAAAAAAGAGAGGGCCCCTATGTTTACACAAGAAGAAGCATTAAAAATATGCGAAGAGCTTCCGGAAGCGAATATTGTTATTGCTCACAATTCCCCAAAAGGAATTCATGATAAAGAAGATTTAGCACATGAGGGATTCTTAGGGTTGGAAAGATATATTAGAGAAAAACGTCCTACCTTTGTTTTTCACGGACATCAGCATGTTAACAAGGTGAGTCGGCTTCATCATACCTGGGTGGTCTCTGTTTATGGTGGAATTATCTTTGACACAGAGACCCGAGATATTCAGCACGTGCTAAAGGTTCTCGATTAAACAAAATATAAAAGAAGTGCCGCTTATCCATTGGAATTGAAGCAGCACTTCTTTTTTTAAGTTGAGATGGTTGTCTTGTGACCTTGAATGGACAATATATTCTGGGAAATGAACGTGAAAAACGCTTCGTCAGGTTCAATAGCAGGGCGTTTTAGCTTGAGTATGCCCCATGCTTTTTCTGCATCGCAGAGCTGTTTAGCAAGAATCCACCAGGCAACAACAACGGAACGACTAATGCCTGCTTGACAGGAAAGCACTACTTTTTCTCCAGCCTTTATAGAAAGTTCAATAATATCTTTTGCCTTGGAGAAGACTTGATCCGCCCTTGCAGCGTCACCGTCATTTATGGGGATTCGTATATAAGTGATGTGTGAGGGAATTTCCACAATTCGATTCCAAGCTCCTTCACTTCGCAAGTCTACCCAAACTTGTACCTGTGGGAACACTTCTGAGACATCTTCTTCTCCACCTAAAAATAATTCGTCTGTAACCTGTGTAATACCGATTTTGTATTCATCATCTGAAGGATGTCCTGTACCTGATTTAAAAGAAAAGTCGAGTAATGTTTTCAATGTGACTCACCTCTATCATTCGCATTTTTGTCATATTAGTATATATTATAGGGTGTAAAATATAATTCCCACAAAAATAACTATAGACATTTATATCTATGAAATGGAGATGTCATGCCGCTATAAAGCAATGTTTTTGTATGGGCAGTTGACGGTTCATGAAAATGGCGATTGCTAACAAACCTATAGAATCGAAATCGGCTAAACGGAATATACCAGACCTATGCGGAAATCAGACTCCTGGAGATCATTTTTAGGGGTCTTTTTATATGATTCTTTTTTTGGCTATGTATATAAAGTTAATGATTATCATATACTGTTAGTTAACGATATTGAAAAAACGTTAACTATATGCTAAAATGAAGGAGGAGACGAGGGGGGATGATGTATATGAGTGAAGCCATATATCAATATACGCAAGATCAAATACAAAAAGGGTTTCAGAGTCAGAATCAACTCATTATTGAAAAAGAAACAGACTTTATTTTCAACAAGCTCATTACAAACATGATATCCGTTTTTCAAGATAAAATAGATGGTATAAAAATTAGTAACACAGGATTTTCATTTTCAAGCGAATATCTCTTCTCTGAAAAACACAAAAATAACTTACTGAAATGGTTGGATCGTTTGGTGAAATTAGAAGTACCTGCAACGGATCTGGATTTCGGGAAGATTAAGATTGATTTTGAGAACTGGTATTACCATCTGGGAGGTGAACATATTGAGTTTATTTATCAAGATACTTATTTATTAACACCTAAAGAGGCTGCTGCTGCGCTTGGCGTTTCCAAAGTTACGCTGAACAAATACATCAAGCAAGGGTTAGAGTGTGTAGAAAATGGAACACACAATAAGATTCCTAAATATACAATAGAAATCATGCGTGATCCAATCTACTCCATTTTGATGCAAGCAATTGCACAAGAGAAAAAGATTCGCAATCAAACGCCTGCTGATCGTTTTGTAGAAATCAATCATGAGCTGTCTGAATTACAATTAAAGTACAAAACAACATCATTTGAAGAAGCATTCCGACATGAAAACGGGGATGAAATGGATGACCCGACAGACTACTATCGATGGAAAGATCTTTTAGAAGAAATGAATGAGATTTTAAAATTGGGAGGAGGGAGTATTTAACATTGGCAGAAAACGATCACAATCAATTACTTTACCCAGCGGATATTTCAGAAATATTAGAAGATTTTGGCCATTTGTTGGCTGTCTACGATAAATTGAAAGATCAAAGTTCTATTTTTGGAAGCTATAGAAGAACCAATAAACGTTTAGAAGTTACCTTTCCCTTAAAAGAACATCCTGTCCATGGAATCACAGGTTTAACAGCTATAGAGAAATATGATGAGGCTGGTTATATTGAACGATATAGTTATACATGGAGAAGGTTGTTACCTAAGCAAGGAATCCAAACAAGCCATATAACATCCTGGGGAAATGACCCTCATGACGCGAGTTGGACCCCCACTGCATATCAAGTCATAACAGAGCCTCATCATCATCACTACGACCCAGCGGATCGAAAGAAACGTAGAGAGAACTATAATGTAAGAACTCTCCGACAAGCTTTCACCTTCGTCGGAGCGTACATAGAATCAGGGAAAGAATACGCTGCTGAAACCATAGAATCGTTGGACTCCGTATAACAACAACACCCCACTTCAAGGAGTGGGGTGTTGTTGTTTTGTTATCCATAGGAAAAACAATGAATAGATATTATGAATATAGTTATGCATTATATATGATGAAGTGTGGAAAAAAGATGTAAGTATATATGATAATAAAATTTGGAATATATGGAGCAATAAGCGAACGACAACACCCTTTTTGGGGTGTGTTAGGAAGCGGTTTACTAATATTTTTATATCATAACGGAAAAGAATAGAGATCTTGTTGGGAGTAGAGTTTCGTTAGAAGAAGAAAAAGCAACTTAGGAGGAAGAGATGAAGTTAGCAACAATGATAAGGTATTTTTCTTATTGCTATCCAGTCATTTTATAATCACTGAGTAGCCCTCGGAGAGTATGCCTTGATCGATGTATAATGGATTTGATGGTGTTCAAAGGAAGCTTCATCTTATTCGCTATTTCATCATAGCTTTTATCATGTAAATGTCTCATGATGAAAACTTCCCTGTGTTTTTCCGATAGGGTGTCAAGAGCATTTAACAATTCGATCGAGAATTCTGCTTTTTCCATTTGCGTCTCCATCTTTTCATTCGATTGAAGTGTAAGTTCATCGTCACCCAACAACAAAACCTGGTGGTACCTTTTCCTGTAGTAATCAATGCAGAGATTTTTGGCAATTTGCGTAACCCATGTCATCAGCTTTGCTTTTGACTCATCCTGTTTATAGATATGTCGATAGATCCTTACCATTACCTCTTGCGTGAGGTCTTTTACATCTTGTTCGTTGGATACTTTAAACGAAATAATCCGGCTTATTTTGGGTTCCAGCTCTTTTAGAAGCGAAATTAAAGCTTCGGCATTTCCCTCTTTTATTTGGTTTAGCAATACGTCCAATGTATACCATCCTTTCAGCGGTACAGCTTAAAACTCCAAAAGAAATTAAAAGGCTATTAATGCCTTGAAACACGGTATAGTATGATCTAATTAAAACCGTACCTCTATATCATATCCTTTAAAATAACTCTAAAATTGACTAAAGTCAATATATGAAATAAATAGCCTAAACAGCACGATTTCTTTTAATATTTTGTAAAAAATAATTGACTGAAAATAATGAAACCAATATAATTCTTATATAATGAAGATGAGCGAAAAAAACGATAAGGAGTTGAATGTGTATGGGAACTACACTGGTGCAAGTGGTCAATACTTTAAATGAGAAGGGGCTTCGTTACAAAGCCGTTGAAAAAGAAGGTTTGGCGGTTTTCCAATTTGGATTACTCGTCCCTGATAGCAAGAAGAATCTCTTGACCAAAGAGGGTGTTCAAATCACACCAAATGATGAATCAGTTTCTGTTTTGTTTATGGGGAAAGAGAAGTCACTGGATACTGAAGGGTTTGAAAAATTTGTTGACAATGTGATCAAACTTAAAGCATGTCAAGAAGATGAATTGAAGTTGATTTCCGAATTGAGCGCGTAGTGCAGAGGTCAATGAAAGCAGAATTAACCTCCCATGGTTAATTCTGCTCTTTAAATTTTACATATGAACGGAAGAGGTGTACTGACATGTTGTTTGATATTGATTTTGATCATACCTTATTTTTAGAATACGTTGAGGAGCTACAGCGACATTTATTTGGTTCAGCATCGTTTGATGATCTCATGACTGACATCAATCAACATCATCAAAAGCATCACCTGGTCACTTTACATCTTATAAAAGACCGAGCTTTTTTTTATCATTGCTACAATGAACGAGAAAAGCTTGGTCTTTCCTCCATCTTTGATATTGTTATTGGAGCCCTCACGGAAAATACATATGGGGACAAAATCAAGGAACATTTTGTTACTTTTTTATCTCTTACTCCTGAAATGGCGAGAAGCGATGCGTCGAGTTATGAGAAAAAGGTATTTATGAAAAATTTGAAGTCTTTTATGATGTATGCCAGAAAGAAAAAAGGATTGTTTGATAATAAACTGGATTAAATAAACTGTTTCTACATAGATTTGGTTTTATGCACGAAGGCTGACCTTTAAGGTCAGCCTTTTTTATTTGTCTCCACGCAAACATCCCTCATAAAAAATTGTAGAGATTCTATAATATATAGATTTTAAAAGTTAGGATGCACATTGCGGTGTTATTTTAAGTTTTACACTTATAGATTTTAACAGGAACTCAATTTATGACAGGAGCGATTTTATAATGAATACAGTGAATGAAGTAATGGAGAATTTTTTGATGGCAGATCAATTCATTAAACAGGTATTTCCAAACTTAGATCGATTGGAATTAGTCATTGTGGGTGGCGCATCTTTCTTGTTGAAGGGGTTCGATAATAAGTTCACGCTTGATATTGATACAATTGCACAACTCGATAGCGATGTTTTAAATTACTTGGAATCTTTCTCTATCAATAATGCTTCCTCTGAAGTGATAACTCTATCAGAGACATACTATGAAAGAACTGTCGCATTGCCAAGTCATTGTAAGGTTCTCGATCTTCGTATGCTAAGTAATGAAGATCTGGTGTTGGCGAAAGTAGGACGTTCCAAAAGGTCAGATATTGATGATATTTTGGAAACTGGAATTCTTTATGAGACAAACTTAGAGTTGTTGAACACCATTTCAACGGAGTTAGAAAGTAAAAATTACGACAATTTCAAAAACAAGTGGAATGATTTCAAAAGAACGGTTCTCTATTCATTTGAATGATCATTGATGTGAAATGAATAAAAGGGTGATGGATATGAACTATTATCAGTATGTGTTTAATCAGTATATTAAGGAACTTCATAATCATTTGTTTGAAAATGAACCGATCGATAGTATATTGAGATCGATCAGGAAAAATCATCGTAAAAGAAGATTTATGAACATGTATGTATTAAAAGACAAGGAAACATTTCATTATTATTATGTAAGGCGCAACGAAATGGGTTTGGATGGGGCTTATAATCAAATAGTTTCAGCGTTGTTTCATGAAGAACAAAAACTGTTGATTAAAAGCAAATTCATTTACGAGATGAGCATAAAAAGGGAAATGATCTCTTCACCTGTGTTAATTGTGGAGATAAAGGAGTTTACAAAAGATTTACAATCATTTGTTTGGTATGCTACCAAAAAAGTCTTATCGACTCCAGTAGTATAAGTATTTGCTAACCTTAATCGGTTAGCTTTTTTTATTATTCAAGAGAGATTACCTGTCTCTACAAGTTTTGAAGAATGATTGAAATTATATTACATATAGGGTACAATTATAATATTATTGACTATAAACAATAATAAAATGATTGTACGGATTAGGAGTAACCTGAAGATGACCTTCCAGACGAAAACTCCTTGTCTTGGACACTGGACTCTGTATGACATTAACTGTTGATATGCAAGGGGAATATGGATGAAACGAATATTTGAAAAAATGATGGTTTATGGCAAAAATGATGCAGATTTTTATTTTTAATGCTTATGAGGTTTCCTTAATAGATGAAGAAGGAAAGACGATCCTGAGTGGGGACGATTACCATGACAAAATAGATGCAAAAATTGAAGGGTTTCTTGAATGTCTCCATTATCAACAAATTGATTATGAACTTCGAATCATTAAAAAGATTGATGCAGAATGGATTTACGGATGAGTAACCTGGACAACAATAAGCTTCTGCTCTCTTGTTTTGTTAATTATGGATGGAGAGTGTTTATTTTATGAAGTGTAGCTACTTTATGGTTTTTTAAATAAAAATATAACCAGGACAAAACTGGTTTGAAAGAGCTTATAACAATCTACTGATAATTGATTGGCAACAGGTCATTCAACTGACGATTGTCTTTAATATTATGATGTTTGGATTTATAGGGTTATCTTTTTTAATTGAAAAGTTGATTGAATGGTTGATTGAAAAGTATTGGTGAGTAATGATTTTTCAAAGAAAGGAGGAGGGACTTTGGATTCGATTTTTATTATGTCGTGGATCATTCTATTGGGAGGGTTAAGCTTTTTGATTTCAGCAATAGCTGCATTCATTGTTCCTATTTGCTGGTTGGTTATTTCGATCTATTGGTCAGGTCGTTATATGTATGAACAATTTCTATATTGGAGGAATTGGTTGAAAATTCGACATCAAAAGGAAGGAAACTGAATGAAAGAGAGCGATTTATTTGAACCAGTCAAAAAATTCTTAGTAAATATTGTGGGCTGTTCAGATGTATATGGAGAAGTGGGGAGTTGTGATGTATTAGGTATTACAGGGGTCATTAACATTATCGTTGAGTTAAAGACATCATTGAACTTCAAGGTTATTGAACAAGCAATAGATCGTAAGCATCTTGGTCATTACATTTATGTTGCAGTCCCCGAAATAAAAACAGTATCGCGACTTGCAAAGGAAATATTGAAGCAGCACAGAATTGGTTTGCTTTTTGTCGTTAATCATCAACATGTTGAGCAAGTCATTCCTGCAAGGTTTAATCGGACGAGAAGTTCAAACATTCGAAAAAACATTCGAGAATACCATAAGACGCAAGTTGGCGGAGTAAAGTCTGGAGAAAGTAAGACAGACTACTTCGTATCGATGAACAATGTGAAAGAGTATTTAGCATTAACTCGACATTTTTCCAGGACTGAAGGATGGGTAACTGTGGATCAGATTTTAGAACATTGTGAAACTCATTATTCGAACCCAAAGCCCAGTGTTATGGCTACTTTGCAAGCATCGTGGAATCAATCCTGGTGTGAAACCAAACTTGAAAATAGGCGAAGATATTTCAGGTTTAAATTTCCTGAAACGAAGGAGGAGTAGGTTATGGTTGAATTTTTAATGCCTATTGGAGATTGGTCTGGAGAAGGTCACGGAATGTGTAAATACTATATAATCTGTTCTAATAAGCCTTTTAAAGAAGTAGAACGTGCTCATCATAAAATTAAAGACAATACAGGCATTGATCTCGAATCGATCTGTGCAGATTATCAAGAAGACGAGATTTCGTGTGAAATGAAAGATATGTTAGATGAAGCTGGCTTTAACACTGCTAATCTAAAAGTAAATCCATTTGATGAAGAAGAATATGTCATGACGGCAGATGATCTGTGCCAACTATGGATTTTTTTGTTGATGAAAGCCGATCCCGAATTACAACTAACCGTCAAGTCATTGGAAACCTTATCTGGGAATGTTGGATATGGTGTCTTTTTTGAGAATCCGTGAAGACTCTGGTGGTTCGTTGAATATTTTAATCGTTCCATGAGCTCAAAAAAAGCTTAACAAGACACACGAAGCGAGGGAGATAATCAATTGAACGAATTCAAGTTTAAAATATGGGATCAAAAAGAACATAAAATGTATGAGTGGGTCGACGGTGAGCCACAAGAAGAACTAATTGAACACTTTTTAGAAAGTGTTGAGATGCTGGGACTAACATTTTTTAAACACCCGGATCAAAAATACCTGCTATATTCAGGTCAAAAAGACAAGCACGAAAAGGAATATTGTGACGGGGATATCGTAAAGGTAAATAAATTAACTTTTGGCAGCTCCGCTCCATTGCCTGAATTTTTAATAGTCAGATATTACGGAGGCATGTTCCAATTGTTTAGAGGAAATGAGAGCTTGATGGGTTTGCATTTATTATATATTGAGGACGGAGAGATCGTAGGTAATATTTACGAAAATCCTGAAATGCTTGAACTTTTGAATAAAAACGATTAATCACAACGAAAGAGAGAGGTGAACGATATGAAAGAGTTCTATTTAAACTCACTCTACGGTAAGAAAAGAAAATACCCTGGAGTCTATAAAGATTTGCAAAAAGATTTTTTCGGAAAGACAATGCCATGGAAAATAATGCAGGAACAAGATATTGATGCGTTAAGAAAATTCATGATTTTGTTTTCTGATTTTGTATTATTGCATGAGTCCCCAATTGATGTAGATAAGCTGACCAGGGCTTTACAACATTCTCGTAGCGGAATTGGCGGGTGTGCCATGACCCCATTTAGATGTCATTTCTGCGGGGCCGAGGAAGTTTGGACAAATACAGCAGTACCTAATATTTGCAGTAGCTGTGCAAGGAAAATGGCTGAGAACATAGCGAAAAATACAATGGACATATTAAAGGATGAAGTTCAAGTGAGTGTTGATGTCGATATTACGAAACTGAAAGATGATATCGACAAACAGCTTGATGATCTCATCATAAAAGAGAGTTCACCTAATGAGCACACTGAATTTCAAGCAGGGTCAAAGTACACCCTCGAATTATTGAAGGAGCGCTTAGAAAAAGGAAAATATGATCGAATTAAAAACAAGAGGTAATTTCGAGGAGTTTGGGAGATGTTTCTGTAGCATTTTTAGAAGGGATACTCTACTATTGTTCATTAAAAACATGTACTAAATGATAATGCAGTTTTGTGAATTCATAATTGAGAACTATATAAATGGGTTGAGGGGGGAATGTAACGATGGATCAGGCTCGTCGTGAAGAACTACAGAGATTAATGGAACAAGATCGAGAAGAGATATATGAGTGGATTAAAGCACAGCCCTATGAAGAAATATCGCCACGTCAACGAGATGTCTTGATAGATCGATATGTAATGGGGAATAAGCCAAGTGTGAATATCCATACCAAACACCCAACAAGTGATCATCTACCACCTCAGTATTGCACTTGGGAAGGCATGGGAATGATTTTAATGAAACTGAAGGGGGAAACCTGGATGAAAGATAACTTCGGCTATCTCCTTCAACAATCGACTCATCCTGAATGTTTTGGGGATGATTGTGATCATCGAGCAATTGGTGAGTTGATGTTTAAGTTAACGCCAGAAGCCGTCATATATGCATCTTTAAAATCTGTTGGGATATATGTTGGGAGATAGCCTTTTTGAACGGATACAGCCTATACAACAATGACTAAAAGAAAGAGGTTGAATTGAATGGATATGATTGAATATGAAGAAGTTTTAGAAGGAGAAAATAAAGTTCTGGATGAAGTGTATTCTGAGTTTAGAAAAGTATTTAGTAGAGGTGTAAGATGGGGCATTTTCGAAGAAGATGGAGAATTCGTTTTGGGTTTGATTGATTTTGAGACAAGCCAAGTTTTGATTATTGGTAGAGAGGAAGAAAAATAACATGTTCATTGTTTATGCAGTAATCATTAGCATTTTCTACTCTAATGATTTTCATGTGGAAAATACTAACTCCCTTCTGTTAAAGTAAAAGAATAGTTCAACACGAGGGGATTATTCCTCTCTTATTTATTTGAAGGGAGGCAATATTATGTTTTCGTTTTGTGATGTTATATTGCATGATAAATCAATCATAAGAGGGGTCTTTCTACATCATAAGCCTGAAAAATCTATTTACATATTTTCAAGGAAACCTCTGATCAATGTAACGTTAAAGATGGAAGGAGCTGTAACGGAGATACCATGCAGTCAGATTCAGCACATTCGTTTCTTTTCCACGGTATATTTATTTGAAAGAATTTCAGCGATCCCCCTTCTAAATGAAGAGCAAAGGGGATATTTTGTTCAAGAGCTATATCGATTTATGAGAGAACGAGGATTGGTTGGAATTGAACACTTGTTGGAAAGAATAACGATGGAGGAGATGATGATTCTTCTAACTGAAGTGGAGCATGATAAGTATGTGGCTGTAAACGGTCAAGTCTTACGATATATCGATGATCAAAATCCTATCGACTTTGAGAATCCCGTTTGCTTATCAAAGTTAATTGCTTTCTATATGGAAGCCTGGTCAAATATTGAGCAGAAGGCTAAAAGTATTGAAGCTGACCTCCAAGAATATAGACAAGTATATTACCATATGAGTTATGAGGATATTATGAAGTTAAAATCAGATACATAACAAACTTTTGAGAATCAGGAACCTAAGTAAACCTACTAAATAGGTTTACTTTTGTAACATATACAAGTATAATAGCCATGATAAAACTTTTAGGCAAAATTGTTTTATTCATGGCTTATAGACGATATTAATTTTATTGAAAAGAAGGTGTTATTATGTCAACTGTGACAAATGATGTACACGAAATTTACAAAACAGATATGATTAAATTTGGGTATTGGGTTGAAGCCAAAAGAAAAGAACTCAAATTTTCATTGGATGACCTGGCTAATAAAACAGGTATTGATAAATCCTATCTCGCTCGGCTTGAACGTGGCGACCGAAGTAATCCAAGTTTTATCGCCGTTTATTCATTAACTAAATGTTTGGGTGGAAATTTAGATGACATTATAACACATCAAGTTTAACCTGACTTACATATGCGAATGGAATTCAATATATTTAGAACCCTCTTTTAGAGGGTTCTTTCTTTTTTTGTAGATGCAATTAAGCTACATTGGTGAATGTATTGAACCCTTCAAGAAAGAAAACAAACACTTCACCATCGTCGCCAACTTCCATAACATCGTAAGACTTAATCTTCGCATTAATATGTACGGAGAGAGGTTCAAAAATGGCTTCCATTTTCTTCGTATCGACCAACTGACCATCCTTGTATATATTTACACAATCAGTATCTAACGCTTCGGAAAAATCAATTTTACAGCGAACTGTGCTATCATTACCACTAAGCAATTTCGTTAAAATATCGTTCAATTCATAATGTTTAAAATATTCAAATATCATTGAAGGTCCTCCTTGAAAATTAGATCAGTCATTGTTTCAACCTTGTTCTTATTGGGTAATTCTTATTATAGATGACATATACATATAATAGAGTGGTCTTTTTTATTGTATGAAATATACATATTCGGACATCGTGCGACAACATTCGACATGATATTCAAAAAAAAGAAGCAGAACGAAATGTCCGCTTCTTTTTTCTTTAATCTTAACCACCTTCTCCGAAAGTAAGTGTTTTGATAGTTGCAGGTTTTTTAGCTTGAATTTTGCTGAAATCAATGCTATTTTCTTGGGCAAACGCTGAGACGCTAAAGCCCATTACAAATGTAACGATCATGATTAAACTTGCAATTTTTTTAACCATATTGTATTTCCCCCCTTTTTATAGATGCCTGAATTAAATTTAATTCGGCTTGTCTTATCATATGTATGTTCATCGAAAATAACAACATACATTTTTGAAATCTACTTAAATTTTTTGAATCAAGCGATAATTCTATCGCTTCAGCAAGATAGATGCAAGCTTCTTCTTGATTTCCCAGCTTAAAAAACAGCTCGGCAGCAGATAAAAATAGCCGAGATTTTCTACGTTGGTGCAAAAGGATGACGGAATGAAAAGGTTCGTCGAATAGATGTTTGTAGGATTGATACATGTGCAATGCATCTTTATAATTCTCATTCTTAACGAAGCACTCCAACATTATGGGTAAAAATAATTTCATTTCATCATCATTCTCAATCCATTTCAATACATCAGGAATCACGTCCTGATTTCCGTTCTCTACTTCAATTAGCCGCTGATTACCAACAGATAATCTTTCATAGGTAGAGCCGAAGATAGAGATTTTTTGATTTAATATGAGCGCTTCATTTAAATGACCTCTTTCGCGAAGCGATGATATCTTATAGATCATCGAGCTGGGATGATAGTAAGGATCACCCACAGATATTGTGCTTAATTTTGAAGCATAATAGTATACTTGTTCCCAGTCTTCTCTGGAATTAAAATACTTAACAATAAGAAAATAAGCTTGGCATTGATATTTGAGATTAACTTTGTGGTTATCATGAAAAATCAATTCACCGCACACGGGTAGATTTCCCACCATATCAATCAACTTATAGAGGTACTGACGAGTTTGTTCTACATTTTTTCGAAGTCGCACAATGGTGTACTTACGTAGTACGGCAATTGCCAATTTTTCTGATAGGGTCTCTTCACCCTGAATGATATAGTCATAATAAGGTTCCGTGACGTCTACTTTTCCAATCAGGAATAGTTGCTCAGCAATTTCCATGATGGTTTGGTTCACTTGTCTCTTGGAGGTGTCTTCCATTAAATATGCTTTCATTTCCTCCGCAAGATCCTCTTTGTTAAGCAAGTGACAGTGGACGATAAATTCACTGGCTCGACCATAGTGAACATGTCCATTGATAAAACACTCGTTAATGTAATCCTTATAAAAGTGGCATGGAGGAAAACTCAAAGCTTCAGTTATAATATCCAGCTTGTCCAGACTTAGAGCTTGTTTATCCTTAAAGATCAAACCTAATGTTCGTTCGTTAATGCCCGTGTGTCTTGAGAATCTGCTGATTGATAAATACTTTAAGCGAACTTCATTATGCAGGGTTTGTTTGAATTTCCCTCTGTTCAGACATCTCTGATATTCTTGATCCATCCTCATCCTCCTATAAACCCTATACTACCCGCCGTCTCATGGCGTGGAATTCATGAAATAAATCACTCCTTTTCATTTTTCAGGCAACGCATTTTAATTATAGAAATTCTATTCCAAAACATTCCTTATCCAGGAAATTGGTTTACTTTGGATTTAAAGTTCGGTAAAAAGTATAGACTTAAAACAGGCTAAAACGACACAAAGTTGTAGACCAATGATCATATGTTTTTTTTGTACATAACGCCATGATTTCCGTCTTAAATGTATTCCCAAGTTAAAAACCGTTAAAGGTACTAAGAATGTTATAAGTATATCAGATGAAGAAAAGATAGTGGATTTTAAATTTATTTTTGCATGAATATAATACATACGTAAAAAAGATAAAAATGATGCTGTTTAATAACCTTTAAAGTGTAGTTTAATTTATAAATTAACAACAGACAGTTAATGATGATTTATTGAGGCAAGAGAATGCCAAGGGTATGAGGAAAAACTTATCAAAATCATTTGCAGATTTAATACATAAGTATATAAGTGGATTGTTGCTGTTCAGTGAAAACGATCAAGGAGAGGGAGAAAGCCCCCTCACTTGTTCGAGAAATAATCTTTGCAAAACTCCAAATTATCTTTAAATCCCAGAATGGAACGATCCTGGATAAGGACGAAATCTGCAACAATTTTGTCGATGAGCTTTAAGGAACTTGGAATATACTCTTCGTTCGTTTCATCAGAGCTTGCAAACCAATAGGTTACATCGTTAACGACACTGCTATTTTTAAAAATAAAGTAGAGGTGTTTATCTGGGTTTAATTTCAAAATCTCAGCGGCAACCTCCTTAAACCTTCGATCGCTGACATCCTTTGCGATGATAGGATTACTTGAAATGAATCGTTGGAGTGACTCAGCAATAAAGTTTTTATCTTTAGTGAAAAAAAATTGTTGATTAGAGAACTCCCAAATGACTCGATCTTGCTGATCGTTACAATTGTTAATAATATTATTAAATCGACCGAATAGATCATGATCTAACCAACAAGCAAAATGAAACGACTTTTTCCCAAACTCACCATGAATTTCATCTGGCAAATATTTTTCATATAAAATATTCCATGCCATTGGTGACAATAGCCAGGAGTTTCTAAATTCGCTTATTTCCTCACCATCAAGGTTTGCATTCATGCCCCAAAGACTACTGAAACTCATACTTTATTCACTTCTTTCTTTGTTAGTGTATCTCGTTTGCTTCTATTTTCTGCAACCATCTATAAATGGTGAGGATAGTCAACGGTGCTGATAAAGCCTATTTGTTTTGCTTTTTCTCTAACTAACATTGTCGTCTCAAAGTCAAAACCCCAGATTTCCTTATAATCACGAAGTCGTCCTTCTTTGCCT
This sequence comes from Paenibacillus sp. 1182, assembly GCF_017833915.1. Lineage (NCBI taxonomy): Bacteria > Bacillati > Bacillota > Bacilli > Caryophanales > Paenibacillaceae > Paenibacillus > Paenibacillus sp. 1182. Next base: position 404,942 of record NZ_JAFICR010000004.1, on the reverse strand, counting down.
GTCATAATAAACTGGGCGAAGCTTTGAACCAACCACCACATGTTTCCGCCATGACTAAAATAGTGATCTCGTTGATAGCGAGCAGAATCAATAGGACGTATTGGTTTTCGAGTATAACTATCGATGAAATAGAGCAGTCCATTCCCACCAAAAATAAAATATCCTTGATTAAAAGAACCCTCATCGTTTTTACTGTGTAATAAAGGTTTGTATCTGTTTTTATCTATTTCTCCAATGTATTTAATTAAATCATTGATTTTTGCTGCACGATCTAAACGTTCTTGCACGTTAATCATCCTTCCCATCGTGAATATTAATTTACATCCTTAAATCGCTGATCAAAGTAGCGATATTCTTTTTGTATTCGCATATCTTGTTGAGCTTTATCAGTAACAGGTTTAATGTCAAGACGCCAGTGTAGCATGAAGATAAAGGGGAGACTCGTAGGAAGTAATATAGCTAAACTCAACAATCCAAGATAAACGAAACTATTCTTGTTGCTTACAAATACGATCAATGCCATCAAGCTAAGTAGTCCGTATATCCAAGTGAGTTTCAACAAAAATTCCATTAAGTATTTCTTGTTGAAATAAAGAACACGTAGTTCATGAATCATCCTTTTCATACGTTTCTCCTTTATTTTATGTTGACTATATAATATGATATTATCACATTTGACTGTGTTTTCCAATGGGGATTGACCTATTGGATGATCTTGCATGAGATAAAAAAATAAAATGAACACGACAGTCCTGAGTGTTTAGATGGAGGTAAGAGGAGATGGGTAAGCTTTGTGTTGGGATTTTTGGAACCTGTGGAACGCAAATGCAGTCACCTTGGCGCGGTGAATTTAAGAAATTTTACAGAGAAAGAGGGGTTGAGTTCTTTGATCCTCAAAAAAAAGATTGGAAACCTGAAGATGCTGATATTGAAGCGGAACACTTAGCAGAAGATCAAATTATTCTTTTTCCTATTACGGCAGCTACCTATGGTCTTGGATCATTATCTGAAGTTGGATTTTCAATTTTGCAAGCTATTAAACTCGATGATCGCAGGGATTTTATCATTCTTATAGATAAAAACTTGGATGAGTCATTAAATGATGAAAAACTCGTTAAAGAATCCCTGAGAAGTAGAGCCTTAGTGCGTAAACATTTGGAGAAGCTTCGTCTTGATAATATATATGTAGTTGAAAGTCTCGATGAAATGCTGAAGATGAGTGTTGAGTTGTATGAACTTGCCAAAAGGAAAAATCAATTTGCAAAATTTAACCCTCATAAAATACATGAGAATAGATGTTAAAATGGGGAAATGAAAATAATGAACATATTTCTTATGTAAACAACGATTTTTGCGTAATATATTTTGTATTTAATAAAACAGGTGAGTATCAATTACTTTCTGAGGAGGATATTAATCATGAATAAAGAGGTAAAGAAGCATAATAATGCACACAGGGAAATTACATTACCAAATGGAAAATTACATGTTTTTGCAAATGAACGCGTATTTCATTCGTTAGAGGAAAAGGTTTATGAAATGGCGGACAACAATTTACGGATTCCAAGAAATGTCCATATGTCTTATACTCCTGATGCTCATGTAGGTGTAGGCACTTGTATTGGAACAACTGCTGTCTGGAAAATGTCAGATGGTTTTATATCACCTTCTATTGTAGGAGTAGATATTGGATGTGGGATGCGTGTTCATTTGACTTCATTGCACAAGGATCAATTAAAAGATAAAAATGTAAAACGAAGTCTGATTGAAGCAATTGAGAAATATGTACCTACAAACGAAAGAACAAATAGTCATTATGCGAGTATCGATCTTCAGGAAGTCGTAACCAATGGCTTAGAGGGGCTTCCTTCTTTATATAAGGATGCTTTTGAAGGTGCAGTGACGAAAGTTGAGAATGCTCAATTTAAGTTTGATGCACAGTATTTAAAAATACTTCCACAAAAAATTTGGAAGAATGCTCATGGTCAGTTGGGCACTTTGGGTGGAGGAAACCATTTCATCGAGCTGCAATATGTTGAAATTGACGAAGGTAATCATGAGGTTGCCGAAAAGTGGGGACTATTTGATGGTCAGGTCGTTGTCATGATTCATTCTGGTTCCAGAGCGTGGGGGGCAATGCTTGGCCGTGAATATACCAAACTATTCAAAGAAGCAATGAACATGTGGGGGATTGCAAATCCTGATCCTGCCCTCATGTATGCACCAATTAATAGTTCAGAAGGGCAGACTTACTTAAACCTCATGTACTCTGCACTGAATTTTGCTGTAAGTAATCGCCACATGATTGCTTATGGTGTTCAGCAAGGTTTCCGTGAGATATTTGGTTCCGAATTTCAAATGCCAGTTTTGTACGATCTCATGCACAACTACGGGCTGAAAGAATTTCATCGAAATCAACCGATGTTTGTTCATCGCAAAGGTGCAACGAGAGCTTTGCCGAAAGGTCATTTTCTAAATGTACCTGCGTATAAAGCAACAGGTCATCCTGCTTTAATTCCAGGCAGTATGGCAACAGCATCTTATATTATGCTTGGACAAGACGCTGGACAAAAAAACTTCTATTCCATTTGTCATGGAGCTGGACGGGTTCGAAGTCGTAGAGCTACGAAAGAATTGATTACGATCGACCAAGTGGCTCAATCGATGCGTGTGGGAGAGGATGATGAAATCCTTGTTAACCATCGGACATTGGAAGGATTGGTTGATGAATCGAAATACGCTTACAAAGACGTGGATCAGATTATAGATTCCATTGTCGAGTCAGGTCTTGCTAACGTCGTTGCCAAGTGTAATCCATTAGCGGTAATCAAAGGTATGTAAAAGAGTATATCCAAAGAGAGATCTAATCTATAGATCTCTCTTTTTTTTTATAAAATATTATTTTATTTATGGATTGACGTAATATATAGAGCCTATGTAGAAAAAACGGAAATACTATGTATTATTTTTGGAGTAAAAACGTGATAATGAACAAAAATGTAAATTATTATTTACGTATATTATGACATGTTGTATGATAAACCTAATAATAGGAAATTGAAAGGAAAGAGGTTGGTCCTTATGCGATTCGATCATATACAAACAAACAAGAATGAGATGAAGGATATCCATGAGTTTTTCAAAGGAGAAATGATTGCTTTTGGAAAATGGGTTTCAGAAAAAAGAAAGAATGAAGGCAAGACTCTTGATGAATTGGCAAAAATCACGGGGATTGATAAAAGCTATATTCATCGTTTGGAAAAAGGAGAACGAACGAACCCAAGCTTCATCACTGTTTACTCATTGGCTACAGCCTTGGGCAAAGATATACGTGAAATTATCAAGTTAGCCTGAAAAGGAGATAGAATGATAACATGAGTGCCTTCCTTCACTGGGAGGCGCTTTTTTGATGTAGATAAATTGACTATAGACAACAAAACTGATAAAATCGACTAAAATAAAAGAGGTTTAAGGAGAAACTTATGGAGGAACATGTGGATTCAAACATGGGAATGGAGCTCAAAATACAATTAAAAAAAGAAGTCCGAAAAATTCTTAATAGAAAAAGAAAACTCTACTCCTTTTTGAAAGATAAATATAAGGAGATTGGCATATTACCCTCTGTGTTGTTAACATTCGATGTTCTTCATAAGTTATGGCTACAAGAAAGTATACCGGATGCACTTATTGGTGAATTATTTGGAAAGTCTAAAAAGCAAATATCCAGGCTGCGTTCCAAATACGATATCACTATTAAAAGTAAATCATATTATCTTTTTATGCATGATGAAGTGTTAAACGATCCAAGGGGAATTGCAAAGCTTACAGGTAAAACACAACATTTAACGAGGAGAGAAAAACGAAAGCTCAAAAAGGAATTGTTAAAATGCTTAGGTTAGAATAGATGCAATTTACAGGTTGCTTTAATTGCGCTGAAAGATCAAATGAGAGCAAAACTAATCAAAACAGACGATTAGTTTTTTTATTTTGTCCTCCTTTCGCATAAGATGAACGGTTAAGTATAAAACAGGTTTGTCCAATCATTTGTTTGCGAGGGGAAATACAATGAAAAAGATTATTTATAATTATATTTCACGAGTTGAATTAGCGAATAAGGAATTAAACTTTATTGATTGTAGTATTGAAAAGAAACGAGATAAGATCAGTAAATTACAAGAAGGTATCAATAAACTTCAGAAGAGGAGGCAGAAAATTAAACATCCAAGCTGGGTCTCTGATATCATTGAAGTGCTTGCTCAACAATTAGCAACTAAAATGGATAAGCATTTCAAGCTCTTTGGTCCTTTTGGGTTACGAGCAGAAACAACGATATATTTGTTTGATGATGAAAGTAAATCGATTACCGAACAATCGACATGGAGCATTCGGATTACGCCAGGTGATTTAGATAAGGGTGAATTGTTCTATGATACAGATGAATTAACACAGGAAACCAAACCCAATTCATCTGGTCTTCTGAACGGAATGAAGATTGTCATTAAGCCACTTCCTGAAACGATTGACGAGATCATAGAACGTCTAATGTACCGTAAAAAATAAAAGGTGGGATTTGAATATGGATTTTGGGACATTGGTCTTGTCAGAGAAGGCGAGTCTTTTAGAAGAAAAAGTTAAGATCGAAGGAGTCTATCATGATGTAACGTTAATTCGGCTTGCGAAATTTATTTATCAACGACCTGACACAAGCAAGATGATATTAGAAATTGAAGGATTATTGTTTCAGGAAGACCCAGCAAATGTATATCTCTGCACTCCAGAAAATCTGTCACATTTCAAGGACAAGATTCGAGAGAGATATTCTAAAATAATACGGAATCACGAACAAAACATCCAAGACTTTATGAATAACCTAAGACAAGCACAGTTAAAAATTGATGCGCATCAATTAACGATTGTTATATTAAATGAAAGGTTGAAGGTTGAATTTACTGAAGGAAGAGCGAAGCAGATAGTGAGTCTATCCAAGAATCTTAGAAAAAAGCAAAGGATTGCATCAGCAATCCCCAGATGCAAAACTTCCGAGTAAGGATATATAAAGATTGCTCAGAAATCGATGGAGTTGTCGCTTAGTATAATCGAAAGTCACATTACTATGCCGACGTGATAGATCAATGAATATGCTTTGATGGCATAAAAGAAAAGGATGATAAAAATGGATCACGTAAAACAATTTGTTGCTAACAATACGCACCAATTAGGTTACATTATGCAAATCGCGAGTGACCAGTGGAAAGAAATTGATCCAATCGGTGCTTTAACCGTTGGAACGACCGCTTATTTTGAAGATAAACATGGCAACTATCATAAGATACTTGATGAACTTGAACTAAGAAAAAAATATGAAAGTTATTTGAAAAACATTATTCGGAGTGGTGAACCATTAAACGAGGAACAAACATTTGCATGGTTCTGTAAAGAGTGGAGTATTGAAAAGTAGCAAGTAAAGCACCATTTGATTCCAATAGATTTTAAATGGAAAGCCTCCTATTATAGGGGGTTTTTTTATTGTATTGACTATGGGCAATATAATAGTATAATTGACTGATGTATTTATATGGATTAAAGCTTTTATTAACTAATCATTACGTTTATAAGTTGCCACTAAATACATAGAATAATTCATATGTATATAAAACAGGGTTGGACTATCAAATTTCACAACGGGGTGTAATGAATGAGAAAAATCAAAGTAACAGAGAAAAACATTCGTTCGATTGCGGCACAATTGAAAAGATTCTTCAATAATTCAAATTATGGTTATCGTTACTTTCATAATTATGATTGCGGTTTTAAAAATATCAAACCTTATTCGGACGTGGGAATTGAATCGAGTGTCGATGGGATTAGGGTTTCAACTTTAATGAATGGAGAATCATACATTGAAGTTAACTATCAAACAGATGTAAGTAGAGAAGTAATACGTTTAGGTTCAATGATTGTTTTTAAAGGTGGCAATGAAATTATCCTTCAACAAAAATGGGTTTGTCCTGATCATTTTCAGTATTCGTATATTGTATTTAGATTACAAAAGTTGACTGATCAAGAATATGAAGAAATCGCCCGTGAAAGAGACTTCGAAAAAAGTATGAATGATTTATTTTTATGAGGATTGGAATATTAGGTTTTCTGCTCACTGAACATACAACCGGAAGTTGCTGTTTAATGTAAATCAGTATGAAAACATTCAATAGGAGAACAAATTACAGGATTCGATTTCAAAAAATATGAAGATAGTTTTGGAAATATAATTCAAGAATTTGAAGTTATTGAGTATGACAAAAGGTCTAATGGAGAATGGGTGGAAGAAAAGAGACATAGAAGCGGTCGACAATATTATGATGTCAATGGCCAACTATATTTAAAATTAAATAACAGTGGCATTAAATTAAACATGAATTTTAATAGTGAGACATGTGGAAGATGTTTTAAGGTTGGATCACTAATTGAAAACACCAGAAAAATTATTGGTAATTCTGAGCTTTTCAGAATTCATTCAAGTATTTTAGGTACAAAAAAACTTATGAGACAAATTTATGCTGACGGCACCACTTTCTATTCTCTTCAAGACGAAAGAGGAAACTGGAAAGTTGGATATGGAAACAGAAATTTGATAGAAGTTATTGGACAAATAAAAAGAGAGATTGAAACTTATTCAACATCAAAAGAAGAATTGAGAAGCGGCATTTATGAGAAAGTAATCAAAGAGAAAAAGGAATTGCTAATAAAGTTAATGGGTCATAGTCAGGGTTATTGAATCTTTATTTATCAGTATTCAATGAATAAACATCCATTTCCATAAGTATAAAGTCCAAATATCTCGATAATTTAATACAGAAATGTGAGTAAATATTATTTCGGTAGTAAATGAAGTTATAGGGGAATGTATTCATAAAGAGAAGGAGCGAGTTTCTTAGCTCCTTTTTATGACGAAGTATGAAAACTAAATTCGCAACAAGGAAGGGAAATATTATGGATAAAGAAATAGGTAGCATACTTCAGGCATTATCAAGTGCTTTCGTTGATGAATCCGATTCGAAACATGCAGATTGGATTCGTAGAGTTAAGGCGGATTATAGCCACTTGGATCTGAAAAAACCAGAAACCTTCTCGCTCTTGATTTCTATGACCGTTAAGGATCAAGCTCGCGCATTGATGCGCCATGTGCTTCCTACACTCGCGCCCAGTGACATGGAGTCAAAACTTAAACACAATATTGAATTTGCTTTTCTTCAATATGAGTTTATTACCCGTCATCTAAAGAGCGTAATATTGAAAGTAGAGGGATACGGCTGCTCCACGGATAAGACCCGTTGGCTGATTGACAGCTACGTAAAACATCTCCTCACCGGAGAGTTACCTTTAATGGAAGAAAGGGAGTATTGGCACCCAGCATGCGGCGAGATCAACGACTGGCTGGAGTGGATAGATTCAATGAATGATCTATATTTTGGAGACTTTGAGAGATATGCACTCGCCAAAACCAAAATCATCAGCAGTTATATAAAGGCGGCAAGCGAAAAAGAATAAAGCAAAGACTTTTTTTTGCTTTGCGGGAGGTGTACTCATGGATCAATTATTTGTTGTCGGCGATATCCACGGTGAATTAGAACGACTTCAAGTGTTACTGAGAAAATGGAATTCAGATTGTCAGCAGTTGATCTTCTTAGGAGATTACGTTGATCGTGGTAAGAATTCATGTGGCGTTATACAGTTGGTTCATCGGCTCCATAAGAAATATGGAGCAGTTGCTATAGGTGGTAATCATGAAAGTCGTTTTCTACAATGGTTAGATGAACCTGAAGACATAAATTTTTTAAAATGGGTTGAAGATGAATCGGTTCTGAATGATGAAGATGAAGTTGGGATGAGTGAGAGTGTTGCATATTATTCAAATGGAGGAAACAAAACCATTGATTCCTTTTATGAATATCCATGTGCGTATCGCTATTTGCCCAGTTTTCACGCTAACCACATTAAAGAACATTTTGCAGAAGAAATATCCTTTTTAAGGACTCTTCCAGATTATTATGAATGGAATGACTATGTCTGTGTTCATGCTGGAGTCAATCTCGCTCATTCAGATTGGAGAAAAACAACCGATGGCGAATTTCGTTGGATACGGAAGCCTTTTCATTATATGTCTAACGATACAAATAAAAAGTTCATTTTTGGTCATGAGCCGACGAAATATTTAAACAAAGACAAGTCCAATAAAGTATGGGTGTCTCCTTGTAAAACCAAGATCGGGATTGATGGTAGTGCTGTATTTGGAGGGCTTTTACATGGACTAATTGTGGGTGGAGAGCAATTGCTCGTTCATTCCGTAGATGCGTTTGGGTTATCTTCTGAGCAAAACATAACATTGATCTGAAAAAGGGGAATATTAGGATGTCTACACATCATGCTCTTATTATTGAAAAACTTATGGAAAAAGGGTTTGAAGCTGTTTATGTAGGGGGCTGCGTTAGGGATAAACTACGAGGCGCAACTCCTGATGATTATGATATCGCAACCAATGCTACACCCAAACAAATCGGCGAAATTTTCGATCCTTCATTGATTGATGAAGTGGGGAAAAATTTTGGCGTCATGCTTGTAGATGGGATTGAAGTTGCGACTTACCGTTCGGATACGTACCATAAATCTGGAAAACCGGAAGTGACTTTGGTGGGAACATTTTTTCAAGATTCTACCCGCCGAGATTTCACAATCAATGCGATGGCTGAAAAGATAGATGGGACAATCATTGACCATCACAAAGGACAGCAAGACCTCAATAAGAAGTTGATTCGGGCGGTATGGAACCCCCTTCACCGCTTCATTGAAGATCCAAGCCGAATTTTACGAGGAATGTATTTGGCAGCAAAATTGTCCTTTACGATTGAAAAAAGAACACTTCAAGCCATGAAAGACAGTGTGCGCTTGCTGGAGACCATACCAAATGAACGGATCGCTAAGATTCTGAGGAAAGTCATGAAAAATAACTGTTTACACCGTTTTATGGAGTTGCTTATGGATACAGGGGCTCTACAATATGTATTTCCTGAGTTAATACATACGGTGGGCATGTCCCAATGTACAAAATACATCTCCAAAGGTTATGACCATATCCTACGGAGGGTTAAAGCGGTAGAGGATCAGTATTCTGGTGACATATTGGAGTTGTTAGTAACTGGAAATATTCAAGACATCGATATGGTCATGAAGCGTCTTATCACAAGACAGGATTTATGTGTTAAATTTCAAACTGCTTGAAGCAAGTCACTTGTTGTAAAAGAACTTTATGAAAAAAGGGAATGGATCGCAATGACCCATTCTCTTTTTTGTTTAGATTGCACTTGGTCTTTGCATCGTTTCCTATATTTAAAGGTTCGTAGAAAAGAGACTTCTACTGTGTATGTTCATCTGATTACTTCAACAAAGAGTTATACATATGAAGTGAATTGAATGAGTTCCCATAAGTATTGGACGCTATCATGCTCTTGAATGACTGAACACAAAGCAGACTTTATAAACTGTTGAAAAATCAATTCTTGTTCTTCGTCACTTACAGATGGAAACAACTCAGGAATCACCAGACGAGCAAACTGAGCTGCCTCAATGAGTTGAAGTCTTCCAGGCATGTATAACCCCCTGCACTGTTCATCTTGATTAGAAAGAAGATAACCAAAACCGCTTTGGTTTCGTGAAGATGCATAAGTGATGATGCGGTATGCTGCCTTTGTCGAATTTTCAAATAGTGAATGGGTTTCAATTTCATGAACAAAAATGTCGTTCGTGCTAATGTACATATGCTTCAAAAGTTGATCCTGAACTTCTTTTTCAGAGCCTGAAAATCTCATTATAATCTCCCCATTTCAGAACAAAAAAGCACCTCAAATACAGCGTAATCGCCATATTCAAGGTGCTTCCTTGTTCCGTTCGTATGTAGTATATGCAATTCATCATATATCAAAAATGATTGTTTGTAAACCTGTTCTCATACCTTGTTTCTTGCGCGAGAAATTTGTCTTTAGATTTTTTTTATATTCATATTGTTTATAGTCAATAAAATGTGATAAAGTCTTATTACCAGATACCAAAATGTATATAAGACTGAAAATAAATAAATAAAGTCCATCGAGGAGGGATAGAGTGATTCCAATTGCACTATTAAAAACGTTTATTAAGTGTGACGTTTTCCACAAAGAAAGGCTGCTTCAAAACAATAAACCTTGCATTTATATGCCGAATCATACGAGCCTACTGGACGCTGTTCTACTCTCCATGCATTTGCCAAAAGATGTGGTTTTTGTAGCCAACACTATGATTGCAAGTAAATATAGTTGGGCTCTACAAGGAAGAGAAACGATTTCAGTGGATCCAATGAATCCATACTCAATCCGCTCTATGATAAAAGTATTGAGATCTGGCAAATCCTTAGTAATCTTTCCTGAAGGTCGCATCACGATCACCAATAGTCTAATGAAGGTGTATCCGGGTGTGGGATACATCTCCATCAAAACGGGTGCAGCCCTGGTTCCAATCGCGATTGATGGTGGAGAGAAAACGAAAAAGTTGACTTATTTGGAAGGGAAGATTCCAACGCAATGGTTTCCTCGAACTACTTTATATATTGGAAAACCGTTTCATCTACCTGAAATGAAAGGGCTGTTGATGCGAGAGAAAAAAGAATGGGGTAGCCATCTTATTTACAGAAAGCTGCAAGAAACTTTATTGAAATGTCGTATGCTCAAATCTGAACATTTGGCTGAAGTATTGCGTAAACGAGTACAAGAAGCGCCCGACATGGTCATAGCAGAAGATCCTACAGGGAAAATGACGATGAAGAAATTGTGGCAGAGTACCATTGGAATATCTCACCTGTTAGATCGCCGGCTTCGGGATGAAGAACGATTAGGTTTGCTATTGCCAACAAGCATCGCTGGCATGGTGGGGTTATTTGCGGCCATCTACAGCGGTCGAACGCCTGCTATGCTGAATGCATCTATGGATACAGACACCTTTTGTACGTGCTTGAGAATAGGAGAAATCAAAACCATCTTGACTTCGCGAACATTTATCGAGAAGGGAAGACTGGAATACCTAATTGAAGCGGTCTCAAAAGAAGTTCAAATAATGTACTTTGAAGATTTGAAAGTTGAAATAAATGGATTACTAAAATTAAAAGTGCTATTCAAAGAGAGACATCGAATAACATCACCTACTCATGATATTTTGTTATTTACATCCGGGTCAGAGGGAACACCAAAAGGCGTATTACTTACGCATCGCAACATCTATGCTAATATCCAACAATCCCGTCTGATGGTTGATTTGACAAGTGAAGACCGAATTATGAATGCATTACCGATGTTTCACTCCTTTGGACTTATCCTAACGTTCTTGTCGCCACTTTGCCATGTACCTATTTATATGATTCCATCTCCATTGATGTACAAAGCCATTCCTGAATGGACGTATGATCGAAAAGGTACCATTCTTTTCGGGACTTCCACCTTTTTAGCCGCTTATGGACGGTACGCTCATCCCTATGATTTCCACCGCCTGCGCTATGTGTATGCAGGAGCCGAAAAGCTTCAGGAGAGCGTGAAGTCGCTTTGGTTTGAGAAGTTCGGCATTCGTGTGTTGGAGGGTTATGGCTTAACAGAAACCGCACCCATCCTTGCTTTACAAACGCCAATGCTCTACAAAAGTGGTTCCGTTGGATGCCTCGTTCCAGGTGTTAAGCATCGTATAGAGCCTGTAGAAGGTATTTCTGAAGGGGGGAGACTGCAAATCCAGGCACCAAACCTAATGAGAGGCTACTTAATGGCTGAGGAGGGATTTGTACCTGCGCCAGAATGGTTTGATACAGGAGATATTGTAAAGCTTGATGGTAAAGGTTTTGTGGAGATATTGGGACGTGCAAAACGATTTGTGAAAATAGGTGGAGAGATGGTAAGTCTTGCAGTCGTTGAGCATCACGCAAAACAGGCTATCGGTGAAGGGACTGTGGTTGCTGTCTCCCTAAAGGATGAGAGAAAAGGAGAGCGAATTGAACTGGTTGCCACTTCAGAACATGCAACGAAAGAAAAGATTCGTTTGTACTGGAGAGCGCACAATGTTTCACCTCTGGCTTTACCTACAACCGTTCATGTGATCAAAGAAATTCCGATGCTGGGAAGTGGGAAAGCAGATATAGCCAAGGTGAATGAGTATATTCAAAGTTTGTATGCAAAGGGGGGAGCCATTTGAAGGTCAGTTCGATTCACAGACTATTAATGACTCAATTCCTTTCAGCATTAGCGGATAATATGATTTTAATGGCAACGATCTTTGTGATAACCGAACGAGCCTTGGGAAACGTTTATGTTGGGATCGTCCAAGCTTCTTTCTTTGTCGCTTATATCTTGCTGGCTCCATATGCAGGGGTGCTTTCAGAGAGAATCCCGAAAGCCAATATCCTGTGGCTTGGAAACATGATAAAACTCGTTGGAGCTGTCCTTTTACTCTGTGGACTTAATCCTGCGTTGTCATATGCGATGATCGGTGTAGGGGCATGCATCTACGGTCCGGGTAAATATGCAATTTTACGTGAACTAACAGACAATCCGCAATCACTCTATAAAGCAAATGGTTTAGTCGAAGGAAGCACCATCGTTTCTATCCTTTTAGGCACGGTACTTGGAGGATTTCTAACCACGGTTTCTTTTCATTTATCTGTGGCAGTTATTATCGGGTGTTACCTGTTGTCGTTCTTCTTTGCCTGGATATTACCAAGAGGAGGAACTACAAACGTTTCTTACGATCGTGCATGGAGAGATTTTGGTATAGATATCAATGTGCTCATTCGTAATCCCCAAGCGAAGTCATCACTTATGGGATCCAGTTCATTTTGGATGATGTCTTCGGTTTTGCGCTTAGCAATGTTAGCTTGGATACCCATTGCATTGAATCTTCAAGGCACAGATAAAGCCTCCATATTTATGGGCATTTCTGCTATAGGAATTATGTTTGGAGCCATTTTATCTCCCAAAGTTATTCCCTTGGCAAAATTAAGCCGTCTAACTTACGTAGGAGCTGGAATGGCAGTAGCCGTCTGTGGTGTATGTTTCGTCCCGAATATGTACGTGACAGCAATCATTTTATTTTTGGCTGGATTTTTAGGAGGATCTTATGTTATCCCGCTAAATACAATCTTGCAAAATGAAGGAGATTCTGTGGGATCAGGGAAAGTGATTGCGATTCAAAACTTTTGTGAGAATGTATTTATGCTAACCGGAACGCTGCTCTACACAGGTGCATTAAAGATCGGAATGGGTATTCCATTTATTCTTGTTTTCTTTTCAATGGTCTTCCTCTTGGTGGCTTTATATGTACGGAGATCGTTCGTTAAATCGTGAAAACATACAACAACGAAAAGAAGCTGACTTCACCAAGTCAGCCTTTTTTTGATCATTCTTTCTTATGAGAATATGGGTCTAAAACTATAATAAAAAGATTTCAACAACATGATAGAGTCAATCTAACTTTGAGAGGGGAAATACAATATGGAACCAGAAATGATCAGCGCGATTAAAGCAGATTTAAGAAAATCAGCAGAGGATTTTTTCAATTCCATTATAGATGAAGAAATACGAAAACTGTTTAAAGAGCATGCTTTTATTGCTGGTGGTGCCATAGCGTCATTAATCTTAGGGGAAACACCAAATGATTTCGACTTTTATATCGATGATTCAACCGCCTGCTTTAAGATCGTCCAATATGTTTTAAGGAACATGAATTCCGATATTATTATTGATGAGGTAGAACAAACGGATACAGGAATATCGGTATATGTACCCCATGGAATTTGTAAGGTGGAAGCGACGGATGAGAAATATCAACCATTAGTTGTAACCGCTAATGCGATCTCATTTTCAGATGGTGTCCAGGTTATTATCCGTTACACAGGGAGTCCAAATGAAATGGCAACAAATTTTGATTTCCTGCACAGCAAAGGGATCTATATGTACAAAAGAGATGAGCTCATTCTATCTCCTGAAAGCCAAGAGGCTATTCAAAATAAAAGATTAATCTATACAGGTTCGGATTACCCGCTTGCATCTCTTATTCGAACTCGTAAGTTTGTGAGTCGTGGATGGAAGATTAATGCTGGACAATATTTAAAAATTGCTTTAGATCTGAACAAGTTAGAACTTTCTGATCCGCAAGTGTTGCGTGAGCAGCTTGTAGGTGTTGATCTTCTTCATTTTGCAAACTTTTTGGAAAAACTTGCATCGGTTGGTATCGATAATATTGATTTTGATCGTCAAACAGAAGATCTGTTTAACCTGATTGATGATGCTTTTGATATACAACAAGCCTCTAATGTACAAGAAACAGATTTAGACACACCTTTTTGAAGATGATAAAAAGTGAACCTTCGTTGAGGTTCATTTTTTTTTACTAATGAAAACGAGAAGCGTATTGTTGGGGGAACATACCCGCTACTATTGGAAAAAGTTGACGTTTTAATGCTTCGCTGATATAATAGTCAAAGTTGGTCAAAGTCAAAATAAATACTGGGGGTTAAGATGAAATGGATAGAGAAATGAAGTTTGCATGGGGAAGACTCTTAGGTGAAACACTTCGTGTGCAGAAGCGTGTAGACCCATCCATGGTTCAGGCGTCGGATGCAACGATTTACGGGTTGTTGAATGGCTTTGAGACGGTTGTAGATGCACAGTTGAGTGTAAATGAGCCCATTACAGAAGATGATTTAAATAACATGGCAAGGATCTTGGAGCCATATCACCAAAACCCTGATACGTTGCGCGGCTACTATACGATTGAATCTGAAGTTGATGCGGCGAATATCTCGCGTTTAAAGGCTATGATGATTTTGACGTATTTCAAATCAGAGGGGCGTTTCGAAGAAGTGATTCGGCGCATGAACACTGAACATTCTCCTGGGGAATGTCGTGAGTTTGAAATTCGTCAGGAAGAAGTATAAGCATATTTATGAAAGAGACGTACTGTGCAGTAAGTACGTCTCTTTTTCAATCTTACATAAGATTAGATCAACGTCTTTAAGAAGCATCAAGGATTCCAATCAATACTGAAGTTAACAAAATTACTTACTTTATAGCTTAAGAGTCTTTCGCATATAACATAGAAGCGATCCATAGATAAGGGTAATTTTTTTGTTTACTTGTAAAGCGTTTATATATGCTCAGGGAAGAGAGGAATTTATTATGGAAGTTGATTTTTTTGAACAGAAAAAGCAAGAAACAGGGGTTAATCTTAGTGCTGTTCAACGGGAGGCTGTTGAACATACTGAAGGAGCTTTGCTTGTCCTTGCTTCACCAGGTTCAGGAAAGACAACAATGATGATCATGAAGATTGGCTACCTGATTGATGAAAAAGACGTAGACCCGTCTCGAATTCGTGCTGTAACATTCAGTAATGCTTCTGCAACGGATATGGACAACCGTTTCGACAAGCTCTTTCCTCATCTAAAAGATAACAAGGTGAAATTTTCGACGATCCATAGCTTCGCGTTTGAAGTGGTGAGGGCGTATTTCAAAAAAAACCATATTCGTTATCAATTGATTGAAGGGAATATGGACAACAAGCTAAACTCGGAGCCTTGTAGCGTAGTAAATAAGCTCAACAAAAGACTTATTTTGCGCAGAATCTTTCGTGAAGTAACACATGAAAACGTGACGGAAGAACAAATGGAAGAGTTACTTTCCTACATTAGTTATATAAAAAACAAGCTTATCCCTTTTGACCAATTAGAAGAAATTGAAACAAGCATTCCTTCAGCCTCAGAGATATTTTTAGCCTATGAAGAGTTTAAGTGTGCGGATTTTACAAATCGGTTGGTTGATTTTGACGACATGCTTGTCATAGCTAATGATGCCTTGGAAAAAGATGCTGGCATGTTGGCTGAATATCAAAGCATGTTTGATTATTTTTTAACCGATGAAAGTCAAGATAACTCGTTGGTTCAAAATCTTATTATTGAGAAGCTGGTCCGTTTAAAAGGAAATATTTGTGTTGTTGCAGATGATGACCAGTCGATCTATGGCTGGAGAGGGGCAGCTCCTGAATATCTTCTTAATTTCAAAGAAGTGTACCCAAATGCAAAAATACTTTATATGGTTCAAAATTATCGTTCCACAAAAGATATTGTCGAGGTTGCAAATCAATTTATTAAGCGAAACAAAAATCGATATGACAAAGAGATGTTCACAGAGAAGGAATCCTTTAAACCGATCCAACTATCACATTTGGATACGTATGAAGCACAAATCCGTCATATTGTAGAAAAGGTGAAGAACGCACCTGAAAAAAAGGAAGTTGCGATTCTATATCGAAACAACTCATCTTCAATTGCTCTCATTGATGAATTAGAACATCAAGGGATTCCTTTTTATATCAAGGATTCAGATAATAAGTTCTTTAGTCATTGGATCATTGAAGACATACTGAATTTCATGCGAATGTCTTATAGCGACAAATATCCAAGCTTGTTAGAAAAAATTCACACCAAGTTTAATGGATACATTAATAAGTCACAAATTGAATATCTAAAAGAGATTAACAATAAAGCATCTGTATTTGATAATCTTTTAAAGTTGAATGTTCCAGTATATCAACGTAAAAATTTAGGAAAATGTAAAGAGATGTTTGAGCGAATAAACCAGTTGCGTCCTGACCAAGCCATCCGCGTCATTCGCGATGAGCTTGGCTATGAAAAAAAACTCGTTAAAATGTGTGAAAGTCTCGGATTTAAAAAAGAATATTTGCTAAGTATTTTGAACACTTTGCAAGGGATTGGGTCAAAACTTGAGACTTTGAAAGAATTTGCAGAACGGCTTAACTATTTGAGAGAAGTCCTTAGTCAATCGAAGTTTAATGAAGGAAAAGATGTTGTGACCCTATCAACATTCCATAGCTCAAAAGGCTTAGAATTTAACCAGGTGATCATGATTGACCTTATTGAAGGCGTCATTCCGTCGAAGGAAGTCATCAAAGATTTTAAAAGTGGAAAAATCGACGAAATGGAAGAAGCTGTCCGCTTGTTTTATGTAGGAATGACCAGAGCAAGAACTGATCTTGAACTCATCAGTTACAAGCGAAAAGATGGCGAGTCAGTGCAAGAATCCTCGTTTGTAAAAGATGTAAAACAAATTATGTTCCCAGATAAAGGTAGCAAAAAGAAGAATGTGAATCAAGCGAAAAAAATAGCTTCCTCTGATCTACCTAATGCATTTAAAAATATCGAAGACGTGATCATTGGGAGCAAAGTTAAACATGCAACTTTTGGACTGGGGAGTATTGTAAATGTAGACCATCAGATTATCAGTATTCGATTTGAAAGAATAGGAATGAAGAACTTGTCTGCAAAATTATGTATTGAGAAAGGTTTATTAGAAGCAGATACCATTGCAGAGGTTGGCTAAAAGAGAGAGTAGGGAAACCTGCTCTTTTTTTATTTGACGAACTCCCTAAAAGGGTGAAGAAATCAGGCTACAGTATCCACTTATCCTTTAAATTAACGGAAACATTTGACAAAAAGTAAAGTTGATTGTACGCTCTAACTTGAATATCTACTTTATATTTTTCGTATCATTTATAGACTGTATTTAATGAAAAAGGAGATTATATCATGAGAATCACAAAGAAAAAGGGTATGCTTTTATTTACCATTGCATTTTCGTGCGCAGTTATGTTTGGAGCAACCGTTCCTCCATCTACTATTCACGCAGAATCGAGTTCAGCTTTTAAGGATGTTAGCAGCAAACACTGGGCTAAATCGGCAATTGATTGGGCTATTAATAAAAATATGGTCAACGGTTATCCCAATGGTACCTTTAAACCTGAAAATAAGGTGACTGAAGCAGAGTTCTTAACCATGTTGCTTCGCTTGTACGATTCAAAGATTGAAGGCACAACAAAAACACATTGGGCAGATGCGTATTATGATTATGCAAGCAAATATAAATATACGTTGCCAGGTCATAGTAATGTAAAACTACGTGAGAACATCATCAATCGGACTCAGGTCGCGGAATTGGTTTCTTCCACTGAAGGTGTCAATCTCAAAGGAGATGATGCGATTAAATATCTGCTCGTCTTTCATCTCGCCAAAGGAAAAGACAGAGATGTTTCAATCGCCAGTTATCGGGGGGCAGACAGTTTGACTCGCGCCGAAGCTGTTCAATTTGTAAGAAATATCTCGGAGTTTGGGCTGGGAACTCTTGTTGAAAAACAAGCAGAACCCACAAGTCCAAGTGAAATCCCTGAAATTAATTACGAATTGACGAAGGGATCGGAAGATTGAAGAGAATATAAAATTTACGTAGGGAGCAAACTTCGATGAAAAAAGAAGTAACCAACAGAGGGTTTTCCATTATTCATTTCACTGATTCGAGAGGTGTAAAATGTTCTTTGCAAAAGTCATCATCAGCGACTGAAGACGCGATTTGGTTAGGTGTTGATTACGCATCGACAACTCATATGCATTTAACCAAAGAACAGGCATCAGAAATAATTAAAGTTTTACAGGTATTTGTTGAAACGGGTGATTTGTGATTTAATTTTTCAATTTAGAATCCCAATACATGTAGAAAAGAGGAGTGACATCACTCCTCTTTTTTCATTCATAATGATCATGAGTTAAACGCGAGGTCTACCCATTTTAGGAGAAACAGTTGGCAGGTTTATTTTGTCCGACAAAGACTTGTAAATAGCTTTCGCTCCCCCTTCTCCAGCGGCAAATAAGATCCCGGAATTCCCCTCGGTTGCCCCATACGGAGACCAAGTTGTGATCTTATTTGTCCAGTCGGTTTCTTTGATGGCTTCATAAATAACATCATCCTTGATATTTGCTTTTTGGGCAGCAACAATAAATTTAACAATTCCCTTAAAGGCGTAGCTTCTTTCAAGCAAATACTTACCCTTTACATTCACGTCTTCAGGTAGTGATTCGAAAATTCGATCAAAGACCTCGTTGATTGCCTCTCTATAACTATTATACGTATCTTCAGATAAAGTTTCTTTTTCAGTGTCAATAAGTTCGTGAACAATAAAATAAATCGTCGTTAACAATATGAAATTCTTATTTTTTCGATGAATACTCATTTTATCCATCTCTACACCAAAAGAACTGAGATATTTGTTATGCTCCGCAAGTTCACGCGACAACTTAGAATACAAATCGGTTTGGGCCAAACGAATGGTAGCCGATCGGCTTGGGCGCTGAGCAAGATTATTAAGATCATGAAATAATTGCTTCTCTTCTGTTTCATCAATGCCATTAAAGATGACAATAGGTATAATCATATTTTTAAGCTCATCAAGATCAGCTAAAATGGTATTTCTTTCATTTTCATCTTCAGCTCGATTATACATCGCATTAAGTTCACCAATGGCTTCGTTGATTCCATAAAAGCGATGCTGTCCATCATTGATAGATAGCTTACTATTTTTTGTATCAATAGCCAAACGTTGATCTTCTTCATTATAAAATATGTTTCCTCTTGCTGTAACTGTAATCGAAGAGAAGAAACGCATGATTTTCTTTCTTTTTTTATTGTTTCTAAGATCCCTTAATCCAGAAAGTACGTATCTTTTGATAGAGATTACTTTTCGTTCCGAAACTTCACGTTGCACCTCTGGAAATACACTTAAAAAAGTCATTAAATCTTTAAAAAGAATGACACTGCTAAAGATTTCCCGGCCAAACTGTTTTCCTCGTACGCCGCTAATTGTGGCATAATTGTTGATCTCTAAATTGTGTCTTTCTTCCGTTTTATTCAATTTACATCCACCTTTGCTTCTTTTTTATGTAGTCATCCTTAGTTTACAAAGAAACATTCATTTGTACAATCCAAATAGCTTGAAAAATCTTTAAAAAAAGCAATACAAATAACCGATAATATATTATATGAATTGTACTTATTACATAGATGAGGTGCTATTTAGACTTTTTAAATATCTGCATCTCTGCTACCCTGGGAGGTCGTTGATAATATATCCATGAAATATTAGTAGCTTAGCCCCATTTAGAATATATTTTTCTTGAAATTATCACTTATGTATTATAATCATGTGTAAAAGTATCTATAGCACGAAATACATTTATCTTAGGAGGCATTATGAAAGATTTTATTTTTGAGCAAGAATTACAAAATTTGAGTAACAACATCATTCGAGACTACTTAGCGGAAGTAATCGCTTCCTATAACATGGGACACTACCGCTCGGCGATTGTCTCCTTGTACAATGTAGTTATATACGATTTGATGTTTAAATTGAAAACGTTAGAAGAAGTATATGAGGATAAAAAAGCAGCTAAGATATTAGAAGAGTTGGGTAATAACAATACAAATCAAAGCTATATTCAATGGGAAAAGAAACTGTTCGACCATATTGTCAATGAGACCAATTTATTGGATGAGCATGAACGGAGATTGGTGGAGAGACTAAAAGAGGATCGAAATCATTGTGCCCACCCTGCGATGAAGGATTTCAATATATTTATTCCTAACAAGGATCAAACACGAGCACATCTGAGAAATATGTTTGAAATGATTTTTTTAAGAGACGCATTGTTGGCTAATGAAATCGTAAATCCAATTTTAGAAGACATAAAAGGGTACAACAACACATTTGGTACGAGTATTAATCCTGATCGTTTCGGAAAATATCTAACAAGTAAGTATTACAAAAAACTGAATCAAAAAGTAGAGAAAAAACTCTTTGACACCCTCTGGGCGTTTACCTTTTTAAAACAAGGAGAAGAGTTTGACCAAAACCGTTTCGCTTGTTACTATGCCCTATGTTCATTGGTGGAAATGAGTCCAATGAGATTTTTAGATTATGTGAAAAATGATATCCAATGGTATAGCAAGATTAAAATTAATGACAAAGATGCTTATGATACGAATAGGGATGAATATGCTAAACTAAGAGCTATTGATATAAAAACGATAGAGTCTTCTCAAGCTTTTCTAATTTATTTTTGCAGTAATTTTAAGGAGTTTTATGATGTAATGAAAGAATATTTACAAGAAGCATTAACACATGAGGCAGAGAAAAATATAAATTTATATGTAAGAGCCATTTTTATGTCGAATAGTTTTGCAGATCATTTAAAAGCAATTAATGAATATAAAAATCAGGCATTCAGTGTTTTTGCTGGATCGTTTGGCTTCTACCATTATGAATTAAAAGATACTTCTATTGATCGAGAACAGATAACCTTTCTTTGTAAAGAAGCTGAAGAAAGGAATTGTACTGCATTTTTAGTGGATTTTGTGATTAATTGGATAAATGGTATTTCAAGTTACGATTCCACTTACAAGGTATTCCAAAATATTGTATTTCCTGTATTTAAATACTTCAACAATGATGATATTGATAGAATGGCGCAAACCATGTCCAATAACAGTCAAATTCATGGCGATACAAGAAATAGAAATCAATATATACCTGAGTTAAAAAATAAAATAATAGAAACCATCGGTCCTGATTTTCCTTTCGATAATTATTACGTATTTACAAAATAGATCTTTTGATCAAACACTTGAAATGAAATTTATAGGAATAACCATAGCTGATCTTTCAATGGATCGGCTTTTTTAACTCAATTATAATACATAGTTTCTATGAGTAAAAAATACCTGCTTTGCGAGTGATATGTATTAATAAGGAGAGGTATACGTGAGATATCAAATAATAAAAAGGTTGAAAAATTTTATTTACGAACAATTGAGGGATATGAAATTATACCTATATCCACTTCAAATCCAATTAGATGATATACGTTATGTAAGAGTTGTGAGGATTGCAAATGAGGGGTTCAACATCAAACCTTTCAAGGATATGGACATATTTAATCATTCAGGCGGTTTTATTCGAATTAAAATTAATACATTGGATGAACATTACGAAACTATCGATGAAAAGCAGATTATAGAAGCAGATCATCAAAATTTCTTAATGAAAGGCTGCCATTGTTTTATGTATAAATTTAATGCAAATCAAGCTAAAAAGGGAGGAAACTTACCTTTTAGAGTTCATCATAAGGCGAACATTGCTTATTTGCCAGAAAATGAATGGGTCTGGGTGAGTAATTGCACTCCTACCTTTACTCGTTATGTTGGTGAAATTACACATGTAGTAGAAGATCCGTTAACAAGTAAACCATATACTTTTACGAAGCGATACTCGAACAAGTTGGACTGGGTCAAAATGAGGGCTTATATAGCAATTCAAAGAACGGACGAACATCTAAAAACAAACGACACCGTTCAGGAAGCCATTAGTGAATTTTATTTAACGAAGAATCAAATGAATCAGGTTGTATTTTTAAATAAAATGCAATTGCTATCTTATTACTATTTAAAAATGAAAGAGGGTTTACTGAAATACTTTCCTGAAAGAGTAAGGCGTTACTTTGGTGAAATGTAAATCGCTTGAGTACGGATACGCATGTTTAACCCATTGCGAAAAGAATGCCTGGGGGCTTTGTTTGATTATCGCTCATAAATAATACATAGAATAAATTAGGATTAAAAAGGATGATCGTATTCAAATTATTGAAGGAGTGATGAAGTATGAATAAAGATGTATTGCAAACAGCAAAAATGTCCATTAAAGTTGACTCGAAACTTATAATTGGAATCAATAGATCACTGAATAGTCGTTCAGAAAGTAATGCCGAGTTGTGTTTTGAGTTGCGGTAGTCAATTGGACGAATGCTGTAAAAATAATGTGATCCAAGACAGCAAGAAAGCGACTATATACGGGTATCTTTGCTGTAGCTGTAAATCCGAAAATGAAGCATTAGATAAGGATTTAACCAATGACTTCAATGAATAGAGAGGATAAATTTTTTTTGTACAGATGGAGTATTTACGCCAAAACCCTATTATATAGAAGAGATTAAACTCATGGAACGGAGGTCAACTACAAGTTAATGTGAGAGGTCGTTTAATCGGTTATCAAGAAACGGAAACGGAGGCCGAGGCGATTACATTTCACTTCAATTTTCGTGAGTTTGAGTCTATTAATGTCCCTATGATGTCACCATTGTATTACGATGATAAAGGGATTCCTTGTAGACGAGCAATCGATACTCCACACTATCCAAAGAATGGATTTGGAGTGTTTTCTGTTCAATTTCAGTTAAATACTCGGCAGTATGATCTTTTTATTTAAAATAACGTTTTTACCATTAGGTCATGTATAATAAAATAAGATCGCTGTTAAATTGAGAAAAAGGGGTCATATCTTGCAATACTGCTTTTTTGGGTCAGGAAATACTTAATAAGTAACAGAAAGGGTGAATGAAATTTTGAATATACAAAGACACCTTTTAGACTATAAAACAGAAAAGAATCTAAATGAACTGGGAGATATGGTTGTATTTATAGAGAATATGATGGAAGAATGTATGAATCAAATAGATGGAAACGTTCCGAATGAGGTTGTTATCCCTATGCTAATTCATCGCCATCTATTGCAAAAAGCCGATTCAATCCATGCTAATATAGATGTAGGTACAGAGGATGCTTCCAAAGCCATTATGAGGACTCTTATTGAAAACTATATCTACTTAGCTTACATTTTACATAGCAAAACGGATGAAAAATCAAAAGCATATTATCTCGGTTGGTATAAATCACTAAAAGCAGAATTACTAAAATTTAAGTCAGATCACAAAAAATCGCCAATTATTAATTCATTCCTCGGGGGAGAGCTTGATCATTTGTTCCCTGGTGAAAGTGTTCAAGTGGAGATCGATTGGGTCGACAAGAAAATCAAAGCACCTTGGTTGAAAGAGATAAACAAAAAATGGAATAAAGTACAGAGAAGAACGAATCGATCATTTATCAATTGGCATGCTCTATTTGGTCATCCTAAGATTCGGCATGTTGCAGTATCTGTTGGCATGGAGGCTGAGTACGAGACGTTGTACTCCATTTACTCTCAAGAAACACACTCTACAAATGCAATGAGGTTGTTAGAACATCGAGATGGCATCAGTTATTTCAAACCTTTACGAGCATATGAAGACCCGGATACCATCATATCAATGGCTTCAACTTACTTGTGGAGAGCTACGGATTTAACTCTTAAAAAGTTATTCCCTGAAAAACAATCAGCCTTCCACCTATACTCTATAAACAAACAGGGGAGACTGCATGACGAAGAAGAAAAAGAAGCCTTGCAAAGGCTTCTTTTTTTATTGAATAAATATAAATGCCTTCTCTTAAAATATGAGGAACATAATGTCATAGGAATCTGTTTTGATATATTTTGAGGAGGAAATCATATGTCTACACGACAAGTTATTCATCAATTTAATGGGAAGATGACTTACAATGGGCAACGTATCTATATCGATAAAGCAACTTTGGAAAGCGCAGGCTTTAAACCAGGCACTAAATTTCAAACTATAACGGATCCATCTGAGCATACTGTAGAGTTTTTGGTGGATGCTGAAGGTTCTAATACCGTTTCGAAAAAAAACAAAAAGAATGGATGTATTCCTGTCATTGATCGTCAGGGGAAGGATATACGAGAAGCATTAGAAGATTGCGCCCAGATCAAAGTAACCTTTATTCAAGACCGGGTCATTATTGAGGGAATTAAGCAAACAGCTAAGGTTCGCTCTAAGGCGAAGTCAGATTCAAACCAGTTGAGAACCATAAGCTTTTGTGCTGGAGCTGGTATCAGTTCTGAATGCATGAAAAAAGCTGGATTTGAGGAAGTTGCAGCCGTTGAGTGGAATCCGAAAGAGGGAAGCGAGGATAAATTCTCTGGCATTTATCTCGAAAATCATCCCGAATCGGTTATGTTCAACATTCCCATGCAGCAACTCAAGGCAAGTGATTTGCCACATGCGGAAGTGTGGTTGGCAACTCTCGATTGTTCGGATTTTTCAAAAGCTTCTAATGGAACTAAAAAAGAGTACCATACGATGCATCTGTTCATGCACTTGATGCGTTTATTTTGGGAAAAGCCCATTCAAGAAAGACCTTTAGCTATCCTAATTGAAAATGTTACGGAATTTGAGAAAGTTGCAGGTGTGAGCTTGGAATTGTGTTTTAGAGAAGAAGGGTATCATGTATGTAAAGCTAAACTAAACAGCCTTGATTATGGAAGCCGAACGAAACGTGAACGATTCTTTATGGTAGCGAGTGTGTACCCAGGTTTTCAATTCCCTGAAAAGCTGGGTGTAAAACAAACATCAATCGCAGAAGCAGGTATCATATCTCCAGATGAATTGGAATGGATATCACCTGAAGAGAGCGGTACACTTCGGTATTTTCTCGAACGGGAATCCAAAGGCATTTCACACAATCACTATATGACAGTCTTTGATATTACAAAAGATGCCTACTTGGGTACAATTACAAAAAATCATTTCAAAATCCAGCCTGAAAACTGGATCAAACACCCTACAGAAGAAAATAAATATGCATATTTAAAAGGAGAACAAATTAGAGCTCTCCACCACATTGATAAGCACTATTACTTGGGGGACAGCAATAAAATGGTTGTAGAATGTATTGGACAATCGGTTTGTACTCAAACATTTACAGCTATCGCAGAATCACTCTTTACATTTCTATATGAACAGATTGTAAACCACGTGAATTCGAACAAAATAGCATAAGAACAAAAAGGAGTGATTATGATAATCGCTCCTTTTTTAATTGTTTATAGTCAAAAAATACTGCAAAATATACTATAAGTAATAAAAACACTTGATTTGCAAGTATCAATACATCCTTTACCGTGTATAGCATTGGAAAATTCATTATATAAAGGTATCTTACAAGATTGGAGAGAAATATATGGATTATTATATGGAAGATCGTAATGTAATCAACCGTTTGATTCGTGAATGGACTCAATATGGGAGGCTGGTCATAGCTTATGACTTTGACAATACCGTATTTGATTATCATGGGGAAGGTCACTCTTATGAAAACGTGGTGAAGCTATTAAGAGACTGTAAGGAAGAGGGGGCATATCTAATTGTGTTTACTTCCCGCAGTGAAGAAGAGCTTCCTTTTGTTTGCAGCTATCTGAATGACAATGAGATTCCTTATGACTCCATTAATGAGCAGCCACCTTTCTTGGACTTTAAGGGACGGAAAATATATTACAATGTACTGCTTGATGATCGAGCAGGTCTTCATTCTTCCTTTTCATCATTGAGTGCAACACTACAGTACATTCAACAAAGGAAAACATAAACGATGTAATCTTCATGCTGCTATTGCATATTATCCGACATGTTAAATAATAAAACAAAAATAACAACCGAAAAAATGATATTCTACGATGTTTCAGGCAACTGTCAACCATATTTTTTGGTCGAGCAAGTAAGGGGATGCGAATGTTTCTTTTTACGTAAAAGCTTGTAACTCCACACAGGGTTTGCTTCACAACGCACACAGCCTTATAATGATCCCATGATGAGATGCAAGCTAAAGGAGAAACTCGATGTTTGACTTAAAAATACCCAGAGAAAAGGCTTTTTTTCGTATGCTTGGAAATGTAGAAACTTTATATTTCTTAGCAAAAGAAGTTGATTATAGTCATCACCTTCAATCCGCATTTGAAATCCCATTTCGAACAGCATTAACACAGTTACACACTATTGCAAATTCCAAGCTTCCAAAACAAAATGAATCGATTCAGAATGTCTATTACAATGAGGCTCTGATAAAAATAGAACAATGGATACAAACAGGAGGAAGCACAGAAAACGGAGATGAGGAACAGTCTCCAGGCTTTTTAGCATTGTATGAATATTTTCAGCATGGATTTGGGATGAGTGACAAACTGTGTGCAATCGAAACAGCAAGTTCACACTCCAACACGAGATTAAATATCATCGGAGCCAATTTCCGTTTATACACGGAATTAAAACAGTTAGAACGAGAACTACAGCGTCATTCTATATTCTATGAGGTAGAACTACCATTTCGAAATGTTGTTCTTGATTCTGTTTTGTGTTGGATGTGGATTGAGAACAAACACTATAAGTGGAGCGAAAACATTAAGAGTGAGATTACAGAACTCTTATTTGAAAATAGTCTTGAGTTTTTCACCAATAGTGTTGGTTTTTTACCAACCTTTGATTATCAAGAGATCATTTTCTTGGAGATCGCAGTTGAATTTATAAGGATAGCGGATGAGTTAACCTTGGAGTACCGCTATAGCCCTTGACTTATAGAGCCGGGAATTATAAAATCTTATCTCCACACAGAAGACTTCTTTTCTTTAGTATGAAAAGAGGTTTTTTTGATTCTCTCTAAATTTAGGGATCGTCTGTCAGCTCAGAATTAAAACTCTTAAAGACTTGTGCTAAGGCTGAAGTTATGATTACATCTTGAAACGGAGTAACATTAAATCTCGTAACAATTAAAAGTACATCTCTCAAACAGCCACGATTAAGGTGGGGGGAGACTTTCAGAGTAGGTTTCTTACCTCATCATTTAGGCACGAAACGTATAAAGCTAAAAAGATTCCATTGCCCCTAAAGTACGCGAAGCAAAAAAATTGAAACCTTGGATCAGGCGGTATCGTATGGCTTATTATGGTATTAAATCAAAACAAACTCTGGTAGATGAATTCTATACTAAAGGAAGAAGATTAGAATTAAACTTTTCTGTTGATGATTGAAATATCTATGTGTGATGCACGTAAAAGAGGTTTTTAAATATTTTTGCAAAGAATATCCGATTGTGAAAGGACACATCACTTGGCTTTCAAAGTAATGAGGTTCTCTTAAACTGGAGATATTCTGTCAATCCTTTAAAAGAAAGCTGAATCGTATCCATAAGATGTAAGATTATGAGGTCTTTACATAAAGTTTTTTTGCATAAATACCGATATATAGAAAAAAGACCGAAAAACGAAGTCGTAAAGGGTTTGGAGGGAATACATTGAATGCAACAGTTAAAAAGATACAGGTCATGTTAGTAGAAGATGATGAAGATAGCTTTGTCATGGTTGAACAAGCTTTAAAGAAAGAAGCTGACCTTCTTCTAACAGGGCATGCCAAAGATAAGCAATCGGCTTTGGAATTGGCAAAGAATCTAAATCCCGACGTCGTAGTTTGTGATATTAACCTTACGCCAAAGGATGATCAATTTGGTGTGGATGTGGCTATAGAGTTATCTTTGATGATGCCTAACATAAAAATTATTATGTTAAGTGGATTTATTAATGAAGATACAATCCGAAGCACAATGGGGATAGGAGCAGCGTGTAACTATATATTAAAATCAGATCCTGAAAAACTTACTGAGGCCATTCGGGATGCATACAACAATATCCCAAACCTTGATGCAATCATTGTCGGATATATCATGAAAGATTACCGGGAGAGCCTTAAATCAACAATGGCAAAGCTGACTCCCCATCATATCAAGATTTTGGAGCTATTTTATAGAGGCTACTCGGTAGAAAACGTAGCCGAGATTTTAAGCTTGGAAGTGCAATCCGTACGAAACTTGAGGCAAGAAATTGCAAAGCGCTGTTTGGGATGGAAATGGAGGCTTCGCAAATTGACAAGCATGGAATTAGCGCAACGAGCTAAAAAACTGGGTATATTTTAAAGGTTTGACAACCCCACTGTTTTATTGATCTCTTACACGAAAGCAGGGTGAAAAAACCTATATCACTTGCCGCTAAAAATAGATCTACTCTCATTATAATGTTTGTAGTCAACTTTAACCATACTGCTTTTTTAGAGTATAAGTTAATTTAACTATAGGATGATAAGTCTATAGATCTAATTGGCTAACAGGGGATATACCGTCATTTCTAATTCCAAACCTTAAAAAATAATTTATTATGGTTGTAATGCGTATTCATTTGGATCAATAAAAACGAGAAGTGAACTGTATTGAGGTTTCAATAGGTATAAAGTAGCTATTTTTCACTTGGTCGAGCGATTTACTTGATATAGTTCGAAAAACCTAATATACTATAGACTATAGTCAACGTGATCGAGAGATATTTAAATACTCCACAACTCATTATAATTGAAACGGGGAATCATGAATGAAGCTTGCATTTTACAAGAAAAATGAACTGGAACAAATCTTAACTAAAATTTTTCAAAACGAAGCAAGTAACATAAATTGTCAAGTGAGTTGTTCGGAGGAATTGGACATGGATACAATAGAAGTTTATGAGAACGATTCGCTTTTGAAAGTGATTGACATTGAAGAAGCATATGATCAAATCGAAAAACATATTGGAGAAAAATTTACACATCACGATGTGATTGAAGTTGGTGATTTTGGCGAAGGATTTGCTTTTTTCATTCCTAAAAAGACAAGCAAAGCAGCCTAAATTCATAGTTTAATCAAGCCTCTATAAAAGAGGCTTTTTTGTTGTCAAGTAGACGACGGGGCTTGAGTTGAAAGTTGATTGTAAAATAACAGGCATAGATCTTGAATCTCGTCATGTCGCGCGAGTCGGTTAACCCATTTTGGGGGTATGTTTTGCAAACCATAATAAATTCCAGCTAAACCACCTGATAAAGCTCCAATCGTGTCTGTATCTTCTCCCAAATTCACAGCGAGCAGTACCGTGTCTTCAAAGGAGTGACCCTTCAAAAAGCACCACAAACTCGCTTCCAGTGTATCTATGACATAGCCGGTACTTTTAATCTGATCCCGTGGATATTCGGAAATATCATCTTTTAAGATACGATGAAAGCAATCGAATTCATTCATAGCTACACGTTCTTTATAATGCTCATACATACTCCATTTTGCTTTTTGATATGAATCTAAAGGTGTGAGTCCCTTCAGAAGATGAATGGCAATTTCAACATATAAACTACAAGCAAGTTTAGAGCGGATATGCGCATGAGTGATTCCTGAGACTTCTTCAATGATTGAAAATTTTTCCTTCTCATTGATGTCCTTTAAGTAAAAGGCAAGGGGGAGTACGCGCATAAGCGATCCATTGCCGTTGCTCATTTCTCCAGCAGCTCCTGTTTCTGCTTCATGAGCCAAGACTCCCGATTTGATTCTGGATAACACTTTAAAGGTGGAGGCTCCCATATCAAAAGGCAGTTTACCGTCAGGCGTCCAATGCCCATAATAATACCATTTGACGAAAATCTGTTTTAGTTGTTCGCAATTGTATCCATGGATAAGGTTTTCGATCAAGCATAACGTCATGGAGGTATCATCTGACCAA
Organism: Paenibacillus sp. 1182; assembly: GCF_017833915.1. NCBI lineage: Bacteria > Bacillati > Bacillota > Bacilli > Caryophanales > Paenibacillaceae > Paenibacillus > Paenibacillus sp. 1182. Next base: position 374,699 of record NZ_JAFICR010000004.1, on the reverse strand, counting down.
GTTCCAACAGGTTGATTGTGCGTACCAAAACCAATCATTTCGACAATAGGGGTGTAAGAATCTCTTTTTTTAAATTCCACAGGAACGCCTAAAGCATCCCCTACAGCAAACCCCATTACGCCTCCAAGCAATTGCTCGTACAGTAATGATCTTGGTTGTTTACTGGATATAAATCTTTTTTTAAACAAACCAAACACGTAAATCCCTCCCTCTTTCAATGTCTTGTATATTATTAAAAATGAGGTTGTTTCACACGGATTGTTTGCCGAATCATGTTCGAGAATCATTATAAGATCCTTCTTTGGTGTTTAAAATACATCACAATAAACACGAAACTGAAGGAGATGGCCTATAGATGAAAACACATGAATTATTACATCAAGAAGACATGGTATGGGTTAACGAACAAGGGATTGCATATACCTTAACGACAGCAGGTAAGGTTCGCCATGCAAGTGCCACCACATTTTTATTGGTTCATGGTGCCATGATGAATTCTCTTACAACGGCTGAACTTGCCAAGGAATTAGCAGTAGAATACCCAGCAGGTATGGTTTGTCAGGTTGATTTACCTGGGCATGGTCATTCGATCGGCAAATCACTACAATCGATTTCCGATATTGCGAGCGTACTAAAGCTGTTTATTACCGATATGACTACGAAAGGTCTTTTCACAGAGAACCTTGTCTTAGTGGGGCACTCGATGGGTGGGTCCATTTGTATGCAATTGATGCTGGATGGGGTAAAGGCGAAACAATTGATTCTATTAAGTAGCGCTCCTGAATGGAAAAGCATGATTCCTTTAAGTGAAATTCCTAATCTTCAAGGAGTCATGCAGGATACATTTGAGTACATGATGATGGAGGACTTTAAGATTAACATTTCTCCTGAGGAACAAAGCAAACTGAACACTCTGATTCCGAGAATGATGGCTTCCTCTCAAGCAAGCATTTATGATCTTCAGGCGATGGTTAAATTCGATCTGAAAGAACAGATTGTCGGGATCAATGTGCCTGTACTTGTTGTTTATGGAGATAACGACTCAACAGCAGCTCTTGAGAATCAAAATTTTATGATTAACACGTTTACAAATGTTTCGAACACAAAGATTGCTGGCGCTACCCATACAACAGTCATTAAAAATGTGATAGAAGTTTTATCTGCAATTAAACAATTTCTTGAACGGTTTAGTGTATCAAATCAATATATACCGGAGGATTTATGATGAGATTGGCACTGACAAGTGAAAATTTAATAGCTGCGGCTAAAAAAGCACAAACTTCTGGATTAACAATCTATATTGTAAAAAGTAAAGAAGGGAATAAAATCGATTTAAGAGACTATACCCCAATAATAGATGCTGAAAAGGTGCAGACTGATTCAGAAGTTGTTATCCTTATTCCTTTTAAGAGTGTACTTGAGAATACACGCACTTTGGTTCCTATCTATGTGAGTGAATATCAATAATTTTCGTCATGATGATATCAAGAAATAAGCATCACGTACTTTCGTAAGAAGAAAAAGTTAAATCCAACAAATCGGAGAAATGTTCAATTTCAAGCTTAAATTTCGAGGATGAATTTCGGAATGAAAAGTTGAAAAAATCGATGAAAAATATTCGAAAATCAAAGATGGTAAAACCTTGAAAAACCCTGTAGCCACGCGGATTTTAGAGGTACGACAACATAATTTTGGAAAAGTCGTTGACTATAATCAATAAGCATGGTAATATTACCTCATCAGATAACACCGAGCGACCTTGAACAAGGGTCAAACAACTCGATGGAATAATATCGAAATAAGCTGTATATGATGAATGACCATAACAAATTTGAAAGCGGAGGTGGAGAGACATGTTGAACACAATGATGGGGAAAGAGCAGTTTAGTCAGTCAGTATCAACGATAAATGGCATTTGCCCGATACATGCAACATGGCTTACACCAGAAGCTAACTATGATAGTAAACCTGAACTAAGAAGTTTTTATGTATATGAACAATTTTTAGGGTGGTATAACTCTAAAAGATTGGGTCGTTTTATTGAAGGTATATCCATATCTTTATTGCATCCAAAATTCTTTTCGACTTTTCGGAGTGCAATGACATAGGCGTATATTTTCGGCGTATCCTAAATGGCTACGAAAAGCACCCGATCTAAGGAATCTTACGAGATTTTCTTGCTGGGTGCTTTTTTGTAGCCATTTTTAATACCAATTAAGAACCAATCGTTCATGTAACTTGTAATCTTTCGAACAAAATCAAAAATAAATGGAGGTGAAACCTGTATGAATAACGCGAGCATAGCAAATTCAACACTACATCAATTCAAAATTCAGTCCGTGGGCAGATTAAGCCTGCTTATTCAAACATGGATTTTACCTCAAAATCAATTTGATTTTAGTCGGTGGGAGGAATGCCAGTCTTATTTGAGCATATCAAAAATGTCGTTTTGGGGAGGGCTTTATCCGAAAACAAGGGTTGTCTTATCGAAAATATATTTATATACCAGTCTTCTCAAAGGGGTAAACCCAAGAAGAAGAGAAGGCTTATATAAGTGAATTTTCATTGTAGCTAAAGAAGGCTGCAAATAAGACACCCATCGAAAAGATTGGGTGTTTTTTTTATAGGATTTTTCAAGAAAATGGATAGGTACTCAAGTGGTTAAGAGAATCCCCTGCTAAGGGATTAGGCGATCTAAACAATCGTGCGAGGGTTCGAATCCCTTCCTATCCGCCATATATGGGTGAGTAGCCAAGTGGTTAAGGCTGTTGACTGCAAATCTTCGATCGGTGGTTCGATTCCACTCTCGCCCTCCAATAAACAATAAAGAAAGGGGTGATTCGTATGGAACCTGGTGAGGAAAAAACGAAAATGAATTTCGCCTGTTGGACAATGGGTTAAGTCACCAGACTTTCAATCTGGCGTAACGGGTTCGAGTCCCGTACAGGCGACCATTAATATGCGGTTATGATGGAATTGGCAGACATACTTGCCTAAGAAGCAAGGTCTTGAGGGTTCAAGTCCCTCTATCCGCACCACATTATAGGGATGTAGTTCAGTGGAAGAACGCTTGCCTTGGGAGCAAGATGTCGTAAGTTCGATTCTTACCATTCCTACCAATCATTTGTTGAGGCGGCTACGACGGCGGAGTAGCGATGGGCTGTAACCCCATTACGTAAGATACGCAGAGAGTTCGAATCTCTCCCTCTTCACCAAATTTAGAGGTATCGTCCAATGGTAGGACTGCGGCTTCCAAACCCGTCAATCAGGGTTCAAATCCTTGTGCCTCTGCCAAATATGCTCCTTATTGCTCAGACAGGAGTGAGCACACGCATATAAGGCGTGATATCGCTGGTTCGAATCCAGGAGGGAGTACAAAAATAGGGGATTCGTTTAGTGGTAAGACATCACCCTTTGAAGGTGATTACGTAGGTTCGATTCCTGCATCCCCTTCCAATTATGGTGGTTGTGATGAAATGGCTAACATGTTGCACTGTGAATGCAATACGTGTCGGGTTCGATTCCCACCAACCACCCCAAATATTGTTCCGTAGCTCAATCGGGAGAGTGCTTGCTTGTCACGCAAGAGGTAGCGAGATCGAAACTCGTCGGAACCGCCAATCTAAACTAAAAATGAATCAGAAAGGATTTAATCATATGCAAGAGAGTGACGAGATCGTTTTAGAAATGTAATGTGGCACTGTTGACAAATTGGCTAAGTCACCAGACTTTCAATCTGGTCAGTGCGGGTTCGAGCCCCGTCAGTGTCATTATATATGCGGTTGTAGTTTAATGGTAGAACGCTTGCCTTCCAAGCAAGTCGTGAGGGTTCGATTCCCTTCATCCGCTCCAAAAAAAATATTGTCTCGTAGCTCAGAGGTAGTAGCAACTAACTGTTAATTAGAAGGTCGTAGGTTCGATCCCTACCGAGACAGCCAATATGGGCAAGCGGTCACGAAGGCGGAGTGGCACCAGACTGTAAATCTGGCACATAAGAAACGCAGGGGGTTCGAATCCCTCCTTGCCCACCACAACATTTTGCTCCTTTAACTCAGCCTGGTTAGAGCAAACGTCTTATATGCGAGAGGTCGCTGGTTCGAATCCAGCAAGGAGTATCAACATAGGGGATTCGTTTAGTGGTAAGACACAACACTTTGAATGTTGTAACGTAGGTTCAATTCCTGCATCCCCCACCATTATGGATCTTTAGCTCAGTAGGTAGAGCGTGCGGCTCATAACCGCTTGGTCACAGGTTCGACTCCTGTAAGATCCACCATATATTGATGTGTAGCTCAGAGGTAGTAGCACCCGACTGTTAATCGGGAAGTCGTAGGTTCGATCCCTACCACGTCAGCCAATATGGGGCAATAGTTTAACGGTAGAACAACGGCTTCCAACCCCGTTGGTGTGGGTTCAATTCCTGCTTGCCCTGCCAAAAACTTTTAAACATTTAGATCATTAATTTTAACATATTTTTTAACAAAAGCTACAGCCAAAGAAAGGAAGTGTTTTGTATGCGAGAGGGCGATGAGATAGGTGAAGAAGATATGGATAAAAATATCATGTGGCTCCGTTGACAAACTGGTTAAGTCACCAGACTTTCAATCTGGTCAGTGCAGGTTCGAGTCCTGTCGGAGTCGCCATATATGCGGATGTAGTTCAAAGGTAGAACACCAGCTTGCCAGGTTGGTGGTGAGAGTTCGATTCCCTTCGTCCGCCCCATAATTACTGTAGCATTCGTCTCATTTGTATGGGGAGTGCCAGAAGCTACAACATAACGGCTCGTAGCTCAGTAGGTAGAGCTTTGGTTTGAAGTACCAAGAGTCGGGGGTTCAAATCCCTCCGAGCCGATTTTAACAAATAGAATTATTATGCGTCTTTAGCTCAGTGGACAGAGTGCTTGGTTTCGATCCAAGTTGTCGGGAGTTCGAATCTCTCAAGGCGCATCATTTACTGGACTTAGCTCAGCTTGGTTAGAGTACGTGCCGTGGTAGCACGGGGTCGTTGGTTCAAATCCAGCAGTTCAGATCAAATATGCATGTATGATTGGAATGGCAGACATGACCGTTTCAAAAACGGTTGCCGTAAGGCGTGAGGGTTCAAGTCCCTCTACATGCACCAAATATACTGAATTAGCTCAGTTGGTTAGAGTATCCCTCTGATAAGGGGAAGGTCAGTGGTTCGAGTCCGCTATTCAGTACCAAATATTGCGGAGTGGAGCAGTCTGGTAGCTCGCTTGGCTCATAACCAAGAGATCAAGGGTTCAAATCCCTTCCCCGCAACCAAATATGGGATCGTAGCGCAAGTGGTAGAGCAACGGCTTTGCAAGTCGAAGGTTGGAGGTTCAAGTCCTCTCGGTTCCACCAAAACAAATCACGAAAGGAAGGTGGAGTTCATGACAGAGTTTGGCGAGGAAAAGTTTGATGAAACATGTAATTAACATGACGTGGTGGTGAAATTGGAATAACACACCGCACTTTCACTGCGGGATTTGCGAGTTCGAGCCTCGTCCACGTCATATTCTACTCAGTTCGCTCAATGGGAAGAGCAGCGGTATTGTAAACAGAAGGTTTTGGGTTCAAGTCCCTATCGATCATAGAAACAAACCAATAAAGCGAAGAGAAGGTGGAAAAGTGAAGGGCTGTAAATCAGACAAACGTAAGTCCTCGTAGCTCAACGGTAGAGCAAGGAGCTTTTAACTCCGGGGTTACAGGTTCAAATCCTGTCGGGGACACCAATTTATGCGGATGTAGTTTAAGGGTAGAATGCTTGCCTTCCAAGCAAGTCGTGAGGGTTCGATTCCCTTCATCCGCTCCAAGATACTTAGATTAACTAATGAAAGAGGTGAGAATAATATGCGACAGCATGGACGACAGTGTAACTCAGTTTTAATTGATCTCCCGTAGCATATTGATAATGCATCTGGCTTTGAACCAGAGGAACACAGTTCAATTCTGTGCGGGAGTGCCATGAAAAAGTTTCGAATTATCTGGACTTAGCTCAGTTTGGTAGAGCACATGCTTTGGATGCATGGGGTCGTTGGTTCAAATCCAGCAGTTCAGACCATATGCCTGTATGGTGGAATGGCAGACACGCTCCGCTTAGAACGGGGTGCGGTAACGCGTGGGGGTTCAAGTCCCTCTACAGGTATCTATAAAAATATGCTGTTATAGCTCAGTTGGTTAGAGTACCCGTCTGATGAGCGGGAGGTCAGTGGTTCAAATCCATTTAACAGCACCAAACCATGATGACATGTAGCTGAGAGGTACAGCAACCGACTGTTAATCGGAAGATCGTAGGTTCGATCCCTACCATGTCAGCCAATATGGGGGAATAGTTTAATGGTAGAACAGCGGCTTCCAACCCCGCTGGCGTGGGTTCAATTCCTGCTTCCCCTGCCAATCAAAACATAGAAGGGATTGATTGTAATGAAATATGGGATTTGTAGTTGAAGGATTGAACGATGAAAAGAACTTGAAGCAAGCAATGCCAAGTGCTTATTGTGTAGTAACAAACGGAACTCGAATGAATAACCGAGTAAAGATGGATCTTCGAAAAGCATTAGAAGAATGTGATGTCGTGTATTTACTAACGGATCCTGATGAAGCAGGAGATATCCTTGCACAAATGGTATGGCGGCAATGCCCTTCCTTGGAAAGAGTTTACCTCGATCAATCTCAATGTCTATCGTATCGATATGACCGTTTGAAAGTTGGCGTAGAGCATTGTGAGGTCGATTACTTGAGAAATGTTCTAAGCAAATACGTGAATGAACTGGATCTGGTTTTGTAGCTCAATTTGGTTAGAGCACTCCGTTGTCAGCGGAAAGGTTGCGAGTTCAAGTCTCGTCGAAACCGTCAAAATATATGGGGAAACGCCGAAGTTGGAGAGTCGGGGCAGACTGTAAATCTGCTGTCGCAAGGCTGAGCGGGTTCAAATCCCTCTTTCCCCACCAAAAAAATATTCAAAATATGAACCTTGTAACAAAAATCAAATGAAATCAGAAAAGGAAGTGCTCACGGTGAAGTCCGATAAATGCGGTAAACAAAGTCTACTTACACCCTTGTAATTCAATGGTTAGAATAACCGCCTTTTAAGCGGTAGGTTGCAGGTTCGAGTCCTGTCGAGGGTATTCATCTTATGCTTGCTTAGCTCAGTAGTGAAGAGCGTTTGCCTTACAAGCAAAAGGTCACTGGTTCGAATCCAGTAGCGAGCATCTTATGCGGGTGTAGTTTAACGGTAGAATGTCTGCCTTCCAAGCAGACGGTACGGGTTCGATTCCCGTGGCTCGCTCCAAAATGGACAGGTAGCTCAGTAGGTAGAGCATCGGACTGAAAATCCGAGTGTCGGCGGTTCAATCCCGCCTCTGTCCACCATAACTATGCCGCTATAGCTTAATCGGTAGAGCAATCGCTTCGTAAGCGAGAGGTTGGGGGTTCAAGTCCTCTTAGCGGCTCCAAAATCGTATGGGAGTATAGAACGTAATGGGTAGCGTCCCTGGTTGTAACCCAGGCATGCGAAAGCATCTTGGAGGTTCAAGTCCTTCTGCTCCCACCATAATTATTTTATGAAAGGAAGTGATTTCGTGCGAGAGAGCGATGAGGTACGAGAGGTAATAAATTCAACTTAATGAGGCGTGGTGGTGAAAGGGAATAACACACTGCACTTTCAATGCAGGATTTGCGAGTTCGAGTCTCGTCCACGTCACCAATCTTATTCCAGATCGAATCAGTGCTTATCGTATCGTTATGATAGGTTGAAAGTAAGCGTAGAGCATGACTTCAAATTTAGTTAAAGTTAAAAATCAAACTCTAAATTTTGAGGCACTTTATCATATTCTAAACGATATTGTGAGAGTTTCTTTTCGCGATAGCGAGGGAGTAATTCCAAAATGACAAATTCTAATTCTTCAGTAGTTAATGTATTCAAAATACTTTTTGTACCTCTTTCAAATACATCGGTTGAAAAGTGATGGTTTACTTGTTTATACAGATTGTGATAGATATATGACCCATTTCTTGTTTCATCTAATCTTAAAAAAGAAACCATACGATGAACTTCACATTTAAACCGTTTCGTAGTGAAAGAAGAAAAATCAGATTGACGCATATCGTCTTAAAAAAAAGACGTGGATACGACATGCCATCCTTTCGATTTATAGAATTTGTGCGCCTCATGTTCATACTTTAAGAAATCATTTTTTGACATGGAAGAGTCCAATTGCTTTAAAACGATGTATTTTGTGTTTTTATCAAGGTACAACTTGCTTCTATGAGGATCGTAGAAAAAGTTAGGGATTTTGTCTACATGTTCAGCCCATCGAACAGAAAAAGAAACCATAGTCTGACCAACATAGACGAGATTTAGTTTTTTATTGATAATCGCGTAAATTCCACAACCAGCATTTTTATGCATAGGGATCTCTCCTACAGCAAGGAAGATTATTGGAGGTAGTCTCCAAAATATTAAAACTTAATGACGAACAAATACTATTTTTTCAAATTTATGCGGGTATGCTGGAATGGCAGACACGGTGGATTTAAGACCCACTGCGAAAGCGTACAGGTTCAAGTCCTGTTACCCGCACCATATGCTGGCTTAGTTCAGAGGAAGAACGCCTGCCTTGTAAGCAGGATGTCGGGGGTTCGAATCCCTCAGCCAGCACCAGTTATTTATATTTAAGCTTTTAGGTTGCTCGCTTGAAAGCAGTTTGTCATATCAACTTAATTATCAATCATAATGGATAGAATTTGTTCTGCCGTGTATGTAGTTCCGTGAGTATACCGTCTTAAAACGTTTAAGAGAATCGCTCTTCCATGAATGCGACTTTGCTTCGCATCCAGCGTGTTTAAAACAATGCGATCCATCTCTTTGGATAACTCTTCATTGATTGCTTTTATGAACGCTGTATTTGTTGGATAATCGGGAACTCCTTTCGGGAAAGAATGGAAAGCATCATATTTAAGCCACCGTTCGAGCATCAATTTAGCTTTTTCGTATTCGATCATATGTTCACCAAGTTTCAATTTAATATATTTATATGCTATTACGTGAAGGATAATATATCAACCTTTTTGTATGTGGGTATGATAATGAGCTATACCAGCAGACTTTCAAAGAAAAAAAAGAAAAATGCCTGGCGTACTTCACCAGGCGTCAATCTAATTAAATTGCATAAAGGAATATAATCTTGGCTCTTCATCGATGTCCAATTCTTCAAGCAAAATTTCTTTAACCTGTATAAATTTCTTTTTAAGGTCTTCATTCGAAAGGCTTTTAATGTTTGAAAGATCTCCATGAGGTGGACATTCTTCATTAGCTATGGTTTTTCCTACGATGGCATAGATCGCATCACATGGGTGTAATACGTCAAATTTAAGATCAGGTTTATTGTATAACTCAAGATACTTTTCATAGCTAATGGGAACTCCGACAATTGCAACGCTATATCTTTGTATGGTCATGATATACAGCCTCCGAATATATAGTTTTTGTATAAACAACGGTTAGTCTTTTGTACAAAATTAATACCAATAAGAATATTCATTGATATGCTGGCTTAGTTCAGAGGAAGAACGCCTGCCTTGTAAGCAGGATGTCGGGGGTTCAATTCCCTCAGCCAGCACCATCTTTAAGACATCAAGAAGCTAAAATTAAAAAATAAAGAAGGACTATTCAACTATAGTTGAAATCGTAACAAGTTCAGCACTATTGCTCCAAAACGTGTTGACTTCTTTAAAATTGACTTTCTTTACATTGTTTCTTGAACGAACAATATAGCTAAACAATCGATCATTTGTATCACTTTTTTGAATGATTTTATAGTTTGCTAATTGATGATTAAGGATACGTTGCACGTCCTCTTCAACTGTATTATGTTCTTATAAATGATGCGTGGAAAAATCCATAGACCAAAATAAGCATGATATACACTTCAAAAGGAATAACTTAAAAAAATTTTATCATGTTACCCGCTCCTTATTTAAAAAGAGAAAGTTTATATTAATATCATAATTTTAATATTGACTATAGTCAAGTTTATTGGTTATTTTGCTCGCTTAGCTCAGTTGTAGAGAGCGTTCGGTTTACACCCGAAAGGTCATGGGTTCGAGTCCCTTAGCGAGTACCATGATGCGGTCTTGGTATATGGGTTGTGCCGTAGCCTTCCAAGCTACTGAAACGGGTATGTCCTCGTAGCTCAGTTGGATAGAGCATGGAGCTTCTACCTCCAGTGTCAGGGGTTCGAATCCCTTCGAGGACGCCAATATAGCGATAACAAATGTGCGTAAGATTTCATAAGTCTGACTTTCGAAGGTTCAAGCCCTACTATCGCGAATGAATATAAAATCTATGTTTAAGGTGGGTGAGAGAGGTGACTACATTCAAAGTTTATACTGATGCTTCCTCGCGCTATAAAGCGATTGTGGAGGATGTAGGGAGTGAAAGGGGACTACGAAAAGTCTACCCCTCATCGATCGGTGCAGTTATCAAAGATGGGGAACAAGTTGTAGGGGCGATATCCGAGAGAATTGGATTTTCGGACTCAAACTATGCTGAGTTTTTGGCTATGTATACAGCTTGCAGATATTTGATTGATCATAATATTTCAAAGGTTGATTTCTATGCGGACTGTTTGAACCTTGTCATGATGGTGAATCAGCAAATCATTAGTGGAATTCCTGAACTGCGTAAATTGTCTTATGCCATCTTGGATTGCTTAAATCAAATTGAGAATTACACCATTACATGGATCCCAAGAAACAGCAACAAGGAAGCTCACCATATGGCATCTCAAGCTTTTAAAGTCAGCTAACTTTCAGTCTATTATCCATAAAAAAATAAGAGCCGTTGAGGGTTTCCCAATCCTCAACGGCATAGGGGGAACATTGTTTATAAATAAACAACTTCCACCACAACCAAAGTGATTATAGCATGAAAAGAGAAGACGAACAAGCAAGATGCATTATGGAAAACGCAAACGAGGAAAGACCTTTTTCTCATTAAAGTGTCTACTATGACTTTTTGATTTGCTCAATAATCTCGGTGGGGATTTTTTCTAAGTAAGCAAGAGTCCGAAACTCAATGGGATCTATGTGAAGAACACTTGAAATAGCGATATTGATCTTGTCTCCAGCAGGTTCTATATTTCCGTTTTGAAGTTTGCTGAGATAGGAACGATTTGTTTTTACATCCAGTTTTCTAAGTGCAACTTCTATCTCCGTTAAACTCATGCCTGAACGTTTAATAGCTGATTTAAGCATTCTGGAGTAAGGGGTTTCTGTCGTATCATCTAACTCTACACCTTTCAAAAGATAATCGGTCGATACGTTCAGAACGTCTGAAATTCTGATGATCAAGTTCATGTTAGGAGATATGTTCCCTGATTCAATGTCTTGGTATTCTTCGATTGAAATATCTAATTGGTTCGCAAAATCTTGTATGGTAATGGATAAATGGCATTCGTTTGTATTTTAAACGATCATGAAACATTTTTTCACCTCAAGCTTATTATACAGGTTGATAAGGTGTTTCAAAGACTTCCTTAAAGTCGCTTTGTAGGATAGATTTATTTGCTGTTATAGCTCAGTTGGTTAGAGCGCTCGTCTGATAAACGGGAGGTCAATGGTTCAAATCCATTTAACAGCACCACCATATGTGGGATATGCAACTGGTGTGCCAGAGTCGCACTCTGAGTAGGGTTTGATTCCCTTTAATCATGATGACGGGTAGGTTCAATTCCTACATCCCACAAACGTATATGGAGTCATGGCTGAATGGCTAAAGCACGGTCTTGCTAAGACCGCGAAGGGTTAAAACCCTATGCAGGTTCGTGTCCTGTTGACTCCGCCATTTTTTATGGATCGTTGGCAGAGAGGCTTAATGCATCATCTTGGAAAGGTCACGGGTGTAAAAGCCCCGTAGGTTCGAATCCTACACGATCCGCCACAAATATCTGGACTTAACTCAGTTTGGGAGAGTACGTGTCTAAGACGCTGGGTCGTTGGTTCGAATCCAACAGTTCAGACCAATTGGAGAGTTGACAGAGAGGCTTAATGTACCAGTTTCGAAAACTGGAGGGTGTAACAGCTCCAAGGGTTCAAATCCCTTACTCTCCACCAACTTTGGAAGTATGTCCGAATGGTAAGGGGACGCTCTTGAAAAGCGTTTAAGGCGGTGCGATCCGCTGTGGGGGTTCAAGTCCCTCTACTTCCGCCATATACAGAATGAAAGGGGTGATATCCTTTGGACTTCATCGATGAACACGCATGGTGCAGAGGTGTCACCATAACCCTACACCTCAAATAAAAATAAGAGGTGATATATATGATGTATGTACAATGTAATTTAATGAGTCATGGTTTAGTGGATGTGAGATGGTTGCCCGAGAAATTTGCGAAGATTGGTCAATCCATCGTCGTAAAGGAAACCGGAAGGGCATGGGTTGTACAAGATACGTACAGCAAAGCAAATGAAAAGCAAGTCATTCAAATGCGTGATCTCCACAAGCATCACAGAAAAGGAACGGATATTTAAGTTATCTTGTTAGAGGTGTTATCCTCTAACCTATATAGGGTAGTATGTAAAACAACGTATCAAGGCTTGTTTGCGAGGGTTCGATTTCTACTTTACCTGGCAATGCTCTTTTAGTTGGATCACTGCTTATAAAGGAGGAGAGTCTATTCAATATTAGACTCTCTTCACATCTCTAAAGAAATATTAATTACTTTAGGATAATCTCTTTCTTTCAATGAAAAGAAACACAATGTAAAAAATTAATACACCAGCAAAAAGAATACTAACCCCATCCTTGTAGGTGGAAAAACTGAGATGGAAGAGCGTATCAACAATATTAATAGCAGCATATCCTACTAACAGAAGCGCAAAAGACAAATTTAAGGGGTTAAACATAATGCTCCTTCCTCTTTCATCCCTACCTTCACGTAATTGAAACATACTATTTATTAGAACTATACCGAATATTATGAACGAAAGTATCGCTGTTAACATGTTATTCATCCTCCTCATTATCTGATGGCTGGAATTGAAAAACCTCTTGGAGTTCTCGTTCAAACACATGAGCTATTGCAAATGCAAGTTCTAAAGACGGGATAAACTTATTGTTTTCAATGGCTGCTATGGTTTGTCTTGTGACTCCAAGCTTTTCGGCTAATTCGCTTTGCGACCACCTTCGTTCAGCTCTCAATATATAGACCTGATTGCTAACTTCACCAAAATAATGCATGTCATTCCCTCCTCTTGTTTTAATGTACACTAAACTTAACCGAATGTAAAGTACACTTCACATTATGTTTTCTTTAATTAACATTCAGAATCGATGGATGTTTGATTTCGGGAGTTAAGTAACTATTATCGAACATTAAAATGGAGGTCGCAATGAAGAGTGGATTCCTCTGCCATAAAATAAAAAAGCCAGCAAAGAATGCGGCTTTTCGGCGAAATGCTTTTTTAAACCCAATAGCGAAGCCATGTATTGAAACTTGTATCCGTTTGAGACTCTTTATGAAATAATTCAGGCTCGGTAGGATAGGGTAATGGCTTATACTCTAATTGCAGATACGTTTGTAGTCCATCGTCTGATACATCCCACAATCGAGTTTCATTGTGTTTTGTAGCCATGGGCATGACAAGACCTCCTTTGATTCGAATAGAAAGTAACTTTCTATATATAATAGATGGAAGTCATCAAACTATAAGAGAAAACAAGATGAATATGTAGTGAGCCGAGTTAGGAATTCTTTTTCTCATGCCGGCTTCTAATGAAGTAAAGATTTGATCATGCTTAACCTTATGGTGGTGGTAGCTCAATGGATAGAGTGCTGGACTGTGAATCCAGCGATGCGAGTTCGAACCTCGTTCATCACCCCAATCATTTATCAGATGTATTTAAAACTCATGCCCCATGGTGGGCCTGATAGAACCTCCCTTATTTAGCGTGGGGTTATTCAATTTTCCTCGTTGTTATCGTTATAGATTTGCAGATACTTATTGTTTATAATAAATTATTACCGAAATAAAAAAGGTGAATTTTAGGGGAGGCCGAGAATTGATGGGACTTAATAAAATTAATTGGATTAATTTTATGATTAAAATGTCGACTGCTTGGATTACGCTGAGTGTTTTAATCGTAATGTGTGTTATTTTAAATAATGTGTCATTAAGTGGTTTTTCATGGAGTGTCGTTTTTGCAATGGCTGTTTTGTCTTCTGTTTCTCTTTTGTACGGTATTTGGAATATCTATAAGGTTCTCTTTATTGATCCGTTTCATATAGCAAATTAAAGGTGCATTCTAAAACGGAATATATCCATAAAGATTAACTAATAGAAAAGACCTGGTGAGCACTCACCAGGTCTTTTTTATGCATAGGAATTCTTAACATTATGAATAATCCACATCACAAAGAAAGTGAGCAATTGAAGAATGATCGATATAAAAGCATATAAGATCGGCAGCGAAGACAAATGCACATACTCTATCGTTATCGCTAATGCTAACAAAGAAAGAATTAAAGCAGATGCCGGGATGTATTTCAGCAATACTTTGGAGAATTCATCCTTACAATTTTGGGCTTTGGTTTCTAACCTGTCAGTCAGAATGCCAAGGAATATAACAACAACTAACAAACACATAATAAAAGCAGTCACCTGTAAGCCTCCTAAAAGTAATAATCGATAATTAACTTGTTCAGAGTTTAAGGATTGGGGAGTTGAAGTTTTAAGGAGTAGGATAGTATAGGAGGTGTATTCAGGATAAATAAGAAAAACTAAAGTGAAGAGAACTGATCAGAGATAAGAGAAAGAAATGAAGACTTTGTGGATAGATATATATTACCACTTTTCTAATCTTAATGAAAGGAGGTAGAACGTATGGCAATAATCAGAAAGAAAAAAACGCTAAAAAACATAGATATTAAACAAACATTAGAATTTTTAAAGTTAGACTCCAAAGTCAAAAAACAATTGAAGAGTTAGAGAGATGATTAAGTTGAAGAAGAATTTTTTCTATTTTTATATGAAAAAATTCCAAGAAATCTAAGTAATGTTAGTGGTATACACCAACTTTTTTGTCTTTAAATCTCTCATTGTCACTACGAAGAATTTTTAAAACGAAATGAATACTTAGTAGTAAATATACGCTTTAGGAATGCATTGTAAACATATAATACATAATTAGTATTTAAAATAGGATGATAGAAATATCAACTTAAAAAGGAGAGAATCAAAGATGAAGCAATACCAATTTAAAAAAGAACAAAAGGTCTACTTAACATTAGGCGTTAACCGAAGCAGGGATAATAAAAAGGAATATATCGAAGGTGTAGTAACAAAGCTGGGGAGAAAATATGTGACAGTTAAAATAGGATACAGTGAATATCAGTTTGATCTTACCAACCGATTAAAACAAAAAACTGAATATGCACAAGATTACTATTTATACGAAACCTTAGAGGATCTTATAGACGAAAAAGAAAGAGATAAATTGGAAGCCGAACTTGCCTCCTATTTTAGTAGCACATATCATTTTGAGGGTAAATTAACTCTCGATCAGATGCAGCGCATTAAAGAAATTATCAGTGAATAAAAGATTTTTTCATAAGGATGTATAGAAAAGAGTTGGTGATGTTGCTTCCAACTCTTTTTCAGTCTCTTTTTTTTTTACATTGCCTATTGTCTTTATAGAGTGATAAAATAAATAGAGTGATTTGTGGTAAAAATTAGGCGCTTTATAATTGCGTTACAAAGTATATAATACGATAGTTTCAATGAAAAAGGATGATAGAATAATCGATTTGAGTTCATTGGCATGCATATGTGGTCAAAGCGAAAGGTGGAATTCCCTTGGAAAAAATATGTGGTTTGTGTTCGCAAGAGGCAGGGATGATTATCAAGGATCGTATTGAACTTGCTCTTTCACGTGTACCCCACGTTATCTACAAGTGTCCCATATGTGAAAAGAACCATTCACTTCATTGGATACCTGGAGACCTGAAGAGAAAAACGGTTCAAGTAATATCTTCAAATCAAGCTAAAAGTGTGAATGGAAAAAAGAGAACAAGAGAAGAACAGTTAACTTTGTTCTAAAAAGGAAACTTAGATTTTGATTATACATCGAGAAGGTTGAGTAAGAAGATTACATGTTTGAATGCATGTCATATGCATTTTTAAAAGTAATCTAACTTAACGCCGCAGGCTCAAAACGAAGCCAGGTATAAGGAGAAATTGATATGGGAAATTGGGATAGTTATGACGGTTTGGATTACTGTAATTGTGGAGCATCTATGCCCTACGGTGCTGGATTTTGTTCAGACACGTGTTACTTGGCAAGTCTCAATGAGGAACAGAGGGTTAAGGAGCGGTTAAGACGTAACCTCAAGCAAGCTCAAAAAGATCAAATCCGCGAAGCTCAAAAAATCCGCATTATGGATCGGGTCTTATCGCACAACTCAAGTTATAAGCTGCCTGGAGATGTAGTACGCTTTTACTTCACGAACAATATAGGTCGTGACTTTCTTGGCTTGTACCAAAAAGGGAAACGTTTTTGTTTTGGAAGGGTAGCGTATTTCAATTCCAGTCAGGGTGTTTCCAATTGTGATCATTATGAAAATCCATTGGCTTTTGAATCTTTTTTGTGCGGCAAAGGATACAAGTGTGAACATAAAATTTGGGATGACCAAGGTAACGAAGTAAGCTATTTTGATTTTGAGCAGTTAATATTTAGAAGCCTTTGGGATGATGAACAAAATGTAGTAGCTCATAACATACCTGTTTACAACGGGCACATGCAACTGTACAGATACGCAGGAGGTTTGTAAGTGACTGTCATTGGAGTCAACAAGAATCGTGAAGATAAGGAGCAAATAGATGAAAAACTATCATATGATCGCACGTGATGATATCGAGGGAATTATTCATAATTTAGAGAACGAACGCATTGAACTGAATGATCAAATGATTAAGGCACAAGAAAAGAATCTTGGTGATTTAGTAGCACTATATCGAGGACAATATTTTGCGACAGGAAAGGCTGTAGAAAAACTAAATGTACTGTTAGAGATCCCTTTTGAAGATGTAGTAATAGGAGTACAAATAGGGGTTGTTGATTGCAAAACAGTCGTAAAACAACTCGATTTAGTAAAAGAATTGAACTCAGAGCCGTTAGCATTAACATTTGCTGAGATTCTGGTGGCTTCATGGCAAGGTGATATAATTGATAGTCCTCAATTTCATGAATTCGAGAAGCTGCAACATCAAATTCTCAAAGGTGAAAAAGAGGCTTGGGCTTTGTCTTTAGCTTATGGTATATCAATTGAACTAAGCAAGAAAATTATACACTCATGGTAAGAACAAATAGGAATAATCAAATGACTAATAGAATAAACATGCTTTTTAATTAATAGTTTTCTTCCTCAAGAGGTCAATTCTTTGAATTGGCTTCTTTCGATTATAAGAACAAAGCATATAATTAAAAGATTATTCAAATAGTGTGGAGTCGATTGATTCGGTAATTTGTAGCTGTTGAGTGTGACTGTTTCTTCTGGAAACAAGTCATACATCTCAATCAGGGTCGAGAAAACAAAGTTCTTAAACAATGATGAAAGAAGTGATTTTGTGGATCATGAGATTATTATCTTAAACGCTTGGACAACTACAGACGGTGAATCTGGGTACGGAGAAGTCTTCACAGATGAAACCGAAGCAATGCGGGATGCGAATTTACGAGGAAGTGAGCTTATCAGTGGGTACACGATCAGTGGAGGAGTGGATATACGAGATCAGGTAGAAGACCTATTTGAGGATTTCTATCGGAACAAAGAAGATATGAATGCGATCCTGGTCGAAGGAGGTTTAGTTGATTTTGTTAATGATCTTAGCACGGATTATTTCATTTGAAACTTCGCCTATTAAATACGTGATATAACATATTGTATTACCCCTACCATATTAGAACTTGATAAAAGGTGGAAAAAGCATGAATAATGATTTAAATGAAACATTTATTGAAATGGTGGATACAAGAGTGATACTGGATAGAGAAGATCATCTTGTCTGTATCGTTCCAAATCATGAATTTACTTTAAAAAGACATCAAGACGTGCCGTATTTAACTCTTCAGGATATTTCAACTCAATTAGAAGTTCGATTTCCAATGGGGTTTTTCATTGTTGATGTTTGGTGCGAGCTTGGGCTTAGTGGAACCATTTATCGGTATAATTCATTTAACAAGATATGGCGAGAGCATGGTACGATTAAAGGATATGCTTAATTGAATAGGGTTTAAAAGGAGTCCATCATGATGGACTCTTTTTTTATTGAACTAACTTAGCTTTACTATAAGATTAATCGATTTTGCTCTATTGTCCAGTTGTCTACATACAAATTGCCTTTTTGAGAATATAAGTTCAAAAACATAACAGTCGAAATGGACCACGATGAAAACAAAAAAATACTGTTAAAAGAAACATTATTAGTACGATAAGCTGTGATTTTCGCGTTAATAGGCTATGAATATGAACAACCATAACGCGATACAATATGGAGTTAATAAAGATCAGTTTACATCAAAATGTAAGTTATATTAGGAGGAATTTTTATGAAAACAGTCGAACAGCGTAACGAAGGAAATCTTGAGGGCACCACTCTCAACATGATATTGACGAAGGTGTTTAATTGGGCTTATGAGAATGATCCTATTTTGTACAAAAACTTGGATTTTCATTTTAAAGCACATCAATGCCGAAGCGCTTTAAGTGAGGAAGAAATGCGAGAAGTGTTTCTTTTAAAACTTGTCAGCAAAGACGATGTTCTTAAACTTTTATCTAAGGCGATTACTCTGTCCGACTTTCATGACACGAATAAATTCAGTTGGGTATTCGGGAATAGCTTGTCGTATAAAGAAGCTGGAAGCGAGGAATGGAAAGATTCTTATCGTGATGTTATCTCACAAATTCAAACGCAATTTGGTTTATTGCGAGATAAAGGATTTGATTCCTGGCATAAGTCTACAGATCTGAAAAAGCACAAACATTTCAGATTTTGGATAAACAAATTTCTTGAAGACGATCAATTGTATTTTTTAAGATTTTTTGTTCAACACACTGGCAATGTTCAATCATTTGATACTTTATATGTGGGGACAAATGAAAGTGAATCTTACCACGCTATTATTCAATATATCTTGGAACAAAATATTTGTCCTGATCCACATCATAAAGAGCTTCAAGTTCCTGATTTCGTTAATCCAGATCTCTATAACCCACGATCTATTCAATCATCGGGAAGATTTGGAGGGTTTCACTATTTAGTTTATTTAACGGCAGCCGAACTTCAGGAGATTTATGAGACGTCTCTGTTAAACGAGCAATTTAAGGATATGGAGAAATCGATGTGGAGCTATATCAATGCTTCAAGCACGGATAAAGAAACGCGCTTTTTCTTATTCCTAACCTAAGATATTCTCAGGGTTTCCACTTCCTAAGATCGACACAGAATACTAAATGGAAGTTTACTTTTAATTGGAATGGAGAAAGTGAATATAACAAAAGAAGAAGTAAAAAAGAGATTAAATTATTGTCAAAAGGGAAATGTTGACCGGAAAACTTGGGAAGATTGATACCGTACATGTTTCTGGATGCGAAAACTGGAAACGTGATTGGAAATTAATTTAATATACCTACTTTCATTAAGAATAGGAGAAGTGAAAATGAAATATGAAAACTTTACGATATCAGTTGTTGAACGTCCAGACAGTAAGCAACATGGAGGTTATAAGTATTTAATTAAGGCATGGGGGTCAGTAATAGGTTACACCGCATTTAAAACTGAAAATGGCTATCATCAATGGCTGAAACGCTCTAATCTTAAATTAGTCCATACGGAAGATATACCTGACACACCTTATGGGCTTATTCAGATATTTCATGCCATAGGAACAATTGAAGAAAAATTGTTTTGGAGTCTTTCGGAAATTTCTGCCGATGCCGTAAAGTATAAAGATTTTAGTAATGGCAGTTTAGTTGACTGTTACCATCTGAAAACAGAATCGGGGTCAATAGTATTCCATCCTAACTCCAACGCAAAGGAAGTTTATAATCCTATGCCGATAAACGAGCATATAGCATACCTAAAAATTAATGGCTAATTATAGATAAAACTTTGATTCAACTTATATTAAATTCGATTTAGGGGCGAAGAGTATGGAAAGAAAGTGAACTTAGATATATAACAATATGACAAATATGGGAAGGTAAAACACAATTCAAGATCCGTCAACGTTGAAAGAGTTTTTCAAATAATAAATGTTGATTATAAGATTCTTGGCAATGGAGAAGGTATGCCTTGATTGAACACTTTAAATTGCAGATATGTATTAGGAGGATGTATTCATTGTTAAGATCCATTTTTAAAATAGGTTCTTTCGTAGGAATCATTCTTATGATTGCTATTCTAAGTGTGGGTTGCTCAAATACAGCTATAAGCACTCAAGAAAAATTTCAGGAAGATACTCAGAAAACCACGAGTACCTCTGCCGTACAACCTACGAAAGCGAGTACGCATAATTCCGATTATGATGTGCTTGTTGAGTTCCCAACAAACAAATATCCTGAAACGGCACAACATATCCAGAATGCAATCCGTAATGGAAAATCGTCTGTATGCACGATCGATCGTCACGGCGCAGCAGCCAATAGGGAGAAGTCGTTAGCAGGTGTTCCGACAAAGAAGGGGTTTGATCGAGATGAATGGCCGATGGCGATGTGTGCAGAAGGAGGTGAAGGAGCGAATATAGAATATATTACACCTTCAGATAACCGTGGAGCTGGATCCTGGGTTGGAAATAAACTGCATGACTATAAAGACGGTACTCGGGTCATGTTTGTTGTACCTGGTGGAAAAGAGCTGCTCCTTACAAAGGAACAAACACCTAAGGTGCCTTCTGAATCTTCGAAATCTTCGGTTCCAAACAACTCGTCAAAGCATGATACACAAAAGGCTAAGGCTACAGACAACGTGTCTTATACGAACTGTTCCGCTGTAAAAAAGGCAGGTTTAGCGCCTTTACATCGTGGTGAACCAGGATATAGTAAAAAGCTGGATCGTGATGGGGATGGCGTTGCTTGTGAATTATAAAATCTAAAAATATAAAAGTTCATTTCAATACGATATAATCGTAAAAGGCTATCCCGTCTGCGGACAGTCTTTTTTTTGCGGTTTGACCTTGAATTTTGGAATTTACTAATGTTTATAGCGAAGGCTTATAGTGAACTTCAAATTCAAATTTGCGTGTTTTGTGCAACTTTCGAAAGTTTTTTCACTATATATAGGTATATGTATTCCGAAAGTTGAATTCGTCTCAACAATTCATGAAGAATACCTTTGTTATTAGTTAAGTTTGCCGCTACAAGTGCAATCGGATCCCTGGGTGTTTGAAAATAAAAAGCCCCTTACGATGCACCGTAAGAAGGCTTGAGACACCAGCAGGGTTGGGGAGAAATCCCCTTCCTTGCTCCTTATTATATCCTTTTCAAACATTGGTGCAAATCTTTTCACAATATCAAAACCACTGGAGTTCCAAGTGTAGGAGTTCTTGATCTCATAAAATGGATATGCTAACATAAGAATAGAAAAAGGGAACGGTCGCCGCCGATCCCTTGCACGATTAACCGCTATAAGAGCGGTCGGCAGTGGCTTTGGGATTAACGAGATAGACCGTAAACCTTAGCAGAGGGGAGGTCTATTTTCGTTATAGGTGTGATAATGAACGCCCTCCATGTTACAAAGTTTTTATTGTTTTTTGATTTCGTAACATGGATATGATAAAACAATAATTAAATCATTAACTATTGCAAACTATAACTTACAAAAAAGGACCAAGCACGGTTCCCGCCGTCTTGTCTTGAGGTAACAATGCGGTTCCAGCCGCATCCACAAATCCTATTTCAAATCATTTTCTTGAGAATCCATCGTTTTCCCAGCGGTGGATTCTCGCCCTTATAGCAACATTCCGAAGCATACGTAAATATATATGCCATACTAATATGTATATTTAGTTTATCATGTACGGTACTTTGATTACTCTTGATTTCGTAAAATGGATATGATATTATAATGAGTGAATCATCAACATTAGCGTGTCTTTAACTTTTTTTAAGCAATGTATAATCCGATATTTTGTATGTACTTGTGATAGATGAACCATAATAGGACGGTAAAAGGATTGCCAAACTTTGGTCGGTTGGGGCGTCCTTTTACTATTTTACAAGGGTTATAATTGTTTAATTAACGCTAATACCCAATTAATAGCTGTAAATACGACGATAAAAATACTGGTTACGATAGAAACTCGTCAAATATTTACCGATTTTAGATTTAAAGAAGAGAACCTCATTGAGTATAAGAGGAGGAATCTCTTCTTTTTTGCTTTAACCGTTCTTTTTTATAGCTCACGATTGTACGTGTGTATTTTGATATGGCTGAGTGGATCAGGGACAGTGTATAAGAAGCAGGCATGCGTAATTTAAGCCCTGAAAAGAGGGATTCTACATATAGCAGTTAGTATTCAAACGATATAGAGCAAATATATTTTTTATTTTTTTTATAACAAGGATTTGAATAGCATATAAGAAGACATCAATAGATAATCAAGGAGTTTATCCAACACATATTAGGGAGGAATTTTAAATGTTAAATCGAGTAATCTTAATCGGTCGTTTGACCAAAGAGCCAGAGCTGCGCTATACACCATCAGGTGTGGCTGTTACCCAGTTTACCCTGGCGGTAGACCGTCCGTTTACAAGTCAAGGCGGCGAACGGGAAGCAGATTTCTTGCCCATTGTCACATGGAGACAATTGGCAGAAACTGTGGCAAACTACACTCATAAAGGCAACCTCGTTGCTGTAGAAGGACGTGTACAGGTACGTAATTATGAGAACAATGAGGGAAAACGTGTATACGTGACTGAAATTGTTGCTGATAATGTACGCTTTTTGGAAGGCAAGCGGAATTCAGAGGGAGGAAATTCAGCCCAAGGATCGAGTAATTCAAGTAATTCAAGTTACTCAAACAACAATAACAATTCCAGTTCGCGACAAAATCAAGATCCATTCCCTGAAGACGGTAAGCCGATCGAGATCTCAGATGATGACTTGCCGTTTTAAATGTCGAGCAGACGTACGCAAGAAGAGCCTACTTTATCTAAAGTAGGCTCTTCTTTATTTTCGCTTATTTAATAAGTCTAATGCTTTCTTGTTCTGATTCATCAAATCGCTGATGCCCCAATCCATGACTTTGGTCTTAGGCTTAAGATTTGTTTTGATTTTAGGAGTAAGCTTTTTCTTGATGATCTTCACCTTCCTTCTCGCTTTTTACTATCTTAGTCGAGAGGAAGTAAAGTTAGACTTCACATCATGAAAATTTATCGATTCTTCAAGATTTTTAAAGCCTGTTGATTATCTTGGATTAACTGTTTTAAACCCATATGAGAATGAACTGTAGTTTTGGGGCGATCCTTAATTGTTTGTTGCCTAATATGATTTCGAACGCTCGTTTTTAATTTCATTACCATAGTTATCACCTCAATATACATAATTATACCACATTATGACTCGGCAAACCATTCGAAGACTGTCAATAAATTAACAATGTGATACGCATCAATAGCATTGATCACCGATTCTTGTGCGTTTCCTTGAAGGGTTACAATATAACTAAACCGATTTCCAAAGAAAGGAACACCAACAATTTCTTGTTCTTTGATGACAGATACATTCGCGTTTGCCAAGGTATCAGCTAAATCTACCTTTTCTTTATCCGTTATGTTGATGCAATGAAATCGCTCAATTTGGACGAGTGATCCTTTAATATTCTGCTTGCGAACCTCAATATCTTCCTTGTAAGTAAACTGTGTAATGGATAATTTAAAATGAAAAGTATCTGTATACAGCCTTAGATAATCTTTCAACTGCATCATATACGGATCCCACTCAACGAAGTCGTCCGTATCCAATTCTTCAAAATGATTGCTCGTAAACTGAACAACATCCGTGAATTGCTCCGTTTTATGAAAGCTTTGTAGAATGGTTTTTTGGTTATCCTTTATGGTCTTTTCGATCTCTATGTCATTCTTCTTAAATTCCGCATTGCCAATTTTCAATATACTTGGAGTCTCTAATACCGCTAAGTCAATAAAAATGGCAATACTCGCAAACTGAACAGCCGTCCCCCAGTCTTTTAAATGAATATGACCTGCCAGTATCATGCCTCCGTACATCAAAATGAATAGGCTATACGATGTTTTACGAATGTTAATCAGATTATTTGCATACCAGACAGGGTTTGCCCAATGACTTATGCTTGCTAAGCCCACGATCGCAAAAAATCCAATAACTAACCAGCCAAAATAATACATTACGATCCTCCTCAAATTTTTAGAAGTTCTAAATCCTTTTTATTTTGTATCCATTTATCATATTCATATCTTGCTATTTACATAGCAAACATAGAGCTATTTTACCATAATTGCTCAGAGGCAGATTTGAAGATTATGTCATAAATATTCGAATCATATGAATGATTCGCCCAAGGTTTACATAACGAATATTTTTACACTCTATAAACCAATTGCTTATAGTCAATAAATATAATAAAATGACTATAACAAAAAATGAATTAGGAGTGAGAGTCATGTGTTCAAAATTGAAATCACTAATCATATGTATCACTTTATCGCTTTTAACTTTCGCTTTATCTGGGTGTACTCCTGAAGTTGTTCCTGTAGATGTAACGGTTCCCGTTATGAAAAAACTTTCTGGTGACAAAATGACCTTCACTCATGAACTCAATGGAAACACGATTACGACTTCATACGACTTGGGCGGATATAAATTGGAGAATTGGAGAATTACCGACTCGAAATCGATCAACATTTCCGTTGGAGTCAAGAAAAAGAACACAGGTTCAGAAATTTTAGTCGAACATGTTCATGCAGATGTCTCTATTAAGTCTACCGATCCTCAGCTCAATGGATTAACACAGGATACGATGGACAATTCTTATCATGGCACATCACAAGACGGCTTTTTCATTAATGAAAAATACTCTTATGCGAACATTTTTGCGATCGAAGGATTTTCAAAGGATATCATTGATGGTTGGATGTTTTATCAGGGTGATTATGGAAATGGTCAGATGCTAACGAAAAGACTTACGGAAAATACACTATTGGAATCTGGGACTTACGGGAGCCAGATTACGGTAGTCTACAACTTGCTGGTGAAAAACCCCGGAGATGATAAATATCATATTGAAAGCTTGGAAGATCGCATCCTTATTCCGACTGCGGCTGTTATTCAAGCAAGCAAAGAACAAGAAGCCTCAGAGCATGCCAAAACAAAAACTCAAAACTGACCGACAGGATCTTTCCTATTTTTAATTTAGACCTTACCATCCAGATCCCCATTCAGACTGAATTCCCCAACACCTAATGGACAAAGAACTTCTTCTTTTTAGCAGAAGTTCTTTCTTTGATTATCAATACACACATAAAAACATAAAATAAATGATTTTAAAAGTAAGGTGTTTGCTAAAAACAAATTTCAAGGAGGATCTGTTTATGTTGAAAGGATGTATTATCGCGAATATCGAGGAGAAGGAGCTTCTCGAAAGTTTGGGTGTCATTGTAGGAGCCTATAACGACAGTACAAAGGAATTTCAAAATTGCCTTGTTTCGGATGAAGCAATGGACAAGTTAGATGACCACTGGGGTACGTTTTGGTGGTCATTAGAACAGATCGACGAAGTTAACTCTGAATTTATCTGAAGGAATTTTGTCAAATATTTTTTAATAATAAACAAAACTGAAAAATACAAAGAAGGTGAGCGTGAATGCTTATGACTAAGGATGAAGTTATTTGCAAGTGGAACGGGATGAGTGCTCTTGAACGAAATGTTTGGGTAGCTACGGCTGTAATGGGATATAAGCCAGATCGAGTCCGACCAGGGATGATCATCGATAGTAATGGGTATTCAACTGCTGCAAGTAATTACTCTGAAGATTTCGCCGCAGCAGGGGAAGTATTCGAGAAGATCAAGAACTATGGCGCTTGGATTGAAGTTGCTTGGAACCCACGCAAACAACATTACCGAGGATTTATAGGAGCGAAAAACGTTATCGAACTAAAAAGTAGCTGTGACATACCAGGACGAACGGCACCTGAAGCCATTTGTTTACCAGCTCTAATTTCTATATTAACTGAAGAACAGGAGATATGAGGATGAATAAACCAATCAAAATTACACCTTGGGTGTGCGACAACTGCGATAACAAATGGGTAGACAACAATTTTGTTACTTGGGAGGAATGTCCTGAATGTGGTGGTGCTGCACTTCATGGATCTATTAGAGACTTGGAAGATGGCGACGAGTGGTATACGGAAGATTAGATAACTCTTTCGAAAAATGTAAGTGTAACTTATTAAATTTTAGAAAGTATGAAGACTGGCATCTCATATGTTTACGAAACAAGAAGGAAAAGAAAAGGGGAATCAGTTAAATGAAGCGTGATGCAATAATAACAAAATGGAATAGTATGAGTCCGCGTAAACGTGATGATTGGGTAGCCGAGAAAGTTATGGGGCTTGAATTGAGTGATAACATGCTTGCAGCATACCCAAAATACAGACTTCCAGATTATCCTGACTACTTTAGGGATGTACCTAACTACTCCACTGACATTGCCGCAGCATGGGATGTGATTCAGAAGATGAAGGACAAAGGGTTCTCTTTTACTCTCGGTGAAGCATCCGAGAAAAGTGGATCTGTCATTCTTGGTGAAGCAAATTTAGGAGACCAAATGTGTAATTTTCATATCGTAACTAAGAACATATTCATCCATGTGTTTAAAGAAACGATGCCTGAAGCCATCTGTTTAGCAGCTCTAATAGCTCAAGGAGAGGGGATAGAGGAATATGGGCGACTTCATTCAAAACAAAAAAGTTAAAACACGTAAAGAGCACCGATGCGAAGGATGTACTCAGAATTTCCCTGTTGATACTACAATGGTTTACGTTTCAGGTATGTGGCAAGGAGACTGGCAATCTTATTATCTTTGTAGTCCTTGCGATGAGTTTATAGCGAATGATGATAGCGTAAGAGAAACTGTATGTGAAGAAGGTTTTACGCTCGGAGATATAGGCGCATGGCGAAAAGAAGCGGTGAGGGGATAGAGGGATGAATAATAGATGGCGGCAGATTAAAAGGCTCCCGATTCCAGTCTCGAAATACTTCGACCTTTACTTCAATGAGCAGCCAGATCCACCATGTCCAGTGTGTGGCGGCAAGGTGTGGCATCGTCATTATTATGATGAACATGTCGGCATGGTTGAGACGGTGGATGAATGCACTGAATGTAACTATTACGAAACTGAATCGTACGGGGACACACGTCTTGAAGTGGGTAAATGGTCAGCAGTTTACAATTATACAACCTCTGATAAAGAGATAAGCCAGATTCGGAGCGAATTCGTCCGGCAACAGATCATTGAAAAGGAACGGCGCAAAACCGAGAGACGAAAATACTACCGCAAACGCGGGTAATACAGCCCCTAAAGGGCAAGGAGAGATAATCGAACAATGACAAATCTTGAACAGGCAAAGTACCAATTATCACATCTACTTGGTAAAGCACAATTTTTCGCCGCGATGATAAACTTAAACACCGATGGATACGCTTATGTAAGGTTTGATCCTGATTATCAGCTTGTAGAAGCAGAGTTTTACACTACAAAAAGCAGCTGGAATAAACGTACGGAGGATATTTCTGGCGAATGTATAGAGATTAGTGAATTTCTACTTTCCAAAAATGAAACTCGCGATTGGTCTTATGATGATAAAGACTGGAATAATCCTTACAAGAAAGTATTGAAGACAATAAAACTGCTACGCAGTTACAATGCAGTCCTCGAAAGTTTTCTACAGGATAACAATTTTGATTTGGAGAGTCATCCAAACGTACGTCCTTACGAAGAGATGATCAAGTATACAGTCTATGGCTTAAGATAGTTGCTGCTAACTAACAACTATATCAGCCCAAAAGGGCAAGGAGAAGAGTAAGGGATATGGAAATGACACTCGAAAGATTTACAGAATTGCTGGAGCAAAAGGTTTATGAGTTAGCTAAAGATATGATTGAAGAACACGGACTTACTAAACTTAAACTCGAACAAAACTCTATTTGTACAGAAGGTAAAATAACTATCAAATTATCTGAAAAAGGGAGAGTTTAGAGCATTGAAAATAGATATTAAATCATTGAGAGCCAGACTCGTTAACTATTCAGTGCCAGTACAGGTAACAAAAATTGATTTCAATAAGGGAACCTTCACATGGAAATATCAAGGACAGCATGAAACGGAGGAATCATTTGATTACGTTGAATCTTGGGAAGTTGAAGAGAGAGGATAGAACATGAGTAATAAAATCAAATGTGCTTCATGTTGTTACCTATGGCGGCTATTGCCAGAACCATCTTCACTATATGGGGAATACGCCTGTACCCTAAAACAACAAGATCTATACGGAATAAAAACAGAGGATGTCGAGGATTGCAAAGATTATGAATCGGAGGCAGAGAGGGGATAGAGGATGAATGACAGAGTGAGCACCCTGAACGACTTGATTGAATTATTGATTAAAGAACGTGATATATATGGAGGAGATATGAAAGTGGAGATTGCCCACGAAAGACACGGCGATGTGGATTGCGAAGCGATAGGCGGTGTTTGCGAGCTTGCCGACACGGACGGGAGCAGCACAGTAGTCATATACGGGATATGGTCAGATTTATAAGCCCTAAAGGGCAAGGAGAGGACTTATGGATATGGAAATGACACTCGAAAGATTTACGGAATTGCTGGACGAGAAGATTTTTGAATTGGCTAAGGAAATGCGTGATGAATATGGACTTCATAAGCTTGTAATCAACCAAGACTCTAACTATGTAAACGGGAAGATAATAGTCAAATTATCCGAGCGCAACAAAGGAGAGGAATAAGGGATATGAACAAGGTAATGGGACCAGCAAGTGAAATTAAAACTCACCAAATTGAAATTTTTCACGGGGCATTTACAAATAGCGGACCGATAAATACGCACATTAACCGCTGGTTGGCCTTGTGTCCGGAAGCGCAAATAATAGACATGAAATACACCACATACACGCTTCCTGATGCAAATGGCGAAATGAGTCTTGGAGAAACTGTCCTGATTATATACAAGGAGGTCTAAACCATGGATAAGCAGATACAAGAGATACGGGAAGATGTGCAGCAGGCTAAAAACGAAGCAAAGAAATATATTCAGTTTCCAGTTGCTGAGGTATCCTACCTCCTACAACAGATAGAGATTAAGGATAAGGTACTGGGGTTTTATGCAGACCGCGAGAACTGGAAGGTAGGACCATTCAGGGTGACAGAGGTGGAATTAGATAACGGCAAGCGTGCTCGTACAGCTTTGAAAGGAGAGGATACAAATGATTAAAGAAGGCGACTTGTGGGAGTGCCACGGATGTATTTACACGGTAACTTGGGATGAAGTCGAGTTGAAATATTATTTCAAACATCCAAGTGAGAAAGCGACGAAAGACGACCATATTGAAATTGACCATGCTGGGCTTGGTATATTCAGAGGAAATATTCGTTAAGGAGAGGAATAAGGGATATGGAAATAACAATCGAAAGATTTACGGAGTTACTGGATGAGAAGATTTTTGAATTGGCTAAGGAAATGCGTGATGAATACGGGCTTCATAATCTTGTAATCAACCAAGATTCTAATTTTGTAAATGGGACGATTACGGTTCGATTATCCGAAAAAGGAAAGGAATAAGGGATATGTCAGATAAAAGTGAAGTTTTTGAAGATATCGGCGAATATATCAACAGACAGATTTCGGATGGGTACATGACTGAGGATGGATACCCTTTAAAATGCCATCATTGTGATTCCGCAAAAATAAATATTGAGGATACCTATCGCGAAGACCATTTTGTTGTTGAAAAAGAAGCTTCCTGCAAAGATTGTGGTGGGCATGTAGGGCGTTGGTCATATGGAACGTGGGAGGTCTAAACCATGGATAAGAAGATACAAGCACCACCCCGAAATAAAATGAGACATGTGGTTTGTTGGGAATGTGACGGTAAAGGGTGGGACGTAACCATTGGGGCGAGCTTACTACCTGAACAGGAAACATGTCATCAGTGTAAAGGTGAAAAAACGATGTTTTGTACAGAAGAATTTTTTCGAGGCATGGGAGACTTGCAGGAGGTTGAGACGGATGGACGCTAAGATACAAGAGATACGGGAAGCACATGCGCGTGAAGATAATATGCTGCTGAAATACCCAACGAGCAGCACACGGAAGGCACACGAATATATTGGCTACCTCCTACAACAGATAGAGATTAAGGATAAGGATAGCGCCCAACATAAAGAGGACGAGCTAAGAATGATCCAGGAAGTTAGGGGAGTCAGACATTCGGCTGAACATAGACTTAAAAGAATCCGGGAACTAAAAAGAGAAAATATCAAGCTTAAAGAGGCACTGGAGTTTTATGAGGATGTACAAAATTATCTAACAGACGTAGGGGATGTAGGAGAGCACTATCCGCAATCTGTTTTGATTGATAAAGGCGAACGTGCCCGTGCAGCTTTGAAAGGAGAGGATACCCATGAGTAGACCATATAGAGTTTGGGATACAGAAAGTAAGTGTTTTTGGGAGAATGCTAACAAGGCGCATGTAGGTTGTATAGAACAGTTGTTCATTGGTTTATCAGGAGATTTTCTACTAAGGCAGAACGGCACAATCATTCATGAAAGTATGTTCCCTGGTAGATTTATCCGCATGGATTCTACTGGAATGAAAGACCACCTGAATGAACGTGAAATTTTTGATAGAGATATCGTTGAGTATGGTAATTCTGGCGAAAAGGAAAAACTCAGAAGGGGTTTAGTGAGGTACAAAAAAACATACGCGGCATTTGTGATCGAGTCAATGGATTCTCCAGGTCGCGAGTATCTTTTAGTGGATTGCCAGGATGAATGGTTAGCAGTAATAGGAAATGAATTTGAAAACCATCAGCTACTTTCTAATTTTCCAAAAAAATGATCACGGGAAAGGAATAGGGATATGTCAGATAAGAATGAAGTTTTTGAAGATATCGGTGCATATATCAACCGACAAATTGCGGATGGATACATTGCTGAGGATGGATACCCTTTAAAATGCCAGAATTGTGATTCCAAAGAGATAAATATTGAGTATTTCTACGATGAACATGTCGTGGTTGAAAAGGAAGCTACTTGTGGGAATTGTGGCAGTAGTGTGGGTTATTGGTCATATGGGACTTGGGAGGTCTAAACCATGTATAAGATAAAAGTCCACTTGAGAAACGGGAAAGAAATTGAAATTTGTGCTAAGGATTTTGAATTTGAACGGTCTATCAACGGTGCGAGGTTTTCAGCATATAGGTTTGGCGGTATAACCTCACACGCGAATATAGGCTTTGATATAGCTGAAATTGTTGCATATGAAGCATGGGAAATGACCGTAGATATTCCGGCTAATGAGCAAAGGGAAAGGGCCAGGAGAGTTGGATAAGAAGAGAGATACGAGAAGCTTTGGAAGCAAGAAGTGAAAAATGAGGTGAGTATCGTGTTTAAATCAGATGACATGTCAAAGCATATTCTCATATTCTTATTATTTATTTGTTTTTGTTTACAATGTCTCCTGCCCGGAGCCTTGTCTGATGGAAAGGAGAAGTTAGCTAAATACGAAGATCAGCTTACACAAGCCCCAATAGAACAGTTAGACATTATCAAGTATGTAATGAAAAGTGACGGCACATTAGATCTAATGGTGAATGATTCTCATGGGATTAAAAAGGTTAGTGGCGTTACTAAGTTTGAATATACTGACAAGAAGTCTTATATGGTAGGTAAGTATTTAGGCGAGGAATCGGATTTTTCTGGATATCATAATGTAGTGGCATATATAAATAAAAATTCGGATAAATAATGTGGATGGGTAGTGAAACAAGTTGGTGATCGAAAAAAAAAGGAGCCGATTTAACGAACAAAGCCACAAACATGGATGGATACCTTCACCTTTTTGCATGATAGGATATAATTCTGTATAGATTGAAAAAATAGAAGGTGGAGATTCGTCGATGAGATTGGTTCCATTGAAACAGTGGTATTGCGATCACTGCGGGAAAGTAATTGAAAGACCTGAAGACGGATATTTGGAATGGAAGAAGAAAGGCAATGATACCAGTTATGGTTTTAGAATCGTCCATTTCAAAACATGCCAATATAACGAAAACGCTCTTAATCCAAATGAAATTCTTCAAGACTTGCAATTAGATGAATTTATCGGTTCTGATGGTCTCGTACGTTTGCTTTGGCTCCTTAGAGAACTCAAATTTAGAAATGTTGATGAGATGTATGAAATATTCCAACGAATCCAATTACCCCATTATGAAGAAGCTCGAACCCATTTTAATGAAGCGCTTAATGATGGTTATATTGAGATGATCGGGGTACGCGAAAACAGTTTTTCACATAATCTTTTAACAATCATTGAAAAATATGCAATAGAGGACTAAGGTATATTGTAATATAAAAGGTGAGAGCTGGTCATTTGACGAGCTCTCTTTTTATTCGACTTTTTCCGTTTTCCAAATGGTATAATGAGGAAGTCATTGAATCTTGAAAAGATTGAGTCAAAATCAATAGGTAGGTGATGAATCGTGGCAAAGATACAAAAACAGGCGAATCATTTTGAAGCGCGTTATAAAAAGTATATAAGAAACTCAATAGCGGATAATAGTCGCATTCATATTAATAGGAGTAATGAAGATCGAAAAAACGAGAATGATGATATCAAAAAACATTTAATCGATTATGAGAATAGCAACCAAACCATTATAGGGAGTTTACTATTTACGCTGTTATACCAATCCAGGTTTGAAAAAGACAAATACATGCAGACACGTTTGCACACGCTTAAAACAATTTATCAATTTGTTGTTGATAATCACGCTTGGTATGATTTATGGAAGGCTTTTGTCACTATAGAAAACAAGCTAAACGCGAAAGGCGTTGTTATTAATCATCAGCTATCCACTGAAATTTTTGATTTGCTTCGTATGAATTTACCTTTATTTAAATGGGTAATCGGATTACATAATGACAATACCCCCATTATAAAACGCACTCCTTTTTTTGTTACAGAACAAGTTTTGAATATGTTTGAACGTGGAGAGAGAGGGATAGGCAGAAAAAAGGTCAGAGACCTAAGAACAATTCAATATCAAACCATCGAGCTACAGGATTATCTTTTATATTCTTTTGGTTTGTATTCCGATGATAATCTTGATTTATTACCAGTTCGGGGAATGAACTACGATGCTTTAAATAATGAAATGATTCACCTTCCACGGATTATAGGTGAATGGAGTGACCTTGCTGGATTTATTGAAGATAATAGGCATTATACCCTCAATCCTAATGGAGTAGTTGTTGATTGCTACAATTGTGGTGATATCGATCAAATCTTATTCATTGGTATTAAACGCTACAAATATTGTTTTCGTTCAGATTCATTAGTAAGGGAATTGCATTACTTTTTTTAAAAAAATCGATCTGAGAGGATCTCAGCGGAGAAAAGGAAGATGCATTCTGGTGAAGTATTTCTACTACAAAGGAAATAAGCTCATTAATATGGAAACATTTATTCGAATTTAGCCCTATACTTTTGTCGAAAACACTTCTTTTCGACAATTCTTTACTCAAGTACGACGATATCGCTATAATAGTGGAAAGTGCCTTATCAAAATCAATGGCTCAGATCTATGAGGAGGTTATTTATAATGTTTGTAGGTATTCCTTATGTATCAACTTTAGAAGATTTATCGGATTCAATAACCAAGGATACTTATCCATTTATCACTTTTCGTGTTGCAATAGGCAATGAAATTGTTTCGAATGTTACCATACCTCATTGCCGGTTCAGGTCTACAGAGTACGAAAATCTCATTGAGGCCCGAAGCTGCGACTGCGGAGGTTCAATATGTGGGCATCCAACCCAATCACTCTACTTATCCAAAAGTCAATTTAAAGATTACATATTAGTAGAGGAGCAATCGTCTGTTGCGTATGTCTTCGTTTACCAAATATCTAATCAAATGTAGATCCATGATAAAAGGTTAGAGGTTGAATCTTTCGTCGCCTCAACCTCGTTCAAAAGATGCTTTTAGAGATAGAAGTATGAGACAATGAATTTTGATTAGTATTTAAGAGTATAAAATCAATAAAGCAAGATTTGTTGCCTAAAAAAATAAAACGACAAATTGAATATAATAGGATAATATCTACGTAAAGGATATTATTTACTATTAAACACTTCATGAAACAGAGAGAATTAAAGGAGACAGATATGAAAGAGATTGCTGCACTATCTCAAATGGTAACACGAAGCTTAGAACTTGGAATGAATCTTCCACGTTATCCTCAAGAAACCCAAGATATTTTTGAGTTGGTTAAACGTAAAAGTGAACTACAAAAAATAAATCAATTTTTATTTAAAAATGAATCATTCCAGGATTATGTTGAAAAAAATGATTGCCATCAAGTGGGAGAATTCCTTGATGTAGACATTCGTTTTTTATCCACTCAAAAAGGATTTCGTTTTTCTGCAAGAAAGTTTATGATATGCACGGTTGAAAATGAAAGTGACATTTATAAATTGGTTATTCCTTTGAATAAAGAAAACTCGGAACTGTATCTATACGGGATCGTATCTCTTATGGAGCCCTCCCGTATGTTAGAATGGTCAGAATATGGATTTGTTTCGAAAAGTAAACTATCCAAAAAAGAAGTAAGGGTACATAATAAATTCGCCTATTCGCTTGAAAAAGGAAAGAATGGTGAGAAAGAAATAACGGCTCAAGAGTATTTTTACTTATGCCTACTCGAAGATGCAGCATTAGCATTTCTAAGTAAAATTAATAATGCGCGTCTTAAAAATACAAATTTGAATACCCAACAGCTTCATCTTCTCCGAATTTGGAGTGTGATGAAGACTGATTGCTTCAGCCAAAATCATATAAGTATCAGCAAACCCACCGAGGTTGTACACATATGCAATGAATGGGAAGATGTCGTGTCATTTATAGAGTGGGCGATACACCAAGGATATAACGATCAGATTGCTATGAAAAGAAAGGATCCCATGCATGAATTCTCACCATCTAATTGTTATTTTGTTTCTAAAAACGATCGCAACTGTTTAGCAGAACGCTATTATTGGCATTATTATAATCATTTTTTCTATGCTGCATCTGAAATCTCAGAAACCCCAATTGTCGTAAACGAAGTTAAAAGACCGCTGTTGGAATGGGCTAAGATGTATAACATTCCTGGTCACATCATCATTGGTCGAGTTTACAGTGGGTTAAGAGATGGAGATTTAATTGCTCCTGTAATCAAAAAACCGCAAACCTCCATGTACAAGGAAATTACGATAGATGGGGTAACTAAAAGTGCAAAAGAGTGGGCGGAGATTGCTGGAATTCCCGAGAAGACGATCATTTCACGTCTACGCTATAATTGGAGTGGAACAGATCTGATTAAACCTTCTGGTTATCGCAGAAAGTAGGTATCCTATGAAATTGACCTGGTATCGATGGATCGGAAAGTTGATTAACTTATCATTCCATAGTAAATTATCTATTTTTGCCTATCTCGGCTTTATCGGGTTAATTATTTCGGCTTGCACCTTTCTGATCACAGACGAATTTTGGGAACTCTTTATATATATCATGTTTGTTGCAGGGTGCCTGTCTCTCACAACGGTTCGATTGAGCAACAATATTATGTTTAGCCGACTGACTAAACATATGAGCATGAATATTAACAGCTTTAAAGTTTATCACGATTACGATTATGTTACACAGCGAGCAGCCATCGCAGAGCAATTTCAAGAAGAGTTTATTACTGCGATCGAAACAGCTTATAACAAGGGGTATACACGTATAAAAATGACAACTCATGCTTGGGTGTATCAGCATGTATTGCAGCATCCGCGTGTTAACGCTCTGTATAACATCGAAGCCAAAAAGTTGGGAATAAGAGCCATTCCACTTGAAACCTTACTCCTGGCATCCAATGTGACCTTTCAGCAGCATCCCGATCATTTGTTAAACCTTGCCGTGATGAAAAGACAACAATACCGGGTGAAGCTTACACTCAAAAGAACTGCGAAAACTACTGATTGATCTCATTTTAAAGTCATCCTTCAAAGGATGGCTTTTTACGTTGGAAAGAGTTATATGGGATTATTTTCCTGAAATTCTTATCGAAACATACAAATTGTTCCTTTTATTGTGATACACTGGTTTAGAAGAAGCTGAATAGGCTGACTCGAAAGGGGGTAACCTGCAATGTTCATTCGTCATATTTTAAATTCACAAGTGATTCAGGATCAAAATGTATATTTAACTGTTTTTTTTATTGCCATTATTGCTGGTGGCATACTGTTTAATATGTTCAAAAAAAGTAAAGGCAGAGGTAGCAAAGCGCCCGATGTAGTTTTAATTATAGGATTAGTGATCGGAGTTGTTATAGGTATCACGCCCATCTTTCTTAGTGGAATACAGGCGTGGACCTGGCACACTTCTGTCCTTGTACTTGGTTCTGCACTTATTATTTTCCGAATTCTATACAGTTGGGTAAAAGGGTAAAGATAATATAAGCGTTTCATGTGTGCGTTGCTCTTGTTGCAAGTGAAGACTTCGTTATTAAGAGGTGAGAAAATGAGGAAAAAGAAATTTTATATCGTAATTGGAGTTGTTATATGCATTCTATTATTCTTTTACTTGTTAAATTTATGGGCAGTAAATCGTCTCCATGTCCCAACTCAATAAATCGTAATTGATTAAAAGTAAATTGACGATCCTTTAATTGAGTGATACTATTTGTTTGGGTAAACTAAATCAAATTGATTCATAAAAGTTAGGGGAAGCAAAAAAAATGAGAGTACAAATGTCTCTGTCAGCTCTTAGCCAAATCATTTTAATAAAAGAAAAAGAAGATTATTTACAAAAAGAAGGGGCATCAATAACTTATGGTTATATTACAGGAGGTGCAATAAAGAATATTTTCAAACATGATATAAATCAAATTGATTGGTTGCATGTAAAAACGTGCAAGTTGGAAGTTGAAAATGCAATCATTGAAGATAAAGAATTTTCCACGATTTTAAATTTAGAAAATTCGGTTTTAGAAAAAATAACTGAGCTGCAAGTTTTTTTTAAAACATACTTTGGAGCAAAAAGAATCCATAGAGCTTTCGCAGTAAAATTAGCCTTAAAAGCTAATTATATGGAAAAAAACAGTATTAACATTTTTAAGGAGGATTATGCATGAGCATTGTAACAAAGCCTTTATCATTTTATGATTTAATAACGCTACATCATTTGAAGCTGCCAACAAGTTTATCTGATGCACGAAGAGTACAAAAGGAAAGTTGTTACCCATCTTCATTTTGGGGAGAATTCGATTTTACAGACTCAGATGAAAGAAAATTGAGAGAGCATTTATCAACCATATATGATGGTAAAATCACCGCTACCTTTATTTCAAACTTTGCTTTGCGTTTCCTCAATATATCCCAAAGGAACAACATAATTGAGAGAGGTACAAACAAGCGCTAACGCAATAGATCGAGGGGAAATCTATCCAATCGAGCAAAGCGGACTTTGACCTCCAGTCCATTTATAAAACGATGATACGGAGGAATACATGTGGCATATATCTACGCTATGAGCGACATACATGAGGAATTGACTCTGTTCAAAGAAACGCTAAGTCTTGTTGATTTGAGCGAAAACAATCAATTGATTCTATTGGGAGACTACATCGACATTCATTCACAAGATCTATCAATTTTGTATTTCATCAAAGAATTGCAAGAAAATTATAAAGAGCAGGTTGTTGTTATAGCAGGAAATCATGAATTTATGTTACTTGAAGACATAGAATCCAAAGCCAGTTCATTTAATGATACTGCTGTAATAGATTGGCTTAAAGGTTTGCCCTTTTATTATGAAACAAACAACCAAATATTTGTCCATGCTGGCGTTGATGAAGAAGCTGAAGAACTTTGGAAATGGGGATCTGAAGATTATTATTTCTGTAGTAAATACCCTCATACAACAGGCAAATTTTTAAAAGATATAATTGCAGGGCATGTATCGACATCTGAAATTACTGGCACCTCCGGTTATCATAACGTTTATTGGGACAAGCAAAGCCATTTCTATATCGACGGTGATACTCGTGTGAGCAAAACAATACCTGTTTTGAAGTACGATACTGTTTCAGGAGAATACTCCAGTTTTGAAAAGATAAAAAAAGATGACTGTAGCTTTGTTTGGCAAGAATATGTGTTAAAGAAAAGTGCATAAATTTGTATTGGTTCGAAAATGATTGCTGTTGAACCCTCCCTCCACTTGAAGAAGTGGGGATTCTTTTTGTCACGAAGTTTGCTATTACATTTCAACCTGTCCTACAGACAGGCAGGAAGCCTTATTCGCTTGAGTGTGTCCAAGTCACTCCTATAGCATTGCTTTTTGGCTTTGCTTTACATTCATATCTTTCTTTTATTATAGTTGAATACCAAAATTGGAAGCCAGAGTGAGCAATGAAACGATGTTGAAAGTGAGAATTGAATAATAACAACAGTCTTGCTTCTCGGTGTGGTGTGCTATATGTAATCGATCCACAAGTGTGAATCATTGCTGCAATAGCAAATTATTCTTTAAACAAGGTGATCCTTAGCGAGTAAACAGTTCAACAAAAAACACAATATTATTGTTGTGGGATGGGCAAATTTTATAGTCAAATTAGTTCTAAATAATCATTTTCCATTTTTATAATAATTCTATACAAATAGTTCCTTTTCTTATGGTATACTGGTTAAGTATTCCATATATTATAGAGAAGTGTTTTCAATTGTTGAGGTGTCTTAGCTCTTACCGCAGTAGCTCCATTAGCCGCATCTGCCGCTCCAACAGTTAGCAACAATGAAGCAGGTGGTACAACAATAGAACAAAAAGGGCAACCAACAGTGATCAATGGTGATGAAATCGCAGCAGGAGCAGCGAAAATTGAGCCATACATTATCTTAGGTGAAGATGGTCTTTATACTCTGGACGCAAAAGCCAAAGACGTGGTGGGCACTGAAACGTATGAAAAGCTCTCCAAATCCTTCGAGCAGATAAATACTGAAATAAAAGCAGGTTATTTGAGTACAGAAACTGGAGACATTACGGTTACTGCTAAAGGAAATAGTCATTACAATAACCAATTCAGCACAAGTGCGTTTAGTAATGTCTATCCGTGGGGTGTAGCTATTACCCTGTCGCACGACGAGACACAAACCCAGATAGGAGCAATGGAAGCGTCAGGTTCCGTTGCTGGATTTTTATCATTTCTTTTAAACGCTATTCCTGGTGGACTGGTTACTCCATTTCAACTAATTATTAATCATCTTTCTTAACAGCCCCTTAGCGGCGAGGAAAGCTTCATAATAGTAAGGGAGCTGATACTATTTATAACACATTTACCTCCATATTTTTTGTTGCATTATCTTCAATTTCTCTTATTATGCTTCCAAAATTGGAAGCGAGAGTGAGTAAAAGTACAATGTTAAGAGTGAGAGTTGCAATAACAGTAATAACCCTGCTTATAGGAGTCATTCTGTATATAATTGACCCTCAGTGGTGGATCATTGTTGCTTTTGCATTGTATTTCTGTCTCCTTCCGATAATTTTGAAACGGCGTAGAAAATCATGTTAACCTTAGTATAAAATCTACTATTTTGTATTTATGAGTTGCCACAATCAGCGTCAAAACAAAAGTCTTCCTTTAATGGAGGGCTTTTTCAATATAATCAGAAAGAGGTGTAGTGCTTGGCAAAGTATTAGCGAAGATAATCAAAGAACATAATGCCAATTTAAAAGACACAATTGCAGATACGATCAGTAAAATACAACGCATCAAGGAGGAATCTCATGACACCGTTTTTTTCTTCTTTATTGACATACTGCATACAAGCAATTGCGGTTTTACTCATTATTTTCAATTTATTAAAAAGAAACAAAAAAAGATAGGTTGGGGTTCACTTTCATTATTATTAGCTTTTTTGGGTATGGCTGTTTCTTTTAAGTTTGGAAATTACATACTTGGAGATCACTTATTTTCCCTTTTAGACTTGTCTGCAAGGTCTAACAGTGTTGATAATACTGGATTTCATTACACCATGTTTCTGTCCATCATTTTCTTTATTCCAAGCTTAATCATTGCGTATAAAAAACCGGAAGATTTTGGAGCAAAAATCGGAAAGTGGATTTCAAGTATATATCTAATTTTGATTATAATTGCGTTTATATTTTTTATTATAAGTTGAAACCCCAGAATCCATAATCGTTATTGTATGGGTTAAAATTAGGAGTATATTTTGGTATGAAAAGAATAATGGTTTTAACATCTCAGGCATCTCTAAGCACCCAAAATGATGTAGAACTAACGCTAAAAATTACTGAATGTTATCTTCCTATACTCACCCTACATTGGATGACTATCTTTATGAGATTTGTTCCCTTTGAGTAGTGTAATGATTAAGTATTCCACAAATTGTTGAAAAGGAAGTGCTTTTAAAGTGTTAAAGTTCAATAAAAAAGTAGTTATCCTTACAGGTGTGTTTGCTTTTACATCAGTAGCTCTTCTGACTGCTTCTGCTGAGCCATCTAAGGGGGTTAAAGTATCGAAGGATGGTGAAGACATAGCTGTCCACAAAACTGGTCAAAAGGTACGGGAGGTTCTTGGTGGGACAAGTCCGACGATGGACTTAACTGTTGAAAAAGGTTATGGACATGTAAAGATTAAAGTTCGGAATGAAGGAACATCAAATCTCACTTGGAGCTTGCAGGGTAACGGGAGAGAATACGTCCTTAAAACTGTTGGCAAAGGAAACACATTAACGTGGACCAGTCTTAATTCATTCCCTAATGGGATGCCTTCAGGGGAGTATGTGATTCAATTCCGAGCTGGCGGCAACAAAGTTGAAGGCGAAGCTTGGGGTACTACGGGTCAAC
This sequence comes from Paenibacillus sp. 1182, assembly GCF_017833915.1. Taxonomy (NCBI): domain Bacteria; kingdom Bacillati; phylum Bacillota; class Bacilli; order Caryophanales; family Paenibacillaceae; genus Paenibacillus; species Paenibacillus sp. 1182. The sequence goes on along the minus strand of NZ_JAFICR010000004.1, from coordinate 333,470 downwards.
ACCCATCAGACATTAATAAACCGCACCACAAGCAGAGATCGTGAACGCTTTTTTGTTTCAATGTAAGCAGATTCAGAACAAGGGGGTATTGGATTGAATCAGAAGAAAGCATGGAAGATTGTAGGGTTCTCTGTTTTAGGAATTGTTGTGATTTATCTTTTTTTGGTTGTTGTAGGGATTTCGCAATTTGTTACCAGTGTTAAACCTTGACTTTGCGCTTCAACAAAACTAAGGTTAACATGAGTCCCATACTCAACGCTTGAAAGCCTTCATTTTATATGGAAGGCTTTTTCCGTATAAAAGAAAGAGGTGCAGTGATGAGCAAGATATTAGCGAAAATAACTAAAGAGAGTAAAGCCAAGATTAATTTAAGTGATACACTTTCAGACACGATCAGTAATTTTCATACCTATCTTGATAATCTGAACGAGTTAGCAAGAGATCAAAAGTTTAAAGAAGCTTACCATTTGCTGAGTAAAATGAGTAGCGATTGTGAAGATGCCATGAGAGAAATTGTTTTTAAATTGGATGGAGATATAGAGTTAGACGAAGAATATCAGCTTACGGATGCAGAATATGGACTCCATAAACTCCAACTATCGCCAGATCAATCCTAATTGTTGATAAAACACCTTAGTCGTCATATGGCGGCTTTTTATATTGTTGAACCATAGCTTCTGAGTTGAACTCACAATCAATACAGATTTAATGTTTTTGTTATAACTTTAGTATACCAATATGATTTTAAAGTAGTAGATATTGCACGGAAGATAGCATGATTTCAGTTGTAGTAATGCTCTCAGAAGAGGTGATTTCTGTGTTTATACCAGCTAAGGATATAAAAAAGAATTATAGTGTACGGGGAAGTTTTTATAGAATAGCTTCCGGTCATTGTGATTATCCAGAATTGAAATGCAGAAGTAAACTTGAGATCTATCTTCGTGATTATAACATTGAAAATAAGATACCTGACGCTTACGTGATTATGGAAAACCCAGGCAGCTCTTCTTCCTTAGAACCTATAGAAGGGTCCATTGATGGACCTTTATACAAATCGAAGAGTAGCCGGCTGGCCTCGTTAATCCAAGACACTCCAATGACAAAAACGAAACCTGATACGACACAGTATCAAGTCATGAGACTTATGGCTACATATGATTGGAGATATGTCCGGGTACTGAATTTGTCAGATCTACGCAACACCAATAGCAACGATTTCCTTAAAACCTATAAGAAACTCAATTGTCCCTATCTGAGCCTTTTTTCAACATGTCGAGATGAAGAGCGCAAACAGTTACTTCAACACGCTGAAGACAAACCTGTGATCGTTGCCTGGGGAATGAATGAAGGGCTTAAAACATTATCTGCACAGGCATTATCAAAACTCCCCGCCAACATACGAGGATTACAAACAGAAAACTCATTATCTTTTCAATACCTTCATCCTTGGTCAAGACAGAGGGGAGCGGGGCGGAAATGGTTTTTGAGATTTATTGATGAGATTCAATTTTAGAAAGAGGGGAAAGTGGTAAAGAGGTTGATCTATATATATTATGATCAGCAAGGTAGCATTATCGACAGGATGCTTTTAGTTAGATAAAAGGCCGTACTTTTTAGTACGGCCTTCATAGATTTATGCATATGCTTTAGAGCATTCCTCCTGAGAGACACGAGTCACATTATCTTTGAAATAAATAAACATTTCGCTGTCGGGAGCTTGGACTAACATCATTCCTATCTGTAACATAAGGAAGTCCCTAACCAAGGTGGGGCAACCTTCTGCCGTTCCTTCAGGGTCCGCTTTAAACTCAGCGACTACTCCTGATACCATTTGTTGTAACTTTTGTTCGTTGTTCATTGTTGGTTTTATTTCCTTTTCCATTATAATTCCCAATCGCGTAAGCAATTTTCCCAAGGTTATTGCTGATAAGTTTTTCGTTATATTATCCTTTGCTTTTTGAAAATCTTCAGGTAAATTCTTGATTTTTTCACCAACATCAGTTAAGTATCCAGCAGGATCCTTTGCAATATCTTTAAGTTGATTTCCAAGATCGCCAAGAGTTCCGCCGAGACTAATTCCTCCACCACCGCCAAAAATATCACCAATTCCCGGATTCATTTTTACATCTCCTTTGATTTATTCTTTATAAGCCTCTGAACAACCCCATAATGCCATCGCCGGACCATACGAGATTAAATAAGTGGCATAAGGATTCGGAATACCAGCAGTTGAAGCCTGAATAGCTGATCCAATTGCAACCAAACCGCCACCGACTACGGTAGAACATGCCACAATAGTACCAGTATTGTTGTTCACTTGGAATGTCTTAGCTAATTGCAAAGCCATTTTCTTAGCTAATTTTTCTGGTGTAGCAAATGACCCAGCAGATTCTCGAAGTGCGTCAAATGATTTTTCTAAAAAATCATTTACGTTCATGTTAAATCGTTTAAGCTCATTTGACGTATCATCTATTGCCTTACGCACATCTTCTGGAAAGTGGGAAATATCGGAACCAACTTTTTCAAAAAAATCATACATGTCGTTAATTTTAAGTTCTTTAAACCCACGTTTTGCGTCTTCAGCCCAATCTGCAAGAGAACCTCCAATTTCAATTTTAGGAAGACAGTCGCCAGGCGTTCGTATGCTACAAGCCAAAGAAATTCCCCCTTACGTAGAAAATTAGTTAAAAGCCTTAGACATTCTTCGGTTCAACCTAAGTAGTTGGAATTCACTCTCATTGCGACTTCGTTGTATTCCTGTTAACTTCAGGTATCAAAGAAAACTAACAGATAAAAATGTGATCAACTCCTTTTCTGATGATATACATATAATCCCCGATTCAATATGATTAATTCGTAATAAAAAAAGTCAGCAACTTGAGCAGCCGTAAAAAAAACTTAAATCTAAGTCGATAGCTAAATCGAAAAGATCTTAGGCTTTTACTTAAAAGGGGAATCAAGAAGTCAGTGTCCCTTAACATATATATGTTCTTGTCCTCGGACATAGGTGCAGCAGATGCGGCTAAGGGAGCCACTGCTGTAAGAGCTAAGACACCTGTAAGGATAACTGTTATGTTTTTCAACTTGTTACCATTCCAATTATTAAAAGAGTGAAACGTGAAACTTGTTATCACTAAACTGTACAGCGACACAAAGTTGCCTACTAAATTAGACTTATAACCGCTGAAAACAAATTTCCGTTCGAATAAATAGCTAAAATAGGGAACTTTGTATCAATGTAAACATGTATTGACAAGAAGCTTTTTTTGAATCCGAACAAAAGGTGAAACATAAAGATGGCCATCTAAGAAAAATCCGAAATATATGTATCAGGTAATCCGTTGATCATTCGGGTATGTGAAGGATTTCCTTTATAATAAATGACGTACCAATTAAAGTTGTTGATTTGTAAAACGAGCCTTATAATACTTCTTAGAAGTATCTAATCTGAAGGTAAATCATCAAATGTAAAGGTGATTGCTTTTTCTCATTGAAAAAAGACATACTTATAGAAGTATATATGAAGGCCGAAGGAAAAATAAGAATATCCATAGCAATTATTATGTTTGCGCTCGCTCCATTTATGACTGATGAATGGACACTCAGTATCATTTCCTTTGTAGGGTTATACTCACTCATAACCGGATTTATCAGGCTGAATAGAGCTGTAAAGTGAAGTAAGTATATTTACCAAGGATATGGTGAACAATAATAGTACACCTTAGAATTTCCTCTTTGATCAGACACGTCCAAATAGGGCGTGTTTTTCATTTTTTGTATTATATTTTTAATGAGTGATTAGGTTGAAAAAAGTCTTTTTTGACACCATAGAGAAGATCGTAAGAGAGTAATCTTGAAGCAAAATAATGGGTATGATACTATCAGGGTAAACCGTTTTAAAGAGCGGTGGTTGTATTCAGGTAATTTAAATAGACCGTTTACCTTACCAAAAAACAGGGCGGTCTATTTATTCCCAGGTAAATTTTAAAGAGACACAATAGGGGTGAATATAATGGTAGAAGCTGCGGACATTCTCTCGATTTACAGAGAGGTCTTGGAGGGGAAGCGTAAAACATTCCCAAGAGAGACCTGGTCAGTACATAATGATGGTCCAACTCATTTTTCAAAATGCTTGCGATACATGGTATTAGATGTGAATGGGTGGGGAAAGGAAGAGTTCCTTGAAAAATACAAAGGAACATTACTGACTAAGTGGAAACTAAGCGGTGGTCACGACACACTGTATCAGGGATCTACGTATTTATCGGCTACATTTTGTTTTCCAGAGTTTCAAATCAAACCATGGCAAATGACCCAAGCCCCACACGATTTTTGGACGGAAGAAACGTTAAAACTAACGCTAAGAGATTTGTTTGAAAATGAATTGAAGTGGGGAAGGGAGGAAATCGCAAGTAACATCACAACTGCTTTGTTTAACAAGTACAACTTACTTAAAGTATTGAATAAGCATAGAAAGCTGATGAAAGATACAAGTGATCCGTCATCCGGGCTGTACAGATTAATGAATTTCGTTTACCCTGAGTTCGGCTACAGACTTCATGAGTTTCAGAATGTAAAGAGATGGGACGATGATGATTTACTTGAGTCTTTAAAATGGCTGTTCGAGACCAAGCTGAATTGGACACAGGATGAAATAGAGGATAAACTTAATTTGGATGTCATTTATCAAGAAGGCTTTGAAAACATATTATGGAAAAGGTTTAATAAGAATATAAGCAGAATGGTTTCCTTTGTATATCCAGATAGAGACTGGGGAAGCTTGAAGAAGAAGTATTACACAAAGACTTTAACATCAGATCAATTAGACTCCTTAAATGAAGATATCCTTTCTGGACTAACCTATCCTGTTATTGCGAAAAAATATAGAGTTAGTTTGGACATGGTTAAGTATTATTCGAAACAGCTACGTACAAGAGGTAAAAGTGTAATTTAGTGAACCTAAATGGGTTAGACTAAGAGAAGTAGATCTAATCTCATTGGGGATTAAATAAATCGTGACATCTTCGATTAAAATAATGTATTATCTATGTAAGAAGTGGTAGTGCTTTTCTATACTTTAGAAATTTCCCCTCTGTAGATACGTCCTTGATAGGGCGTGTTTTTTATTTGTCCAATCCACTATGTATACAATGACATATATACATGTGTACAAATGACGACTTTTGTGCACATGTCTACAGGAGAAAAATAAAAGGACTACCTAATCGCTCAGGTAATCCTTTTATCGGGAAGTTCTTCTGTACTGTTATATATATTATACCCTATTTCAGAACCATTATTCAACTTCCGATTGATCACTGGTGGCTCCCAATCATTTAACTATTTAGAATAATTCATCAACCAAAACGTTCCAAAGCTTTTTCAGCGTCTCGTTGTAACTTCTCATATCTCTCGTCTTGGTCTTCTTCATTTATGTCGTAATCCGGTGTGGGATCAAAATAAGGATCAGTCATGTAGCCACAATCGCAGCCATAAACTCCATCCTCAATTGCATAAAGCTCACCTCTGCAATCAGGGCATTTTGACGCATAGTCACATTCGGGACATCTGTAGACATCCTCTGTTACTTTTTCAAGTTCATCCCCACATTCAGGACATTTTTTCATAGTGATTCCTCCCCAATATTTTTTTAAAACACAAAAGGACTGCCCAAACCCTTGTAAGGGTTAGACAATCCTTTTATTATGTTGATCTTGTATAAGATACAAGAACGAATTATATCGAATTATGAGTACATACATATTATACGGTAATATCATACGTATGTATACCATAAAATGTTACAGTTTTTCAATGCGCCCACGAGTTAACTTAATACTTGAGCTTCTGCACTCATTATAATGTCTTCTTCTCTTTGTGCTTCAAATGATAAGAAACTACATTGTAAGCAAACTGGTATCTTACGTCCATGTACTCGGCTATCTCAGACACAGACATGCCTGCGTCGATCAAGCGGCGTATTTGTTCAGATTTGTTCATCTTCTCATCTGTTTTCACATTAACCACTCCTTAAATAGAAAAATAGTGCTATGAAAATTAACCGAGTTTCTTCAGCTTCCCGTACACTCTTCTTATCCTTGTCGTCAATGAGTCACACGTTACAACACAATTAATATATCAAAGCGTTATGTAAAAAAATATACTTCACAGATCCGAGCTACTTTCTGTCAGGTAAACAAAGGCGCTTCCGGTTCACAGAAGCGCCTTTAATAATCTTCAACCCATAAAGATACATATATGAATAAGACGTAAGATATAAGAAAGAATGCAATCACACTAAGAAGAAGAATCCATAAAAGACGGGTTTTAAATAGAGACAGGATAAATTTCATGGTTTCAAAGGATTTCTGTTGGGTAGGCAGCAACTCATATTCGACCTCCCCTTCTTCTTCATCTGTAACTAAAAGTTCACTCGTTAACTTTTCTAAAATTCTTTCGGCTTCTTCCTCATCCCTCTCTAAAAGTTCATTCCAAACTTGTTCATAATGTTCTCGAATTTCTTCTTTATTAGGACTTTCTTTAAGCAAAACCATCTCCATTTGAAACCTCCTTTGAAAAGAGAGCGCAAAGAAAATTTGAAGAAAAAAGTTGCCCTACCCTGCAAAGTTTGGCTACCCTTTTCCCCCTGTTTCTACTTAATCACCAGATCATACAATAATACAAACTTTAAAGCTTCCCAACGATTGAGAGGTGCCACAATAGGCACTCTCTTTTTACAAATTATGTTATTTTGCTACTATACAATATATAATAGCGGTGTGTAAGGAGTCAAGTTCGTTTACCACTAAATCAATCAAATCAAAACATAGTCTATTTCCTAAACTCAATTAGATTAGCAATTAATTAACAAAAGACCAGCCACCGCTTTTGGTTGATCTTTTCAATTCGTGCTATTGTTCTTGCATTAATCGTTTAAGCTGTGAAATGCGTGGTTGAGAGGTGTTGAGTAGTCTTGCGTAGTCTTTTTGAGTGTATGTAGGATGTTTAGCCATCAGCACTTTTAACTCGCCAAGCAGCTCGTCTGAATTGCGGGTAGTTCTTCGTTCTTTCGGCTCAGTCTGAGCAGACTCTTCCTCAGCATATTGTAAACAATTTTTGCCCTCTTTCAAATCATGAACACAATTTGAGCAAAGAAAGCTGTTCCGAAAATAGGTCAATTGATCAACTGCACCACACATTTTACAAGCTACCCCAACATGTTTTCTTAAAGCAAGCATCTTTTCTTCACTATTTATAAATATTTCTAACGGATCGCCCATATGAATACCCAGTAAAACTCTCGTCTCTTTAGGTATAACAATACGACCCAGGTGATCTAATTCACGTATAATGCCAACGCTTTTCAACTATATCTCTCCTCGATTCAATAATAAAAAGGCAAAGCAATATATCCTATTTAGACTGTTTGCAGCTCTTTAATAGCCTCAGAAATGGATTCAAAATTCTTGATGCTTCGCTTTATACTCTTCGCCGTAAATAAGAGGAATGGAGAACTTTGAAGCCATCTCGCTTAACAAGAATTGGAGAGAGGTAATTTTTCTATGCATTCCAAAATCGTTGCTGTGTAAAAGCCTTTCTTTTTCATGTAAAAACTCAACTATTGTAATCATATTTCCTCCCTCACATTCTACGTAGACTTTTTTTGTTTTGTCTTAATGCTTTGCCAATCACCTGCTTCTATTTTCTATAATGGTCATATTCTTCTCACAACCTTAGGTTATAAAATTTCAATCGTTATACGAACCTTTTTGTCAAGATACATATGATATAATACATCCTGTAAATATTCGCCCTTATCAGTCAGAATATCTATCGTATCTTCAACTGTTTTCACTTCCCCTTCAAATATCTCAATTTCTTTTGGGGTATTTTTAAGAAAATTGTCTTTATTCATTTGAATGCCTGCTTTCGGTTAAAGTCATATTCTCTAACTGTAATAGTATATGCTGATTCAGCAATTTTGTAAATATTGGGAGTGTTGAAATTGACCAAGGGTTGTAAAATACACACGGCTAAATTCAATCTTATCAACTTTTTTATGGCTCATCTGGATTTTTGATACGATCTACACATTCCACAAGGCTTTCATGTGCATTTCGAATCAGATGATCGATGTCTAAATCCTTAGCTTTACGGTTATACATGAGTCTCTTCTTAGCCCTGTCGATCAAATCTGTAGCTTCCTGAAGCATGTGTAAGACAACCTGTATATCCTGTATATCCTCTAATTTCTTATCCAGCTCCATCTTTTCTTTTCTATAATCCCTTTCCACTTACAGGTTCCCTCCTTGTAGTTGACTATTTAATATAATAAAAGGACTGCCCTAACCCTGGTAAGTTTGGCAATCCTTTTACTGTTCTATTATTGTAGTTGTGTAACAGTTACACACATAATGATCTAAGGATCACTTGTATGTATATATGATATGTTAATCCGCTCTAATTTTCAATCATTGGGATGTTAATCCGAGGAAGATATATACCCAAATCATGCAAGGCTTGCTCTCATCAACAAACCATACATTAGACTATATAGATGGTTAGTATAAAAACATTTAATTTTTACTTTTTGAATGTAGAATAGTCCGGAACTGATGATTTGATGCGTTTTCGAGCTTGATAATCGTCAATTTTTTAGAAATAAGTCTTGCTGTTATATGCCACATTTTTTTGGTAGCAGCCATGCCAAAGCACGGCAACATTACAGAGACAGCGAGGGAAATGAAAGCCCCCCGTATCCTAAAAAATTCGGTCAAAATTCAGAATCAAGTGTCGAGTAATCAAGGATTTCTTTCATTTCAATGGTAAATTGAGGTTTGTAACTGATTATATTATTAATCTTAATATCTTCCTTAGATTCGATATTAAATAATGCATAGTTGGTATACGATAACTTTTCTCCGTGTACTCCTTCGTATTTAATTCCGTGATAGCCAATGTAGCTACAACAGGTTCCAATGAAATTAGGAAGTAGATAAGCTCCCTTAACGGTCTTTGTTTCTTCGTTCATCTCATTAAAAAAACCCTGAAACGTAGGTTCAAATGAACCCAGATCAAACATAAAAAGCTCATCTTTTATAATTTCAAACTCTCCGATGTCTATTATATCTTCATGGGTCGGGTGGATCTCATATGGGATACTTTCCAGACGATCGGAGACATACAGCACCGATACGCCAACACAGTTATATCGTCCATGTTGTGGAAGCCCCACGGGTGGAGCCCACATCTGATCCTTATCCCATTGGACAGAAGTGTCCATTTTTCGAGTACGACCACGGTACAACATGCCAACATCATTGGTTAATACGGTATATCCCTTAGCCTCAAAATGTTTTTTCAGCGTTCGAAAAATCGCGCGACCGGTTTCATGTTCCAACGCAAGCATTGGATAGTCGTTGAGGTGCATTTTAAAATCTCGCAAAGCTTTGACTTCGATCGTTTCCTCATATTGCTGACTAAATTTACTAAACGCTTCGTACTGGAACCCCCAATAGTCTTCGATATCACGCTTAGTATAGATTTCATCATTCAACTCGAAAATTCCGCCATAGAAGTCATCCGAGTGTCCCGCTTCCCTACCATAGGAACACTTACATTGAATATGGGTGCAAAGAATTTGAAATAGCTCCTCAGGAACGTCTTGTTCATAAAGGTAATGACTGATGCTAATCCCTTCAGGAGGGTCCATTCGGGAGCTTTTATCATAGGGATCATTGTTGTAGGCATTGACAAGATTCCACCGCTCTCCGCCTTCACAATGCTCGCATCCGCCAATTTCTTCGCCTACCCGATCTGCGATGTCGTCGATTATTTCATCATCCACGGTGAAAATGTAATAGTCGTCCCTTACTTGAATTTCTTCATCACAGCAGGCGCAACATAAGTCTTCAATGCCATCGTGTTCCTTTTTAACGCTTTCTGGTAACATTTCGACCAGTGTGTATCCGTATTTTTCAAAAAAAACGATCACAATCTCTCCGCAGTTAAAACAAAGAATTGTCTCTTGTAAGTCAGTAATAGCGCGCACATACATTCCCCTTATTTTTCAAATTGTTAGATCTCCTGCTCCTCCCACGTGGCTTTCGCCAATTTACCCTATCTGCTTATTTGAAGCATGGTGTCATAAGTGCTAATATAGCCGAAGTTGTAAACAGAAAATAAAATAAAAAAAATGACTCTATCCCAATTGAGTAGAGTCACTTTTTTGTTAAAAGTTGATTGTTCGTTTCAATCTACACCCTCATAAAGAGGGTGACATAATAGCTTCATTATATGCCAAAAGGAAAGTAATGTAAAGTGTAAAGCTACAAATTTAAGAGCAGCAGGGTTCTGCATGGAAGCATACTGTAACATTAATTTAATATTGAGAAAAGTGGTCTTAATGTTATTGATGAAATAGTAAAAGGACCACCTGTCCTTCACAAGCTCGGTAGCCCTCTTACAGAGAAAAGTTGAACATTGTAACATTCACAAGTATACACACTTTCAATTAGTTAAAACCAGATTACTTGTGCATATAATTGCTTTGTTAATTTGTTCATACTTACCCTACCCCGCCAGAAAATATTAGGAAACGTGAAGTAGGGTCATTAGACAACACAAGAGAATAGTCTTGTACCTTTTTACGATAGCGATCAGTGTACGAAACTGGTCACTTTCTTTATTTATTATATATCCACATCTTCCGCATTTCAAGTATTTACCCCCTCAAATAAAACATTTTATGCTCACATTCACTCTTTGAGGAAGATACATTCTACAACAGTTCTAACTCGATCCTTGTCTATGTACGTAATTTCCATGGGCTTATGTCGTACCTTATGTTGATGTGTACCCTCTTCGTAAGGACAATGGTTTAGGTAATATTTAAAATTATTGATTTCAAAGTTATGTTCCTCACAAATTTGGGCTACTTTTTCGGAACAAGTCACAATGATTTTGTAATTACACAGTTCAAGCTCTTCATTATATAGCTCTGGTATGTTTAGGATTTCAGCAACGATTTTTCTTTCATTTTTACAGCTCCGGGTTCCATAAATGATATTAGACAGTCTTGTTGTCCTTATATTATAAGCTTTACAAAATTCTTTTTGACTCATTTGCATCTCTGCCAGTTTCCTCTTAATTAGCCATCCCATATCGGTTGGCTTTGATTTCCCATGCAAGATAGGTACACCCTCTTTTGCTACATTAGATTAACATCCATCCCCCTTTGCCAGCTTGGGGAACATTTCATGATTGAAATTGATGCAGATAATCCTTCAATGTTTATAATTATATCCTTGAAATGAACGAAGAGCAATTTATTGTTAAAATCGAAACGATAGTTTGATAACATAAATTATATTATGTTAACCATTAATTCTCGTTATAATTTTTTTGTTTTTAGCGTAGAAATTTCTTTCTACCTTTCCTGTTCTAATCCATTCATATTTTCGAGTTGCGAACATCTGTACGTTAGCCTACTATAGATATAGCGGAGGTGAAACCAAAATGAAAAAATCGTTGGAAAACCAAGTGCGGGAAAAATTGAGGAAACGCATTTTTTTATTGCCTAATTTTGCTGTGGATTTTCTATATCTCTTAGAGAACTCCAAGGAAATACAAACCAGATTTGAATATGCGAAAGATATCAGCCTATTTTTAGAGTTCCTGCTCTATTCACATAAATGTGATAAATCCACGATTAAAGCGATTGAGCCAGGAGATCTGGATCAATTGGAGGATCGCGATTTAATTGATTTCTTTGATTATCTCTCATCCTATCAAACGAGCTATATATCGAATACAGGTAGGCAAGTAATGAAGGAATTCACCAATGCACCTGTAGGAAAAGCAAGAAAGTTGGCCACACTGCGAAAACTATTCGCCTACCTCTTTCAAAAAAAAATGATTTCAAAAGATATCACACCCAATATCGAAATTCGGGTTCCTACAAAAGTAAAAGTGAAGCAACGCTTGTCTCCTGACGAAGTCCAACGCTTTTTTACAACCATCATGAATGACTTATCGATTGAGAATAACCGTCTGCTTAAATTTCACGAAAAAGTGAAGCATAGAGACTACATCATGACGCTTCTACTTGCTTATACAGGTGTTCGAATTAGTGAATTGGTTCAACTCGATATTTCAGATATTCAATTGCACAAAAAAACGTTTGTCGTTACTCGTAAGGGCGGTGACGAACAAGAAATCACAATGCCTGAAAAGATCATTGAAGATATCTCAGCCTATTGTGAGCACCGAAAGAAACTGACCCATGTTGATCACAGAGATCAGAACGCTCTATTTATATCGCTACATAGAAAGCGGATTAAACCAAGCACCGTTCGTGCTTTGCTGGACAAGTACCGACTGAGAAGCAATGTCTCAATCCATGTTACACCTCACGTATTCAGAAGAACTTTTGGTACAAACCACTACAATACCTATGAGGATATGTATCTGACTGCCCAGGTACTTGGGCATGCTTCAGCGGAAACCACACGCAAGTTCTATGCCGACCCATCTGAAGAGCGTGTAAATCGATCCATGAAGCAGTTTGACTATGCACAAACCGAGACGACCTTGGATAACAGGGGCAAATTAACAAGCCTGGCAAAGAGATTGGGTATAAGTGTAGAAGAATTGATGAAGGAGCTGGGATAATCCCCGCGCCTTCTTTTTTTATTGAATAAAAGTTTATTCCCCTCTTGTATAAATGATATAAAACCTCAGACATAGGACTGAGGTTCATGGATTTGAGTTCTGCATATATTTACATTCTTCCTGCAATGGTTTCTTCTGCGATCTGTAGGAGCCTTCGAGTAAGGTTGCCACCAATTGCGCCTAAATCTTTCGTTTTCATCTTTCCATAATAGCCGTCGATCGGGAGCTCAATACCAAGCTCTTGAGCTACTTCTAACTTTAGTTGTTCAAACAGTTGATAAGCTTGGGGGGATCTGGTATTCTGCGTTGAATTTGATCGCTTCGTCAAGTAATATCGACCTCCATATTGTTACTATTCCCAAAAATGGTAACGATATGTGTTCTATACAGCTACATATCAATCCGCTGCCGGAGTTTAGTCGTTGATATCAGGTATCTTAATGCCAGCAATACTAAGTGCTTTTTGCATACCTAACTGAAAGGCTCCAGTCTGAGCTTCTTGTTGTTTGCCATGATGAACGATCCCTTTTAGATACACCTCCAACATACGCTCTTCCATGGTTTATATGACCTCATAGCCCTCGTCATGATACAAAGCACGTATGAGTGTATCTAAAGGAAGACCTTGAATGCTTTCAAATTGATTAGACCATTGATGCTTTGCATGGAGTTTCACAATGTCTGAATCAGGATATAGTTTTTTAAGCGAATCCAAAGCAGTTGCCTGAGCCTGAGTTAATTGAGCCTTTATCATGAGCCAACTTCTTCGAAAACGATCTTTTGTTTAAATTTACTTCTTATCGCATTCAACAATCCTTTAAGTTCTTCGCGATGCCTTAAATCGAAGTGGAGATTTGATCCGGGTAAAGTATATCTTACAGTTTTAATTTGATCTGTCACATGCGCATAGCGAATATAAAGTAATTCTCTTCCAGAACTATCTTGAACCACGATCCATACAGAACCGTATTTTTCAAACTCAACAGTAAAACTATTGTTCAATCGCAACTTTTTCTCATAAGAGCGTTCAATATATTGCATATGGTTATTAATAAGGTTCTCCAGGTCGACAAACGTTAGCAAATGCTCAATATCTATGTCCCTTTCCAGAAATGGTGTAGACACAAAACCGATCATAATATCGCTGCGTAGACTTTTTTTTCGCAAGAAATCTCTTAAACCTCTAACATTGTTCAAACCATGAAATTCATCAACATAAGCATTGTTTGTTGTTAGAAGATTACTGAGATAACTATTCTTATACGCTCTAAGAATTCCTTTCACCCTGGTCAAGATTGTCATATGTATCACCTTCCATATTTTTTCAAAAGCATTAGATCAAGTTTCATAAGGAATTTTACACAATCTATTTATTCAGGCAATTTTATTAAATAATTGACTATAAAATAATAATAACACTGAACTGCGAATTTTAGCAAGCAGTCTGTAAACATCGAGATTGAATGATGCTATGCCCTTCATCATCGTGTTAAACCGTCTGATTTGGACATATAACATAAGGTAGTCCTTACATTAAAATAAAGGGGATGATACCTTCTGTATTACGTATATATCAACAAATAATATGAATAAACTTTTGGATTTAGATCAAAAAGTGTTTTTGCCTGAGTTTCGAATTGATGAGGACACGACAAGGAGGAGACTTGAAAAGAACTCCTTTACAGATATCGCTGTGTTTCAAGGGGAAGCACTAATGGGCTATGTTTCTCTTTATCCGATACCTCGTAATATCTATACTGAAATTCATAGTGGTTATTTTGATGAGAGTAGAGTGGAACGATCAACCTTGCCCTATCAACGCATAGGTGTGTATGATACCTATTTATGTGGCATAGCCATAGATAAGGAGCAGTTTCCACGATTTAAGGTGAAATTTCTGATCATGCAACTGGAAAAGCATTTACAAAATCTAAAGAAAAAAGGCTTCTTTGTTAATCGGATTATTGCTCATGCTGTATCGGTTCCGGGTAGAAAGACATTGGAGAAAATGAGATTTACCGAAAGGTATCCCAATATCTTTGTCTACTTCTGTTTTAGGCAGGGATATTTATTCATAAAGGATCGTCAAGAAGATTATTCATCAAACAGAAAAACAAATATACACCCGAAAATGGTGTATGTTTAGCTTCTCTCGTTGTTACGATGGCATGATGACCTGGGATAACGACACATAGTAAAGAAGAAAGACAGCTTATGAATGGCTGTCTTTTTTTACAGGGTTGTATAATAGTTTATATAAATTCTTGTGGATTTCTATTTGCAATATAGGAAAAAAGGGCAGATATACGATCAACCCTTTTTCAAAATGATTATCGAGTTTTCTTGAACTCAATAATATACTTAATTTTAACCTGGTTCTCGTTGTAGATAATGTACTCATCGTGAATTAGCCCACCAGGGCTTTTTACTCCCCGTACTGAGTTGTAAGGACGCGGCGCCGCAGTCAAATGCGGCTGAGCATAAGTGTAATCCTTAATCTTACCTGTTGCTACTTCACAGACAAACAGATAATTTTCCTCGGCTGCTACACCGCCGTTAAATCCCCAGCAGTAGTTTGCTGATTTTGTAGACTGACTCGCAAAATAGATACCGCCACCAAACATAGAACCCGTATGAACAGCAGATGCTGGCTTAATTTTCAAACCGTTCTGCATAATACTTAGAATGTTTTCGTTACGAGAACCATGGAACAATTCCATTTCTTCAACCTTATAAGGATTGAAACGGTCATGGTTTACCATGTCCTGAACTTCGAAAATTTCCTTGATGTCAAAACCGAAATGGTGATTATGACCTTTGGTACTTTGGACGAAGTCAGACAAACGTTTGTATTCCTTTGAGCGTGAAGATAAAGCCTCAAGCTTAATTTTGAGTGATTTATATTTTTGCTCCAGGTTTTGTTCCAGTGTGCTTTGTGCTTGTACAACGGAACTCATAACGCCAAGAAGGTCTTTTCGATCGTTCAATTTCACATAGTCATCAATGATGAATCGCCGATAATCGACCCGACTACCAAAAGTCACAGGAATGTAAGAATAAAACTCATTGGATAGTCTTTCGACTTCCATCCCCGTTGTTGTCCCGCGATCCAGCATATGCTCAATTTGAGTCAAAATCTCCAAGCCTTTAGCTACTTGTGTAGCTGACAACTTACCAAGCGGCGTATCAATGGACTTTACCAAATAGCTTGTAGCATTTTGATAAAGTTTCCCGATGAGCTTGAGAACCTTATCCTTCACTTCAGACAGATTCTCCTTCTTGGTTTTGCATTTGACGTCAACTTGGGTAGGCGCAGATGATCCAACATCATCTACAATGATATCTTTATATTTTCGCTTTTTCTCGTTATACAAAGAATCATAATCACTATCCATTTCATACTCCGAATGATAATACCTTCCTTCTCTCGTTGGATTGGGTTTTCCCATTCTCCCGTATTCAGTGTAGATGCGATAAGGATAATCGCCTTTCCCCTCCTGCTTTTCCATGATAAAAAACTTATTAGAATTTGCAGATAGATCAGCACAGTTCAATACATTCCGATCCCATGATTTTACTGCATTGAAATTCGGACTACTTGAGTTGCTGAGTCTAATTGCTTTAGCTTTTGTTGCCACCTGAACATCTCTCCTTTGAAGTAAGTTCGCTGAAACAGCCAATTAAGAATTCGATCTATAAAGCCTTATATGCAGTTAAGAGCGTATTTAAAAAGGACTCCTGAAGTGGAGTCCTTTGTAGGTGGTATTATGAGTTTTTCAAGCAGCTAACTGCTAAAATTGCTCTTCAACGCTGACGAAAACATTGACTTTAATGATGATTGTAAGTACAATTCAGCGTTTATACTTTTCTTTTTTGCCTAAATCATTAAGCATGTCGGATAATATGCGCGATTAAAAAAATATGTTTACAGTGAGTTTGAGAAACTACTTAAAAATATTGAAATGTTAAATCTATTCTTTACCTTTGAATCGCTTTTATCAATGTGTGTTGATAACTGGCAAGATTGTAATGTTTATCTACATTCAAAACTATGTATCTTTAATGACGCTTTTACGTTATATTACAACAAAAAAGAGACACCTAAAGTGTCCCTGCTCCTCGATACATTCTTCTACTAAAATGCTTTTTGTTAGCTTTTAGCGTATCTGAGAAATTGCTTCCCAGCGTCTATCAGGTATAAGCCCTATGCAATAATTGAATTCATGTACTGAAATTTTGATCAGCTCACGTTTATGATAAATATACAAAAGCTCCGACTGATGATTGAACTCAATAATGTCTCCCTCTACAATCCCTTCTCCAAAGCGCTTAATATTATTCGCTTTTAACAGTTCTTTCTTTAACGTCTTTACTTCATTTTCAGCTTGTAAGGCTCTTTCCTTCCAAGTCAAATCATTATCAGTTGTGCCAGGAGGCTCCAAATAGCCAGCCTTGGTCATAAGCTGATGCAATGTTGTGCTCGGTAAAAAAGGAGCAATGATTTTTAATGTTTCGATAGTTGGTGTTTGTTCCCCTTTTTCGATTCTGGAAATCGTAGCGGCACTAATATTACTCCGATTTGCAAGATCCTTTTGGTTCTTATAACCACTATCTAATCTCATTTGTTGAAAGTAAGTGTGAAACAGAGAAATCTCCCCCTGAAACAATGTATCTTTATTCATGGTCTTTAACTTGCCCAACTCAATGAGTTAAACCATCTTAAATCTGTACTTCAATTCCTCATCACTAAGGGAGAACTTTTTTCCTGAATTCCCAATCAACTCGTATGTTTTAAAATCTATTTTTGTTACAATGTACTCTTTCCCTTTTGAAATATGAGTCCCTTCATTCCCCGATAAAGTATACAACGCTTCGACCTGAATCTTTTCCATAACTATATGTTCCTCTCTGTAGATAGGGCATATTATCCTTTTTTGTTGAATTGGCTTTGTTAACTCCAATTATACGTCAGTATTGGCACATAACACATGATCTATGATTTCAAAATATGCCATATTATAATTTTGAATCACATAAGGAGAGTTAACATCTACAACATCAGTATCTGCGTAGAGTCTTTTTGACAAATACTCTGAAATAGAGTCTCTAATAAACTCTTCATAAACATCTTTGTTGAACACGACTTCATTCTCCACATTGCCTCTACCCATATACTGATATATGGCAAAAGGTCTGTCTCGATATAGAAGAACATTCAAATCTCTGGATCGAGAATCATTGCAATGATCCCTAACATAGCTTCTTTCCGTCAAAGACTGTTGCGTTTCACTATCATAAGAATGCAAGTCACGCAACATATTGAACATACACAAATCATCTAAATTGTATACTTTATCTTCACGCATATATTTGAGATTTAGAATTTCCTGAATTGTAGTCTCCATCTTTTCTGATTTCAAATCCCGATTCGTCTGAGTCAGATAATTCCGCAACTCGTCTCTTGCACTCTGTAAATCATAATGAAAATCTTGTGCATCATCTGGAAGAAGATTGGTTTCATTATCGAACACACCATAGCCCTGAGTAAAATTCATTCCTTGCTCTTTTACATCATTAACATTGTCGAAAATATCTACATAATCACCATTTTCATCAACAGTTGCCCACAATTTTCTTATTTCATAACGTTCCATCTGATTCTCCTCCTAAAATATGAAGTCGATCTTCAACTATTGTTTATCTTAACCTCATATTATAGAGAGCCAAAATCAAACTATAACACCACCTAAATGGATGGTTAATTTTAGCGATTTATATTGAATTCCAACTAAAAGAGAGGCACTTAAAGTGTCTCTCTACCGCCTGAATCTTTTCCATTAATGTAACTCTGCATCGTAAAATGGTCAAATCTCAATGAATCATTTATTTATCACTTGCTTAGAGGTGGAATCTTCACCCCAAGGAGTCCTATCAACCTCACTAACATAAACTTTTTTACGTCCACTAATGCGATCATTAAAATTCATTGCTTCTTTTAAGAAGTTGTCTACATCAATCTTAATGACTTCAAAGAGCTGATCTTCGCATTTAGTTATGTTTTCCTTGTCTGACCCGATTAGAAACATTTCCGCGCCGAAGCCATCTTTAACGTAATGGGGCTTTATTTTGTTGAGAATGTTCTTGTATATTTTGAAATATGTGTTGTCAATGCAAAATCCTTCTTCGCTGAACTGTCTGGTGACAATATGTTTTGTAATATTGACTTTAAGAGACTCTTCCTTTCCCAAGGAAACAATTACCCTGGTCAACGTATCTCCAACTTTAACTTCTTTCAATGTACTATCCATTTATCTAAGTTCCTCCAATTCTGAATAGAAATCATGATTTATCTTCGCTCAAAGTATATCTTCAATCCCGAGACTAAGTAACTCGATCGATATAAATCTCCTCTTATATAAATTCCATAGTCATTTTTCGAATTGGTTGTACGTTGTCAGGTGAAATCATTGAACTAAATGAACCGGATTGATAAAAGTCAATCTGAGTACCATTTGGGTCATATTTGCCGTCCTTGAGTTTCCGACAGAAAACATGATGACCGTTTGGATATGGATCATGACCACCACATCCACCATCAAAAGTCGTGTTTATTACCAAATATTCACCGCAAAACATTGTGGTGTCCAGGGTTTCCTCCTCGTATGAGTTCATGACAGATGAAACCAAATCTTGAACAGCCATTGGATCAGCCACTGCACCACAAACCGAAGAGACAGATCTTGCAATGCTCTCCTTTAATTCATTGGCAGTTGCTTCAACATCCATCTTATTCTTTAAGAAGATCCCGACTACAATTTTAGTTTTGCTTGTCAAATTAGACATCCGACAATTTGTGAAAATGAATTTAGATGGCACTTCCGCATTAACCTTCATTCCCTTTTTAATCTCAAACACATCGCCTACTTGAAGAAAGCCCATTTCCTTTTGATTCATTTAATATTCCTCCTAAAATATGAAGTCGATCTTCATCTATTCTTTATCTTAACCTCATATTATAGGGAGCAAAAATCAATCTATAACAGTCCCGAATGAACGGTTTATGAAAGATGAATTCATCGTACACAAACAATCTATGACCTCTTAATGACCTTGGTTTTATCACCTACATATTGGTGTCCAATCAAATCAAGAGCTTTTAATGGTAGATTATGTTCTTGTGATATTAAATTTGCGAATTTGTCGAATAGATCAGAGTTTGCATTATACCAAATTCCTTGTACAATCTTAGGGGTAAGAATCGCTTCAGCAATATCGTCGTTAGGATTCGTAACAGGTTTGGCTAAACTGAATGCATGCCTGTCTGTATACCTTCTATTTGATGAATCCTTTCCAGTAGCAATGTCGCGGCTGGATACAAAATAAACACAGCCCGTTATATAGAATCCTATATCTCCTATATACAGCCCATTTCCTGTACAGCAGATCTGCATTTCTCCTACAGGGTTGTTTACATAGTCCAAAATCAATTGAGCATTTCTTTCAAGATTATTGGAATATGCAAATAGTCCATGCACATACGTTTTGTTTTGAAATAGATCCGATGGCTTAGGCAATTGATCCAAGTGGATATAATAATTGTCATTTATTATAAATTCTGTATCCATAATTTTCTCCTTATAATTTAAATATATTTATAATGAGATTATAACTCCATTTTCACTGACAGGTTTCTTTTTTACCTCTTCTTTTAACTTGGTATCCCGATTTCAAAATGCATGTTATGTATTTAGATCTTTCTCTAAAAAACAATTCATGATCAACGTTTGAGCCCGTTCATTTTTTTACAAAAAGGAATCCTGTATTTCACAAGATTCCTAACTTGATCGTTTATCCAATTAGCCTTTTCTCTTATCAATTTCTGGAAATGCCTCTTTTAAAAGTTCATCAAGTCCTTTAGTCTGACGTTCATATACACAGTGAAAGAGTTTATATTTCATTAAAAACGAAGTTGTCACTTCTAAGAGTATTTCTTGAGGTTCTATATTTAATTTTTGCAACACGACATATCGAAGACACAACTTTAATCGGTGCTGGACCTCTTTTTCACTGTTTCCCCAAAAACCATTAGGCAATTGAGCCAATTTCCCTTCGATGGCTGCATCATAAATGTTTATGATTGCTTCATCTTTATATTCAATTTCAGGAAATACTTCGAGTAAGAGCTCTTGAAGTCCTTTGGACTGACGTTTATATGCATAATAAAGTTTATATTTAATCAAAAAGGGTCTTGTCACTTTTAAAAATATTTCTTGAGGTTTCATTTTTAATTTTTGTAGCACGACATAACGAAGACTTAACTTTAATCTGTGCATGACATCTTCTTCATTGTTTCCCCAAAAACCATGAGGCAATTGTGCTAATTTCCCATCTATAACTGCATCATACATGTTTATAATCTCTTCATCTGTGGATCCGATCTCAGGAAGCTTAACATTTATAATACTTTTATGTCCAATCTCAGGAAATACATCGATGAGAAGCTCTTGAAGTCCTTTGGACTGAAGCTGATACACAACGTAATCAAGTTTGTATTTTCTTAAAAACGGTCTTTTCACTCTCAAGAGTATATCTTCAGGTTCCATGTTTAATTTTTGCAACACGACATGACGGAGACATAGCTTCAACCTGTGCTGTACCTCTTCTTCCTCTTTACCCCAAAAACCATGAGGAAATCGATCTAATCGGCCTTCTATTACTGCATCATACCTATTTATAATATCTTCATCTGTATATTCAATTTCGGGAAATATATCGCTTAAAAGTGCTTGAAGTCTTTTGGACAGACGTTGATATACAACGTAATCAAGTTTATATTTCACTAAAAACGGTTTTTGCACTCTCAAGAGTATTTCATGAGGTTTTATTTTCAACTTTTCCAACACTAAATAACGAAGGCACAACTGTAGTCTGTGCAGGACTTCTTCTTCATGTTTTCCCCAAAAACCTCTTGGCAATTGAGCTGATTCTCCCTCGATGGCTGCATCAAACACCTCTATAATATCTTTATCCTCAAATTCAATCTCGGGAAATATATTCATTAAAAGCTCTCGAAGTCCTTTAAACTGACGTTGATATACAACGTAATCAAGTTTATATTTAACTAAAAACGGTTTTTGCACTCTCAAGAGTATTTCATGAGGTTTTATTTTCAACTTTTCCAACACTAAATAACGAAGACACAACTGTAGTCTGTGCTGAACCTCTTCCTCATTTTTTCCCCAAAAACCATTAGGCAATTGAGCCAATTTCCCCTCGATGGCTGCATCATATATGTTTATAATAACTTCATCTGTGTATCCGTTCTCAGGAAGCTTAACACTTATAATATTTTTATGTCCAATCTCAGGAAATACATCGATGAGAAGCTCTTGAAGTCCTTTGGACTGACGTTTATATACAGCTTGATGAAGTTTATATTTTATTAAAAACGGTTGTTGAACTCTCAAGAGTATATTTTCAGGCTTTATTTTCAATTTCTCCAACACTAAATAACGAAGACACAACTTTAGTCTGTGCTGAACTTCTTCCTCATGATTTCCCCAAAAACCTCTTGGGAATCGAGTTAATTTCCCCTCGATAGCTGCATTATACAAGTTTATAATAGCTTTATTCTCGAATTCAATCTCAGGAAATACATCGATGAGAAGCTCTTGAAGTCCTTTAGACTGAAGTTGATATACAACGTAATCAAGTTTGTATTTACTTAAAAACAAGCTTGTCACTTCTAAGAGGATATCTTGAGGATGTATTTTTAATTTTTGTAGCACGACATAACGAAGACTTAACTTTAATCTGTGCATGACTTCTTCTTCATGGTTTCCCCAAAAACCTTTTGGAAAGTGAGCTAATTTCCCCTCGATGGCTGCATCATATATGTTTATAATCTCTTCATCTGTGGATCCGATCTCAGGAAGCTTAACATTTATAATATTTTTATGTCCAATCTCAGGAAATACATCGATGAGAAGCTCTTGAAGTCCTTTGGACTGAAGCTGATACACAACGTAATCAAGTTTGTATTTTCTTAAAAACGGTCTTTTTATTCTCAAGAGTATATCTTCAGGTTCCATGTTTAATTTTTGTAGCACGACATATCGGAAACATAATTTTAAGCGATGCTGGAAAACTTCCCCTTTTCCCCAAAAATTCCGAGGCAGTATAGCTACCTTTCCCTCAATGACTGCATCGTAAATATCTATGATATCTTGATCCTCTTTGAATGAAGCTATACCCTTTGTTTCCATTTGATTTTTCACCCCTGACACAGCTCATGGATCGAAACACTTTCTATTATTGTCGTTTCATTTTAACACAATGTATAGATATTCGTTTTTGAAGGCGTTTTTAGATTCCTGTTGATCCCTCTGACAGCCCTGGCTGATCATGAAAGAATCAGTTCCCTATCTTCGATCGTTAACCAATTATCCTTCTCTATTATCAATTTCCGGAAATATATCGGTTAAAAGCTCTTCAAGTCCTTTAGTCTGACGCTTATACATAATATAAGAAAGTTTATATTTCATTAAAAACGAAGTTGTCACTTTTGAGAGTATTTCTTGCGGTTTTATTTTTAATTTTTGCAAAACTAAATAGCGAAAGCATAATTTAAACCTATACTGGACAACTTCCTCATCGCCCCAAAAATCTCTTGGGAGTCTCGCGTTCCCTTCTATTGCTGCATCATATATGTCTATGACATCTTTATCTGTATATCCAATTTCAGGGAAAACATCCATGAGAAGTTCTTTTAGTCCTTTGGACTGACATTGATGTGCATAAAAAAGTTTATATTTTATTAAAAATTTTTTTTGCACTCTCAAGTGTATTTCATGAGGTTTTATATTTAATTTTTGTAACACGACATAACGAAGACACAACTTTAACCGATGCTGAACTTCTCCTTCATGGTTACCCCAAAAACCTGGAGGCATTTGTGCTAACTTCCCTTGGAGTGCTGCCTCATACATGTCTATAATCTCTTCGTCTGTATATTCAATCTCAGGAAGTATATTATTTATATGATGTTCATCTGTATGTTCAATTTCAGGAAATATATTAATTAAAAGATCTCGAAGTCCTTTTGACTGATGTTGATATACACCCTTAAAAAGCTTATATTTCATTAAAAATGAACTTGTTACTTCTGAAGGTATTTCTTGAGGTGCTATTTTCAATTTTTGCAACACGACATAGCGTAAACATAACTTTAACCGATGCTGTGCCTCTTCTTCATGGGTTCCCCAAAAACCATGTGGCAATTGTGCCAATTTCCCCTCGATCGCTGCATCATAAACCTTTATAATCTCTTCATCTTTATCTATATATCCAATCTCAGGAAACACATCGATGAGAAGCTCTTTCAGTCCTTTAGACTGACGTTGATATATTACGTAATCAAATTTATATTTCTCTAAAAACGGACTTTGCACTTTTATAAGTATTTCATGAGGCAGCATTTTTAATTTTTGGAGAACGACATAGCGAAGACATAACTTTAAACGATCCTGTACCTCTTCCTCATGGGTTCCCCAAAAACCATGAGGTAGTTTAGCTATTTTCCCTTCGATGGCTGCATCATACACGTTTATAATCTCTTCATCTGTAGATTGCTTCTCAGAAAGTATAGTGTTTATATTACGTTCAACTGAATATCCAATCTCGGGAAAGATATCCATTAAAAGATCTGTAAGTCCTTTTGTCTGACGTTGATATATAACATTGAAAAGTTTATTTTTTATTAAATAAGAAGTGGTCACTTTTAAAAGTATTTCTTGAGGTGCTAATTTTGATTTTTGGAGAACGACATAGCGTAAACACAACTTCAATCGATGCTGGAAAACTTCCTCTTTACCCCAGAAACTTCTTGGAAGTCTTGCAATTTTTCCTTCGAGTGCTGCATCATACATGTTTATGATTGCTTTATCCCCATATTCAATTTCAGGAAAAGTATCGATTAAAAACTCTTGAAGTCCTTTAGATTGACACTTATATACGACACTAAAAAGTTTATAATTAATTAAAAACGTCTGTGTCACTTCTGAGAGTATTTCTTCAGGTTCCATGTTTAATTTTTGCAACACCACATGGCGTAAACATAACTTTAATCTATGTTCGGCAACTTCATTGTTCCCCCAAAAATTCCGAGGCAGTCTCGCTATTTTCCCCTCGATAAGTCTATCGTAAATGTTTATAATATCTTGATCTTCTTTGAATGATGAAATAGTCCCTGTTTCCATTTGCTTTTTCACCCCTGATGCAGCTTATAGATCTAAACCCCTTTGCTTATGATAAATTTCATTTTAACATAATTTAAGGGTTGTGTTGTGACGTCACACGGGAAGAAATCCTGAATGACCGAAGTTGCGCCCAGGTGATTTAGAGCGCAGCATCAAGCCAACGAAGATAAATCAAATTATCCATTTTGGCTTGTCGGGAGAACCAAGGACGAAAGGGTTCAGGTATTTGAACATATACGTAGGGACATCACTCGGTAATAGGGTAATAGGGTAAACTGCTTGTTGTAACCCATTTTAGCAATAATTCCTTTCGTATGAGAACTTAGGCTAATCATCAGCTCGATTGGATATTTCTATGTAAGTTTAATCACACAAAAAAAGGGGGTTTACCCCCCAAGATCCATGTAGATCGCAATCAACGCTTGAGATGTTTATTAAATTCATAAAATACCTATCTTTGATCGTGAATCAACGACCCTTTTTAATTATCAATTTCAGGAAATGTATCGCCTAAAAGCTCTTTCAGTTCTTTTGACTGACGTAAATATGCACCGTGATAAAGTTTATATTGGATTAAAAACGGTCTTGTCACTTCCGAGAGTATTTCTTGCGGTTTCATATTTAATTTTTGCTGCACGATATGACGGAGACATAACTTCAACCTGTGCTGGACCTCTTCTTCATCGTTTCCCCAAAAGCCATGAGGCAATTGCGCTAATTTCCCCTCAATGGCTGCATCATAAACGTTTATAATATCCTCATCTGTATATTCCTTCTCAGGAAGTATAATGTTCACAACATATTCTTTTTGATCTCTAATCTCGGGAAATATATCGAATAACAGATCTGTAAGTCTTTTAGACTGACGTCTATATACAACATGATCAAGCTTATATTGTATTAAAAACGGTGGTGTCACTTCTGAGAGGATTTCATGAGGTGCTATTTTTAATTTTTGCAACACGACATAACGAAAGCATAACTTAAACCGATGCTGGAAAACGTCCTCTTTGCCCCAAAAATTTCTTGGCAGTTTAGCTATTTTACCCTCGATAGCTGCATCATACATATTTATAATATCTTCATCTGTAGATTCACTCCCAGGAAGTATTTTTTTTACAACATGTTCTTTTTTATTTCCAAGCTCAGGAAATACATCAAATAAAAGATCTGCAATTCTTTTAGACTGAAGTTGAAATGCATAATAAAGCTTATATTTTACTAAAAACGGTCTTTTCACTTTTAATAGAATTTCATGAGGCTGCATATTTAATTTTTGCAACACGACATAACGAAGGCACAACTTTAACCGATGCTGCAAAACTTCTTTATCTCTCCAAAAACCATAAGGCCATTCACCTATTTTCCCTTCCAGTGCTGCATCATATATGTTTATAATATCTTCATCAGTGGATACGATTTCAGGAAGCTTAACATTTATAATATCTTTATGTCCAATCTCAGGAAATACGTCAAATAAAAGATCTGTAAGTCTTTTAGACTGACGTTTATATGCATAATGAAGTTTATATTTCATTAAAAATGGACTTGTCACTTCGGAGAGGATTTCTTGAGGTTTAATCTTTAATTTTTGCAGCACGACATAGCGAAGACATAACTTTAGCCGATGTCGGATATTTTCTTCATTGTCTCCCCAAAAACCCTGAGGCAAATGAGTTATTTTCCCTTCGATCGTTCCATCATAATTGTTTATAATATATTCATCTTGATCTGTATATCTAATTTCGGGAAATATATCGTTTAAAAGCTCTTTGAATCCTTTAGACTGCTGTTTATAAACAGCATTATATAGTTTATGTTTTATTAAAAACGAAGTTGTCACCTCTGAAAGTATTTCTTGCGGATTTATTTTTAATTTTTGCAGCACGACATAGCGAAGACATAACTTTAACCGATGCTGGATATCATCTTCATGGTTTCCCCAAAAACCCGGAGGGAATCTCCCGATTTTTCCTTCAATGACTGCATCATAGATATCTATGGTGTCTTGATCCTCTTTGGATGTTGCTATATCCTTTGTTTCCATTTACTTTTTCACCCCTAATGAAACTCATAAATAGAAGCACCTTCTATTATTATTGATTTTATTTTAACACAATTTAATGTTGGGGTATTGTAACTATAAATAGCATTAAATCCACAACTCTCTATTTAAAATGAATCCAGAAATTCCTCAAGAGTACGGAGACTACCTTTTTCTCGATACTTCTCTTTTAATTCATTGAAAACGTCTTGATATTCCGATGGAGTTTTTGTCAGTTCGGAGTAACTAACAGCTTTCCATACATGAAGTTCACCGTCATCACTTGAAGGGCAAATTTCTAATACTCCATGCTCTACGAATTCAGACTCCTTATAAAAAGCGATACGAAACAGCTCATTACCTTTACAAACGATGGTATATACTGCATCATTACTCGAATTGTACATCCGTTGAATAGACTTCCCCTTGAAAAACAAGCCAATCAATTGGTCCATTATTCTCATCCTTTCGGGTACGTTTAATCACTCACAAAAAATGAAGTTTGGAGCAAGTAACCCCACTCCAAAACCCCTGGATATTTAAGCACTGATATCAAACTCCATTTGAACATAACTCACTTCTTCTGTAGATTCAAGCTCATCATGTTTCACAATCAATAAGTCAAGTGATTTCTGAACCTGCTCAAGAGGCATTCCTCTTTTTCTAAGCGATCTGGTAAAAGACCATGCTTTTTCATCAATCTTCATAAGTCGAGCGACCTCTTTAGGAATATCAGAATCGTCATAGTCATTTTGCAATAAGAACAACGTGAATTCCTTAGAATCCATTTCTTTAACCAAATCAGTCAGATGAAAATGACTCCAAAATGCTTTGCCTTTTATTCCATCACGATGTCGAAGTTTATTAGCTTTCTGTAAAGCCTCATCAGGAACGCGTGCATACGCCTTCACGTTCTTCGTCAATACATGTGGCAGATAAGCCTGATGGAGCAAGAACAGCTTGGCTTCATGCGGCTTCATCCCAGCTATGATCATCTGGCTTACGGAATCCCATGTTTCACCTTTCAAGTAAGTCCCGACAAGTTGCTTATTGTTACCATAGTATCTCATAACCCTGGCAGTCATGAGCTCAATATCCGTTACACCCGCATATTTTTTCAGCTCCACGGGTATGATGTCAGGATCTTCACCATTTTTAAGCATTTCTCGCTTTGCGACTACAGGTGGAAGTCCTCCATACTGTTTCATATATGAATGATCCCCATTGACTTCTTTTGAAGTCTGAGGTTTTCCAGCTTGATCGACATACCAATTAACATAGCTACTCGCTTCTTCATACGTTTTGATATTTGGATCACAAACAATAAAAACGACGGTGTTCCAATAGACAACATGATCTCTCGTACTAAACTTGCTCCAATCAAAACGCTTTTCAACATTAGAAGCAGGTAGCCAATAATACGGGAGGTAAACACCCGTTCGTACTGACGATTGTTCACATTGGGCAACGATTGTCTCCTCATCATATCCCCAATCTTGTAGGATATAAAAAGCTTCATGATGTTCTTTCTGGGTAGGATCGAGGTTAATGGTTTTGGGTGTGGGCATCGTCAGCATTGCCAGTTCCTCCGCTTTTGTCATTTTTCTGCGCTTGCGAGGTGACGGCGTGAGCTTCTTATTCTCAATCGGCGGGATGATCATCCCCAAACCAGTTTCGTGATCCACAACCTTCCCGTAAAGCGTTAGATTTGGTATTGTTGTTTCTTCGATATTTACCGTATAGTCAGGATTCAAAACAAGGCTCCCCGGATAGACAGGGAATTCAGGTTTTAAATCCTCTTCATTTTCCAACCATCCACATTCATCTGCCCATATCTTCTTGATGTACACCAGCTCTTCTTCAGATACAAGCTTAACGCCCGATACTTCTTGCGTGTATAAAAACGCTTTAAGGAGAAAAATGCGAGCTTGTAACGTGTAACCCGCCAACGAAAGATTCGGATAAACAGGTTTTGAATCAAAACATAAGCCTTCACTCATACGATTAAAATTTTCTTGCTCAGATTCAAATTGTTGATGAAATGCTTCCCTGCTTGCTTTTTTCTTTTTGGCTATTTTCCATTCATCATTTTTTTCATCATAATCCTGGATGAAGGGATTCACCCAGTCCAATTTGTTTTTCCGCCAGGTATTAACCGGTCTACGGAAACGAGCATCAAATAGTGACTCACAAATGAGCTTGCGAAGACGATTTATATGAATCGCCCAGTCCTCACCCTTGTCGATAAAAGATTGAAGCATTTTATCGTCTTGTGAGGTTGTCATCATACAAATCATGCATCCATTACGCGATGTCCCACCACAAGGTTTACTGGATTGCTTGTCCACTTGAATGGGACACTCGCCAGCTCCCTCATACATTTTACGTATAGTCGTTGCCTTAGTCCCCCACGGAAGGATGCGAGCATAGGTAATCGTTCTCCACACCTCTTCATCGCTTAAATCTACGATGGGATGACTCATGTATTTATCAAAAAAACCTGCGGGATTTTCTTTTGCACCCACCTTGGGGAAAATGAATTCCCCCAGAATGGAATGCTTTTTGATGCTACCTGCTCTTTTTTGGGATTCATCGTTTCGTACCCCAAGCATAAGTATGATTGCACCATGCTCTTCAATAAGCCGAGATTGAAGCTCTTCCATGGGTTTAAGCTTGAGCAGATCCGTACACCAGCGATTGATTGAGGATTTAGGCGTTGGAAGCGGGTTGCCATGAGCGATCATTTTCATGACCGCTGTCATTTTGGGCTTAACTAAAAAAGCTTCGATCGGCAATTGCGTCGCCTTTGCAACTTCATTCATGTTCCGAAAACTGAATTCCATTAATTCTTTCATATGTGGATGCTCTAAGAGTGTATCCGTAGTCGCAAAATAAACTTTTCGTTTCCGATCTTCCACAGCGACCCGCTCAACGGCTTTCCAAACACAGTAGCTTAATGTGGATGAATCTTTTCCATTGCTGTTTGCAACAAACCAAGGAAAGAGATGCCTTGGATCTAAGTAAGCCTCAATTAATCGCTCAATGATCGGCTCTATATAATCCAATTCTTTCTTATCAGATTGGACTTGCATTTTGATTCCCCCTTTACAAACTGTTCGTGAAAATTTTTCCGATGATGGATCCAACAAACATGCCAAACCATAGGGGATACCCAAATGTGCTATAGGAAGTGTTCAATTTCTTCCACGCAATTAAGCTTAGAGTAATTAGTGAAATAGCCACTAAGAGCACTACCCATCCGTCCATAGGAAAAGTCATTCTTTCATAGGTTCGGTTGAGATGCATGAAGATGAGCAACATAAAGCCCACGCTCGCTAAAATGCACTGGATCATTCTCTTTTTGACTATAGTAGTTTTCATATAAAACTTCTCCTTTGTTATGAATGATTGTTCATACATGTGATGAATATGTTTCATATATATCGGTCCCTTCCCTTTTTAATCCCTCCTTAAAAAGTAAACATTTGTTTTCTGCTATTCTAAAAACCTTATATTTTATGTACTTAGTTCTGCTTTTACAAAAATCTCGCGAATCTCAATTCAAATGGTGTGCAACATAAAAATAGGGATCCTGCATCTAAACGCAGAACCCCTATTTTGAGAATTGGTGTTGAGTCTATTTTGGTAATGACTCTTTATGATTCTATCCAAGCGATAACAGCATCAGCCACTTCATCTGGAATGGGCAACCCAATCTGTGCCTGTACCATATGATCCTTCTTTGTGTTCAAAATTTCTGCTAAATTTCCAAAATCGATGCGTAGCCGACCACGTTTCTGATACAGCTGTTCTCGTTGTTCAGAGTTGAGCGATTTAGAGATGGGTCATCCCTCCTGCTTTTTTATCTTTGGAAGATCTAAATCAAAAGTTCCTTTATATTTGCTTACTCTCGAATGGATAATGTC
The DNA here is from genome assembly GCF_017833915.1 of Paenibacillus sp. 1182. Taxonomy (NCBI): domain Bacteria; kingdom Bacillati; phylum Bacillota; class Bacilli; order Caryophanales; family Paenibacillaceae; genus Paenibacillus; species Paenibacillus sp. 1182. The sequence continues at coordinate 302,571 of NZ_JAFICR010000004.1, read as the reverse complement.
ATATAAGCAGCCTCTGCGCTCTGTCGGGGGCTGGCGTTGAGTAAAAATGCTATATTAATTTCATCCCACACAGAATCTTTATCTCGTTTAAATTCGTAACATGCCTCATACAAGTTATTTACATAGGCTACTCGATCCGACTCTACAGCCTTTGTCTGGACCTCCAGAGAGGCGGCAGGATCGGTGCAATACTTTGGCCCGTACAGACTCCATACACCACTTTCATATGCACATGACTTTCCTATTAACTGTCCAGTTGGGTCAACCAGCCTGTAGTAAACCTTTGTTGTGTTCGTATTTTTCATGCTATACCCCATCAACTCACCAATCGCTCGGTTAAGCTCTTGGTCTGTCATATCCAACATATCTACCATCCTTCCAATGCTTTATAATGAGTGTTTCGTATTGATGGGTTAATCACCTAATGCGTGATTGATAATTCTCTCTGCCTGATCCACAGAGTTTTGCAAATCACCCCAACTTAGAGCCTCTTTCGCTTCCTCTAATGCGATTTGAAACTTATGTGCAGAATCACACGCATCTTCGTACATTCTTTTCCATTCATCTCGGTTGTTAGCGGTAATTTTAAGTAAGTTTTTTTTGGATTCAAACTTATCACACCATTTCTTTGTCTCCGCTTCAGACTCTTCCAGTTCCTTATGGATCAGAGCTATTGTCTTATCCCTCTCTGCAATCTGTTCCCTGAGTGAATTTACCAGGTCAAGAATATCTACGTTTTGCAACTCACATGTTCGTTTACTCACCTTTATCATCCTCTTTGATAAAATGTATTAAAAAAGCCTGAGATAGCATCGTATATTTATCCGTGTCAAAAGTATGGTTGCCCTCTATGAAGATATAGAGGGCAACCACGAGATATCCGTCTTCATCCACGTAGAAACGTTCTATTCGGCGTTTAAGCCGGAAAATCATGGTCACTTTCGTCTGGTTTAATCCATTAATCAACGTCTCCAACCAACTTTCAGCCGCGCCAATGCATCTCAAAACGGCTGAGTTCATTATTAAGCTGCTGATCCATCATTTTATAGTGATCATTCTCTACTCAGTGCTTGACGTGCCGTAAGTCGACATATCACGCCAGCCATATCATTTTTGGTATCTGCTATTTCTTCCAGCGCTCCACGTAGCTTGTTCCGTTCATCTCGGGCTTTCATCGCTTTCTGTTTCCACTTTGCTCCATACCCCAAGCTTTCGGGCGCCGTTTTTGCTCTGAAGCACTCCAATTCTTCCGTAAGAGCAGCTATTTTCCGATCCTTCTCTTCCATGACTCGAATAATGAATGGCATAACTTCGTTTGCGTCAATTTTATGCCCATCCTTTGTTTGAACATAAATAATACCATGTGCGTCATTTCCAATACTCTCACCACTAACCAATTCGTAATTACATTCACTCAACCGGAGCGCCTCCTTTGGATATGATCTCTACATCAGGACGGAATCCATAAGCAGCTCGATCATCAAATTCAACATGCCCTGAACCATCTATTTTGGTGATTACATGTGGCATTGAAAAATCAAATCCAGCATTGTGACCGCCGCTACCCAAGCGAGTAATCAAAACAGTGTCCCCAACATTGGCTCCGATACGTTCGATTTCCCGTTGTCGCTGTTGAGCTGCGTAATGTTCAGCGTCTATCTGGTCAGTAAGCAAATGATAAACCTTACCTTCTGGCGTTTTAACTTGATATAGATCAGGTCTTCCGCCGATGTGGTAATAATCCAAGTAAACGATGCCACCTTCAAGCTCTTGTCCAAAACATGGATGCTTCGGATCAATAATTTTCACTTTCATCATGTATTGCTCCTTTATATCGAGGATATGGAGAGCAGAGAAGTTGATCCCCTGCCAATTTGTACTCTTTGATCCACTTGCCATCCTTGTATATCCCTACGCACATGTATTTTCTTCGATTAAGTATCCTACGGGCTGTTTTTAAGGCACTCAACATACCCCCGTTATACTGGATCGTTTTTACAAGCTCACCGCCGTAATAAAGCTTAAACTCATATCCCTTTACCACGGTTATTTGTCTTTTAAAGATACATTCACCATTAACAGCCGTTACTAACTCCCATCCATCTTGTCCCAACTGGTTAAGATGTTTAACGTCTAATTGCGAATGGTATCCGTCCGTCAGATCGCAAAAGCTAACTTTTTTATACTCAAACTTTTTCATCCTCATTCACTCACTTTCTTCTGCCAGATCTGCGGCAACTGCTTCGCAAAAACGCGGCATCAGCTTCTCAACGAAAGCCTGAGCGTCAGATGGGTAACCTAATTTGTATAACTCTCCCACATCATTTAGGTTGGTTTCGTCATGCCAGCGCGTGAAATCAGCATCATTATCAAGCCAATCATACTGCTCAAGTAGATCCCATTCTTTTTTTGCAGCTTCTCGTGTTAAAGATTGATCTCCCCGAAGATGGAGAATGTATTCCTTCACGTTCTTTAATGTTTCATCTGGATCATATTCCCTCAAATGATAGAAAAGCGTATTCAGTAGACGGGTACTGCTCATTCCTTTGGCGAAGAATTGACGGAAATCTTTTTCGGCATGATAGTCCCATTTATAAGCCGCGTTAGCATAGTCCGTCACAGCAGAAAACATGCCTGTAGAGTCGAGCAGGAATATCCCCCAACCTTCTCCATCTATTGCTGGGATATAGTAACGCCAGAACTTGATATCCTCATTGTTCATGTGTTGTTTCTCCTTTGGTATAGGTAGTAGGAATAAGAGACTGTTATATCTCGTTGTGTGGGGTTGTATACGATACAAATCGCTGTGGCTCACTATACTTAGTCCCGCAGACAGGACAGAAATTCATGGGCGCACTCGCATATCTACGATGCTTTGACAGTCTCAGTTCGTTTTCTCCCTTTACATATCTTCTGATACCAACATCAATACGTAATTTCACATTTACTTTTGCTGCCCGACCATAATGCTCGTTCGCAAATTCGTGGATATTGCCTATACTTTGTAAGCAATCGCACATTGTTCTTTATTCCCCTTTATAGGTAATATGGGGAAGAGACTGTTATATCTCTTCCTGCTAAAGGCATAGAGCCTACATTCTTTTGGTAGTATCAACTTCAAAAAACTTTCTTCCACTACGTTGATGTAAGAATATGATTCGCAAAACCTCTTCGCCGTCCGCTGATTTAATTACTTCAAAGTCCAACTTATATGCAGTGCATATACCTTCAATGTTTCCTTTAGCTTGTGAATACGAGGATGAAATTCAATGTGTGTAACCGCATATCTAAAAGCAGCAGCTTCCAGAATCTCTTTTTTCGTCACAGGCAGCTACTCCTTATGGGTTAGAAACTGTTTAAGCCTAATCTAAATCAGCTTTATGCGACTTTTAATCAACTCAACAATCTCTTGCTTCACTCCATCTGGCATCGGAACATCCTCTCTGGCATTAGACCGAAACGATTCGTATTTAGTTGTTGTACGAAATTTATGACGTTTGCTTGGTCGTTTTGATCGTGTATAATAGCTCAGTCTCACTTCCAAGGCATCTGTAATAGTGTTTGATTCACAACTGAACGACCATATTTCACGTGTTAAACCGTCATTTGACATTCTGGTTACTTCCATGGGTAGCTCTCCCTTATTGTATGGGTAGTAGGGCTTAGAGGCTGTTATGCCTTATCCTGTTATAAGTTCAGTACAGCCAATAGCGCAGCCTTACATCGTTCCTCCGGGGTCGCGTGGATTAGTTTGAAATCTTCTCTGAAAGCTGGCTGTTTGTCTACCCATCCGGTTACCAGCCTCAATCTCCATAAATATCTTGTTTGCACACCAGGATGTTTCAACAGTAGATTCTCTTCTACTTCCCATGCTGCGGACATTGACCCCGAATAATTGCGAAACAGTTCTTTGCGCACAATTTTAATCCCGTGATCCTCATGCATCGCTGCCAACTCATCAAGCCATTCTTCCGCTTCTGACTTGTAGTTGCAATCTTTGAAAATAACTGTCTCTTCCTCATTAACAACCCACCACTTTATTTCTGGCGCATCATTTACAACTAATTTCCCTACGTGCGCATCCATTTTACAGCTCGGCTCCATATCCATTATTTGTCTCATTGTCAGTTCCATGTATATATCTCCTTTTAATTTGATTGGGTAGGGCAAGAGGCTGTCACGCCTCTCCCTTATGGTCTTTACAAATGAAACCCTTCTTCATCGAACCCATTTGCTACAGTGTATTTGAATACAAATGGAGAGATATCTATAATCGAACCCGATTCATCAGCATTCTCATCTATTTCACTGCTCGTCACACCGATTGATAACAATTTCCCGATGTTTTCAGCATCATAGATGATATTTATATACTCGATTGTATCTCCCTCGGAAGACCAGATTTCAACGGGGATGCTATTCAAGATGCTAATCGTATCTACCGATTCTCCTGGTAAATTTATGAATGCCCAATGGGTTATTTGCTCACCGAACAATGGACTTTTATCTGATGGATACCATTGGTATTCTGTAGCATTAAACAACTGATAAATAGCAATATCAGGTTCGTTACCATCCGAAACAAGGTATTTTCCTTCTTTTGGCGGCTGCTTCTCTGCAAGTTCAATCCATTTGATCATGTATACTCTCTCCCTTGATTAGGTAGTAGGGGGTGTATCCCTCGCTAACTTATTCCCTTCCAACTATTTTTGCTGTTGCAAGCATAAGGCTGTTATGCCTCAACCCGAATTTATAAGTTCAGTACAGCCAATAGCGCAGCCGGATATATTAAAATTTTAAAAAAACTACTCCTACGTATCTCCCCCCAGTGTCGCACGTCCACTTTTTTAAAAACTCAGCCACATCATCCACTTTTGAAATCTCTTTTGTGGTGGCCGACACCCAGTTGACGGGTTCCCTTTTCAACATTCTGTTTTTGCAATCTGCACAATCACAGTATTTGTATAATCCATATCTTTTTTCGCCTGTTTTGTCATAACAAACCCTATAAATTAAATGCTTGGGTGTCTTCATATATGTTATCTCTCCTTTATAGGTAGCAGGAGGGCTATTCCCTCCTTTATCTCAGTCTTCCAAGTCAAACCAATTCCCGTAATAGCCCTCGTCTTCTGGGTCCTTTGAAAAATAATGCAACCTGCCATGTTCGTTCAGAATCACGTATTCTTTCCCACTCTCATGTAGTTCGTATTTCTTTCCTTTTAAGAAAAAAGGCTGCATGATTAGATCCTTTTTACATTTACGTATCATGGGGTGTTCCCTCCTATTTATTTCTTATTGGGCTAATTTTTCTATTGCAGCATTAATGTTATCTCTCCAACGAACCAACGCTTCTTTTCTTGGTCCCATTGGTGCGATATATGCTGTTCTGATTGGACATCGTCCACAATTTGTCTTGTAATTGTTTTGGCATATTTGTAATGCCTTATCAATCAAACCCATTTTTTATGTCCTCTCCTTGGGATTACTATTTCAATTTGACCAAGAGCTTGATGCTACGATTTTCACACTGCCAGAAACATTGCGCAGCGTGTATTTCCGTTCTTCCTTGCCATTTTCTTGATTCCAAGGATCTATGTGAAAAGAAATGCCAGCTTGCTGCTTGTTAAGGTAATCAGCTACTATATTCCAAGCTCTCTGTACGTCTTTCGGTACATTGCCCATTTGTGTGTCCTTTCTGCCCTTGAGGGGCTATACTAATTTTGCTTTACTCCAAAAACCATCTTTATTAGCGTTTTCGAGTTGATTTTTCTTCATCATTCGCTGATATTTATGAACACCGTATTTTTTAAGCACATTATTTTTGTTGTTCAAAATATCATCTATCAACTTTTCAAAATCTTCGACACAGTAATAGCTTCTCTGGTACTCTCCATGTTCCACATAGCTTTTATCTATGTTTGTGAGGAGGTTGAACTTATACGAGAGATGCTTTTTACCGTCATGGTCGCCAATACGAATACTGTTTGCCACTCCATAATCAAGTTTGAGATAAACGCTATTCGTAGCATCATATCTTTGAACCACAAATCCCTTTTCTTTTGCGATCTTGGATAATTTTTTAGCCAATTTTTTTATACTTGGTTTATGAGTCTTCACAGTATATCTTTCCTCTCCGCTTTGAGGGATGATTAACACTATAAAAATCTTGACCAAAATATAAGGTCATCTCTTAGTGAATCCACGGTTGGTGTCACAGCATAACTATTATCATCATCTGCATCACCCCACCCGTTATAAGAATCATCAAACCGATATAAAGCCATTTGATCCATCAAGAAATCTTCCATTGGGTTAAATCTCGCTTGAGATACAACAGGATGATGTACAACAGGAGATTTTCTTCTCTCTTCTTCGATCATTTCCCAAACCTTCTTTTGTGCTGTCTCTATATGCTTATTGAGAAACAAAAAAGCGCCCTGCGCCGTTTCTTCTCCAGTGAATTTAATGCCTAAAATTTCTTCTATAGCTTCAATAGCAGCCCTTTGTTTCTTCGACATAGGTTTACGAGCTTTTTCTATATGCTCGTTCAGAAACAAGAAAGCCGCTTGAGCGGTTTTTGGACCTTCAAATTTAATCCCTGTATTTTTCTCAATGTTTTCAATAGCATTTCTTTGGGATTCTGACATAGGCTTATTGTCGTGTCTCCTTTATTCAAAACATAATTACCTATATATTTGTTTAGGATCTCCTTGCGTCTCTAAAGCTCTCAGTCTGTCTCCTCAAATTCCTCACAGGCAACGGTGTTAGATCCGATTTTCTCAGGTTCAACATCGATCGTACCTGTTTTCAGGCACTTTCCATCGACATAACAACTGCATTCTCCGCAAATGATCACTTCATTTGTTTTCATACATATCGTCTCCTTTGGTGTGGATGAGGTAAAAGTCTCACTCAATGCATAAGAGCAAACCTCCAACTCATTCTTAATCTGCTTCACTCACAAAAGGAGTATCATCTTCTGGATTGTATACGTCATCAGGATGATGTGAACCAGATTCGATCTCTTTTAAGAGTGCCTGAATTGTTACGATTTCTGATAACATGATTACCTTACTGACACGGTAATCTTCGGAAGCTCTTCCTCGTTTCGATTTTCCGTCTTTGATTCGTTGTTCGCAGATATTCGTATAGGTACTGTCGATTTCCTCAATTCTTCTACGAAGATATAAACGTCTTTTATAGAGTGCTTTCTTAAAAAGCAGTAGTGTCTCATCAGAGGATCTACTCAAAGTTTCACTCATCATTCCACGCCTCTATGAAGCAACGATAAATCAAAAACGGTATAATCACAGCGATAGATGAACAAGGCTTTCCCATCAATGAGAAACATCGTGCTTTTATCTACATCTGTTGGGAAGTAAGAAACATCATTCCCCACAAAAGTAGCAAGAGGTTTCCCTGTTTGCGATCGAATCAAAATGAGAAATTGCTTCCCTGTTGTTAAGTTCTTCACTGAATTAACCATTCGATTTATAAACGGGGTTGATCGATCTTGATTCTTGAATTCCATGGTCTTGGAATACTCATCAAATACATCAACAATCCCTTTCTCTCGCATAATGAGTGAACTACCCACATGCATCATGCTTTTCCCGCCTACAGTAAAGCTAATAACACCAGATTTTTCAGTTGTATTTCCTTCACTATCTGTGGTAGAAAACATATCTTCAGAACCGATATCAATCGATTTTCCCTCCACGCGGTCAATAATATTACTCTCTTCATCATAGGTTTGGATTACTGCTTCTCGACCTTTCCAGGCGCTTTTGAGATTACTAAACGAATGGCTGAAGATATTACATCCTGCAATCAAAGCGATCAGTGCTACAAGAACCATAAATATACAAATCTTTTTAACTCGACTTACCTTTTTTAAAATTTTCATTAGAACATACTCCCTTTTTAGATATCGTTTTTGCAATCAAGGTAATTTTAAAGTTGGCTGTGACTTGTATTTATTCCATCCCTATAAGGTCAAGCCAATCTCTCAAATTAAAACCATCATTATAGGCGACAGGTTCACCCAAAATAGCGGCAATTACTGCCCACAAGCCACTCCTATAATCACTGTTATCCGCAAGCCACAAAACGTGCAAAGCTTCTCTGAGTGCATTCTTTTCCTTCTCAGTTAGTTCTGTAAGAATCGTGATTGAAGAAAACTCTTTTAATTGGTTTGGACTTAGCTTATATAAGCTCAAGAGCTTATCCTTCCATTCCTTAGGAAGATTTCGCTTCCCTCTCTCTACAGCGGACAAATAACTTGGAGTTACTTCCAATTTGAGAGCCATGTCTTTTAATAGTTCGTTATTTTCAATTCGTAATTTGCGACAGAATTTTCCGAAATCTGTTAGCAACAATCTCACTTCCTAAAGGGATTATTTGACCCAAAATAAGACACCCCATTCGTCAAAACAACGAGTTTCCTTAGGAAAATCAAAAGAACCTAATACAAAAGCTCTATTTACTTCCATTCGCACTTGAAATGCATCCTTACAAACCATGACATAATCCTCCTGATCGCGAATATTCGCAGGCGTTGGAACCATGTCAATGGGAATGTTTCGGTCATCCAGGATATCCTCAATCAATTCTGCCTTATCACTCTCAAACCAAGTAATAAAAAATGGTTGTTCGGTTTCCATGAATACTCCTCCTCTACTAAACGTTTGTTCTCCTTTTTTTATAAAATCCTAATATCATATGTGCTTGAGCCTCTCTTTACAAAACGATAAAAGCGGGGATTTTTGATTGACATCTGCTAAAAAGGAATTTATCATTTCTCTTTTTTCGAAGATTTTTCATTTTCTCGTTCAGCATGTCGGATAATATGCAATATGTAAGAAGAAGAGCCTAAAAAAGTGACTCTCCTTGTTGCGACTCGTCTCTATCGATGAATCGTTTGATTTGTCATTTTTTCAACGGTTACGTTTGCTTCTTTTGTGTCGACAAAGCTGAGGTTCAACATATCGCCTTCTTTGATAAAGGAAGCAAAGATTGCTTCTTTCGGATTCAGGTTGAACACTTTATTACTATTTTCTAAGATAACTTGAACTATAGGAGCATCACCCATTTGAACGGTTCCAACACGAAGAACTTTACCTGTGATCTTCTTCAATTGAGAAACATTTGTTACCACTTGTTTCGATTCGCCTGTAGCTACAGCTTGAACTAAATTATATAAATCTTGTCTAATGGTTAACGGAAAAATAATTGTCATATATATCCAAACTAAAGCAATAGGAATGAATAGTCCCCATTTACTGGATGAGAATAAATACGACGTTTCCACACACAGCCATATTCCGTATGGAATCAAAATTGTTGAAAATAGGACTGAGTAAGTATGATCTTTCAAGACAAAGTACCCAAAGAGAAGAGCCAAAACGAAGAAATAAGCGATCTTTCCAAGTTGCCAAAAAGTAATCACAGATTTGTTTTCTTTAGTAACACACCATATTGATGGAGAGAGTAATAAAAATACACTCACGAAAATAAAAAACCAAAACCACATAGCCATGAATCCCCCTCATTCAGAATTCCTACCCTGATCATATTTCAATTCTAAATACAACATTGTCTTTAGTCAATTATTTTTACATATTGCCTTCAAATAATAAACTATATTTGCAAACAAAAAAAGACCTCCTATACAGGAGATCCTCATGTTAAAATGGCAGCGGCAAAGATCATCTCTCTGCGGGATAGGAGTAGAATGTTTTCTCACCTTTTCAGGTGCTCCCAAGCTGGTATGCGCAAATGCCTTGCTCGCATAGTCGAATCCATATGAATAGATCATTATATGATTTATGCTAAAGTATTATAAGTTTTTGTAAAATCGAAAATGGCATGCCAGCCCAATACGCATTCTACTTTCGTAGTTATTCGCCTCTGTACTTCCCTTTCTCCTCTCAATACAGCTCCTCTTCCTTTTTGGTGTGTAGAAATCTCTTGGTTTCTTCAACACAAATTTCATTTAATAGGTTTGAGCTTGTAATTTTAGAACAAGTGACTGTATTGTAAAACAATAATATTTATTAACTATAGTCAATAAAGTGATATTATTGGTTTATAAGTAATTTAACAGTTTTCAAGAGGAGGCGTAACGCATGCACTCGTTTGACTTAAAAGCTCATACAATTGAACGATCTTTTTTAAGAAAGATCAAAAACCAAGCTACCTACAAAACAGGCACGGGAAAACTTAACTATGTGACATCTTATAATCGATCTGTTATCAAGATCAGAACACTTACAGGGAAAACCGAACAATCAATTTCCCGAAATGGCTTGCGTAAAGCCATATCTTATTTGTTATATAAAAAAAACAGCAACAAGACGAGAACTCGAAAAATATTCAAATATGAATTCTGCCTTAATGGGATTACTTCAACGGATTTTTATCCAAACTGCTAAAATCGTAAAAACAGCTAAGGGCTTGCTTCGAATCACGATAAAAGGTGTTCGATTTTTCTTTTCAGGTTTGGATCGTGCAAGCATTCGCGACTTAGAAACCGTAGTTCAAAAGGGCGGAAGATATATCCTTTGTTCTTTCTATTATTTAAGAGAGTATAAGAGCAAGCGATTAATGGATTTTATAAAAAAGTTTAACCTGCAACTACTCGTTGATTCAGGTGAATTTTCTGCGTATAAAGCCAGAATGAACGGGAAAAAAATAGAGAAAATCTCATTAAAAGAGTATGCAGATTTCATTTTGACGTTTAAGGATTACATCTTTGGATATTTCAACTTAGACGTAACGAACGATGCAAAAAAATCGAAAGCTAACTTCGAAAAACTGAAGAAAGCAACTGGTATTGCTCCGATTCCGATCTGGCATCCAAACGTAAACGACTGGACGCAAAGTGATTGGATGGGTTTAGATCAACTTGTCAATGAAGATCATGCCGTTATAGGAATTGGAGCAACGGTTCATATGGGACTAAAAGCTGGACCACGCTTGATGACGACAGTAAAAGATTCATTATTTAATGAAATATTCACACGGCATCCTCTTCAAAATTTCCATTGGCTCGGAGGATCGTCAAAAATTATTTGTAAGTATCCGTTCTTTTCTTCCGATTCGTCAGGATATTTGCAAGGGAGAAGAAAACACCAGGTGTACTACTTTGACGGTAAAGATATCTCCACTCGCATTGATACAAAACAAGATCGATACGAATGCCTTTCTGATAACGTTCAAATCTTATCCTCTTTGGAATGTTTGACAGGAGGTTTTTGAGCTTATCATTTCATTGTTGCTCTAACTTCCAAATCAGTAGTTTTAATGGTAGTTTGCGACGTTGTTGCGGCATTTTAGAGCAAAAACCACTGTTTTTAGAGCAGTAATCTATAGACTTTGACAAAGTGCAAATTTTTAAAGCCAAAAAATAGTTTTCAGGAATACGTTTGAAAGCTATTCACTATAATGATGACAATAGAAATTAAGTAAGGGGGAAGTTGATGGCTACAAAAAATAGATTGATGATAGGTAATGACACAAAAACCAATGAGGATATTTTTCTAAAAGAAGGGAACTTATTAATTGTAGGTAAGGAAGGAGCTACAAAAAATGATACCATTGTTTATCCTGTTTTAAATCAGATGATCAGTCAAAAGGATGTAGGAATTACAATTTTTGATCATACCGGATTAGTATCCAAAGTGGCTTATGCCATAGCAAAGAAGAACCGAAGAAAAATTTTCTATGTTGACCCCATGCTTCGTACGGTAAAATTTAACCCTCTTCGCGGTAGTGAAGATGACGTCATTTCTAATTTTGTTCAGTTCTTCTGTAGTTACAATACGGAAAGTCCTCGTTTCTTCATAGATACGAACTCAAGATTGTTAACTTATTCGATTAAAGTGTTAAAAACAACCATGGGTGAAAATGCAACACTATTAGACTTACAAAGATTTATGGAGAACATCAAAGGATTCGGAAGGCACATGGTTGCTCGATTTTCACGAGTTTCCAGTTCAGACCCTATGACAATACAAGAGCAAGAACTGATCACCTCCTGGTTTCTACAGGACTACTTTAATGATAAAAGCAAAGTTTACGAATATACATCAGGTGTGCGAGCATTCCTCATGGATCTGCTTTCGAATAAGGCAATTGCAAAAATGTTTAATACCAGTGAAGAAGGTGAATTTCTGGAGCTTGATTTCAAGAAACACATTGAAAATAAAGAAGTGGTCATTGTAAATACAAATCCGGCTGACCTTGGAGGCGCTTATAGTAAAATACAAACCCTTATTGCGCTCCATTTACAAAATGTGATTCTTCATGAGACCAAACCTGTGCCACATATGTTATATTTCAAAGAATTACTTCATTTAAGACCCCTGTTTAGTGATCTGTTCAAAGCAAGTTCTTTTGATCACACGTTTGCCATGATAGCTGAGATGCAAAATGGGTTTCATTATGAATATCATCATAACGACTACAAAAACGGATCATTTATATCATCCTTCCCGAATGTAGTCATCATGCCAGGAACAGTGATGAAAGAAGAATTTCGAAATACAATTTTCTCCCGTAGGGAAGTAGAGATTATGGAAGATGCCGATGCGGACATGGATCAACACGAATTCTACTATCGCATGATTGATTCTTGTGCAAAGGGGTATACTGTCAGCGGGGCTGCTAAAGGTGCTATATTGCCAGCAGAAGAAAGTGAGTTTTTACAAAAACGAATCAAACGATACACAAGAGAGTTTGAGAACCAAAAGAGATTTTCAGGTGGAGTTGTATCGACTTTTTAATAATAAAAAGACCACTTTTATGTGGTCTTTTCCTCATTCTCAGCGCTCACATTTTTTGAGTTCTCGTAATATTCCTCAAACTCTAATTGGAACATCTACCTTTCCTTTCGCTACACATTCTCCACTTTTTATAATATAGCACTCCACGTAATGATCCCCTTTAAACGAAGTTTCCTCCACATGATATAAGGAGTCGGTTCTTTTAATTTGCCCACGAATACAATCCTTTTGCTTGGCAATATCTCCTCTGTTTCTCACCTTCCAATAGACTTCGTAAGGCATTGGCGCGTCTGTCTGGGCACGAAAATTCAAGCCATGTTCAGGAAGTAGGAGTTGTTTTCTTTGCAACATTGCCTGCAACCAACCGACCCGTTTATCATTTTTGGATACTACACAGTCTAATTCAAGATTGAATTTCAGATTGACAGGGAACATATTACTGATGTACTCTTCGGTTTCTCTGTAATCATAATATACCTGCGATTCGGACAATTGAGAATAAGATTTAGTCAATTGTGCTCGTTCTTCTTGTTTTAGATCTGTCCAGTATGAGTGATTGAAAAAGTTTTCCCAGGCTTCAACTGCATGCTTGTAGGTACAATCTGAGTCAAACAAAACATCCAACTTCATAAGCTTATCGTTAAGACGATTATATAGGTTATCCATTTTTGTGCTGTCAGCGCTCACCAGTTTCAGACTCTTTGTAGTATCCGTTGGATTATAGACTTCTTTATCAACTGCAAGTCTGTCTCGAATAGAAACCATTGTATAGTAAAACCGTTCATCCGTTCGATCATAGGATTGAAATTTTTCATCAGCCAGAACGCTTTGAATAAGTCCACCAGGCATATTCGCCCACCCACTTCTGGATTTGGAGAACATCTTCATCAATCGAACAATTTCTCTTAATTTATAATCCTTGTCTTTGTTTTGATCGAGAAACCATTTTGTTATTGCCCTGGGATTTCTTTCTCTCCATTCACTTCCACAATGCTCATATTTATATTCTCCGTTTTCATCTGTAAATCGACGGTAAATTGCAAAATCAATATGGTAGTTTTCCGCATACACAATTCGGACGCAATTGGTTTTTGCCTCAGGTTCTACATTAAATTGACTGCACTTTCTTTTAAGTGCATTAACAATGACATTCTTTGTTTTTGTAGTTCCTTCAGGAAGGTTGCTTTTATCAAACACAATAGCGACATCGATATCGTAGTCATTTTCTTCATTCTGTACAACCGTAGACATGGCAACACTTCCCTGTACAATGGGGGTTTCCGCTAATTTATGATTAGTTCCATTTTCGGCATTATATTCTTCTAAGCCCTCCTTTAACCGTTTAATATTGATGTTTTTTTTGTTAAATAGTTTTTGCTTTTCTGCTTTTGGCAGTACAACTTCACTATGATAAAATGTTTTAAATTTAGTATTCAGATTGTACAATATTAACCCTCATTTCGTTTATTTTCAATTCAGGTGAGGTATTTTCTTTAGGCAGTTTTATTCCCCACTTGTATTTAGGGCTTTCGATTCGGACATGGTTATATATCCATATGTCAACATCCATTCTTGAACTAATAGCACTTCCAAGGGTGTAAGCTAATGACGGTTGTCCCGAATAGAATAAATGGATAGTTTGTAACTGCGGGTAACGCTGATTGATTTGATCGAGGAGATCTCTAAAATTCTTTTTGTATGTTTTAAGCTGTTCTGAACTTATTACTGCATTTCTATGAGGCGGGTTCAAATGAAGATAATAGGAGTTTAAGTTCTGGAATTGGAGTTCTTGAATATCTTCATCCCCGATGGGATAGGTTATTCCGATTTTTATAACAACCTCTCTTGTTGATTGAATTTCCTGTTGCGTATCTTTTTTTTCTAACAACAACGATGGGAATTTAAAATTCGGTTTAGACTCAATCTGTTCCCATATCAACTCATTTTGATTCCATTCATAAAACGTTGGACTTGATTTGTCAGATAATTGATAACCCAATAGCATTGTTACAGGAATATGTGCGAGTCCCATGTAAGCCACTTCTACACCTGAACTACCGTCTATTCGTGAAGCAATTCGATTGATCGTTTTCTCCTGTTCCCTCAAAGCGTGGTAGATATGTACTCTATCCATGGATTTAAACTCTTCCAATTGATTAAGTGGATATTGTTCCAAATTATAATCGGAAAGATCTTTATTTATGTTTGAATAGCTTATCATTTGAATAGAGGAGTGTTGGATGAGTAACATAGGCTTTAATTTTTCTCTGTTTTTGGTTCGGAAATAAAAGTAAATCGCCAGTGCAATTAACGATCCCCCAGCCAAGAGAGAGAGAAGTACATTCCAAACTTGGCTTGAATCTACTGGATAAGGCATATTACAATTAAAGTGGTCATTATACATGTCGATGACAAAGTTGATCCACCAGTTTTGCGTAAATGACTGCCCTATAATCAGGATACCAAATGAAATCAATGACCATATAATTTTTTTCTCGAACCTTCCTTTTAAAAAACGCATAGCAATCGGTATTACTTGCTTAAATCTATTCTTCAATCTTTTTCCCCCTTGAGTCTCTAATATAGGTCTAAAGCCACAACACACGTGGCTATTATACCATAAACTTACATGAGAATCGGGATAATTTGATGAATCAACATCGACGGTGGAAAAAAACCTAAAAATATGTCCTTGGGATAAATTTCACAACAAAAAAAACTGAGCAACAGTCAGAAAAATATTCTGATTTACTCAGCTCTTTCATTTCTAATCTATTTTATCATTTATGATCGGCATTTAGCTCATTTATGCTTCGAGATGGCATAAGTCATAACCTACAACCAATCACACCTACTTCCTCCTTGTTCTAATTTATTAATTCAAAATAATTAATATCTAACATGTCTGGCGACCCGCTATCATTAATAAAGCAAAGATAAAAGAATGATTTATTATTTATTGGCATAAAAGTTTTATCTTTTGTGAGTTTACCAGCTAAATCGTCTTTTGATTTGTATATCATCTGTCCTCCCTGTCAAAGAATCCTTTTACTTGTTTTATGCAATAGCAACTTAACACTATCCCAAGTTGTCTCTTATCCTAAATATTCTTCATGGAACCTGATAAACTCCTCTTTGCTCATACATTTCTCTTCCGCGACCTCGATATTTTCATTTGGGATGTAATCATATGAAACTTGTTCATATTCAAGCTCATATTCATAGCGATCTTCACAATGTCCTCCGTCATAGTAGAATATAAACAAATCGTTATGAACGATGTTTTCTATTAGTAATGGTAAAGTGTATCGCGCTGAACTCTTTTTCCCAAGAGAAAAAATTTTCTGCATTGAAGGAACTGCGACTGAATAAGATTCTCCCATGTAATTAAACCGCCTCTTAAAATAATCTTTTTATAAACTACATTTTTCACACGTATTGTCGCTTTGCACCGTATTCATTTCACTATTCGTCTTGCCTTATTAAATTTCTCTCTGAATCGATCCAAAACCCAGTCTCTTTCGTAGTCGTTTTTATCTGCAACATCATCGCAAATCTCTAAAACCTCTTCTACAAGTTCATCAATCCGTTCCATCGCTTCTTTGTAGAGCCTGCTTTCATCCGACAAGCTACCACCTCCTATATTAAAGAAAGTCTGCGTAAAGGATCATTTTATCGTTGAATAATTGATTCCAAAATTCTTGCACTTGGATCTGTAATCTCTACAAGTAAGAAGCCCTCACTCTGACCTTTACCTGCCGTTCTATTTCTAATACGATCTTTTACAGGAAGGGAACGATAAATTTCACTATATCTATTTCTAATCAGATTTACTTCTGCACCTAATTCCTCAGACCACTTCTTTAGTTTTTCAAGAGTAATGAACGCTGATTCGGCTTTATCTCTTCCATAACCAGAGACTCCATTATTTTAAATTCATATGGCATATTGGTAACTGAAACACGATCCTTTATTAATTGTTCAAGTTGTTTATTCATCTTTACTCCAAGCACTGTATGAGCAAGCATTTTAATATCCCCCTAATTGTTGATAAAAAAAAGTTTTACACAGTTTTTTTAATCAAAATTCATGAAAACCATTACATCTTTATTTTTAAACTCGATTATCTGGTACATACCCATCTCACGATAGATTGTTTTCAAAAAGTCTTTTCCATAGACAATTCCAATACACATTCTTTCGATTTCGACTTGAAATCGTATATAATTACACCAAATACGCCAACTAAAATAGTATCCATATAATAGTCTACCGTATTTACATGATGGTGACCATGAAACAAAAACCGTGGATGGCAACGATCCATGTAATCATGTAATCCTCTGAATCCCTGGTATACAGGATGACCCGCTTGATCATGATACCCACTTGGGGAGTTATGACACAGTAGAATGTCTACAGGCGGCAGCTCCTCGCATAGCATGCTGATTTCCTCCTGCGTATGCATAGGATACGGTCCTCCTTTATAGCGATTCGAACCTTCTACTCCCGCCACTTTCATTCCTTTCAGCTCCACAACTCGTCCATGGCAATCGATTGCGCCATAATATTCAAGGTCACCTTCGTATCCAAAATCACCATGAACACCATATACTCCTTTATGCCCAAACACCTCAACAATCTTCTGTAAAAGCATTTGATTGATGTCGCCCAACAAAAAGACAACATCAAACTGTTCCTGATTGATCTCCAATAATTTTCGCCAGTCCTCCTGATCAATCCATTGTAAATCCGAAATCATTAAAGCCTTCATTCGAAGACCCCCTTTCGTGTCACATAATTTTTCATATAAACTATATGCACGAAATGAACTCTTTAGTTAATGGGATGAAGACAATAACTTTTGGTGAAGTTGTTGAAAGGTTTTAGAGATAGATCCATGGATCACCATTTTAAAACAGTGATCAAGCTTGGTTGGCTCTTTGTTAATAATCACACTGTTTTTATAAGCTGGGAACCGTTGTGGAATTTCATTAATAGGTCCTACTTGCAAAGAAGACCCCACAACAAGCAATAAATCTGATTGCATTGCACTTTTCTTTGCCTCTGGAAAATAGCGAATCGAATCTTGAAAAAGGACAACATCTGGTTTTAAAACATGGTTACATCTATATTCTCGCTTCTTTTTTCCTTTACATCGAATGGCGTCTGATGTTGCTTCGTGTATAACGTGACGGGTTCCACATTCCTGACAAACCACATGATGAAGTGAACGATCAGGTACTGGAATGTATTGATTGCAAACGTTCTCCTTTTGTTCGACTTTCCGACAGGTAGGTACAGCTTCACTTCGGATGTAATCTAAGTCGTAGGTTTCGCCACAATTGGTACAGTGGGCTATCCGCATGCTCCCATGAACTTCGCAAACCTTCTTACTTCCGGCAAGCTGATGCAAGCCATCTACATTTTGCGTAAAAATATCAATCATCTTACCCTCTGTTTCTAATTCAGCTAAAAATTGATGTCCGTAATTAGGCTTAAAGTCTCCAGCCAGTTTGATTTTAAAGATATCCTTATACGCTGCCCAAAACTCGCTCCGATGACGATTGAAGTAAGACAACGACATGATATACTGTCTGGATGTATCATTTGTCCAAACTCCAGCAGAAGAGCGAAAATCAGGAATGCCAGAATCGGTACTTATTCCTGCTCCAGACAATACGGTTATTTTCTTTGCTTGTTGAATCCAAGCTGCAAGGGTATTCAGGTTTTCCAAAATCAACACTCCTCTTTTGTTTCTCAGCATCTAATCACACTTGATAAAATACCAATAGGAAATGAATTCATGATCTCTTCAATATTAAGATTGTTTGTACTCGTTATCTGTAGTTCAGCTAAGGCTGAACAACGAATGAATAGTCCATCTATCACATATTCAATCGATTTCACATCACATCCGTTGTTCCATCCTCTCTCTAATATGCTTGAAACCATAAAAGCACTTTGACTGTGAAGTAGTTTATCAGACGTGTCCAGGGTTTTCTCTAACCGCTCAGGAAAAGCCAGCTCAACATCTGTCAGGCTCCCTCCAATAGATTCAAGCTGTTTAAGCAGACTGTGAAACCTTTGTTGATCAACTTCAAAATCTCTCAATTGATATTCTTGTACAATACGTTCTCGTTCCTCTTCTGTTATAACACCTGTATCGATCCCAATTAGAGAGGTTCCTCGCCGAAAATACAACCCAGAGAGCCTTCTTTGAACTAATTTATCAACCTTTTCTGGTTCGCCAAAGTATAAGTAAACATTACATTGTATTGTCATTTTTTAATCTCTCTTCCTACTTCTTTTTTCTACATTCGGATTAATATCTATACGATTAATTATATTGCTTTCGTCATATTTTGTAAATTTTTGTTTACACTAAATTGCTCTGAATTACAGTGAGCAAAAAAAAGAAGGATAAAAACTACCCTTCTTGTGGAACTACATCAATTGGTGAACTTCTGTATACGCGGCTCTAACCAATTTTATATATTTTGTTGCCTTTCCGTGGGTACGGAACCCGCCAATTCCCTTATTGTAAGAACTCCAAACATATTCGTCGAGCTCTCGTCCAGATATCCCTTTCGATTCCCAATAATTATATAGGTTAGATAGCATATAAGTACCCCACTCCATATTTACATAGGGATCTAAAGGTTTATTGGGTGTATCCAGGAGCTTGGATAAATTCTCATGATTGACTTTGTTGATTTGAAAATAACCGTAATCATAAGTCTCACTAATTTCCTTGGCATTATAGCCACTTTCATGTTGCATAACTGCCAAGGTTTTTTCATAATTTAGTCCTCTCTTTTGAGACAATTTGTATAAATATTTTTGCTCTTCTTTAGGTAAAGGGATATCGGCGTTATAAACAAATGCCTTAAATCCCTTGTTTGATGGAGCCAGACTCGTCGGTGTTTTGCTTTCTCGCACGATTTTTGAAGGTAGTTGTTGTATGGATTTTGGTTTTACTTTCTCCTTCGTCTGATCGTTACCTTCAGCCTTTAATGGCTCATTCCATTTCTGGAATAGGGGCAATTGTACCGCTTTAACTTGTGTCACGGTTTGTTTCTTCAAAGCTATATCTGACATCAATGGCTGTTTCTCTACTTTTATCATGCTATGATGACTGTTTTTCGTAGACTCATTATCGTTGAATTGTGCATAGGCAGAAGCCCCAATGAGAATACAAGCAAACAGCGCAACAGTTGTTACAATCTTGTGCTTTCTTCGATCTAAACGATCACTTTTTTGATTCATGATATGCCTCCTAAAGTTGAGTTTGAAATCATCCTGTTTTGCTTTAGCATCCTGTATGTTATGCACGAAGAAAAAAAATACAAAAGGAGAGTGCGTTTAGACGGTTCTATTTTTTTCAACAAAAAAAGAGAAGGATCTCCAAAATGGATCCTTCTCTTTTCGATAATTTGATCTTATCTATTTCATCATTCCGTATTCCTCAACAAATGGATCGTCAAACTCAAACCCTTTTGTTATTTTTAAATCAAGAATCAATTGCATTTTTAAATTGTACAAGCTGTCAGATAAACTCTGACAACTATGAGACGTATGTCTGAGCAAATAGCAAGCTTGCTTTAAAGCCATGATTTGGCTAACCATTTCTCCTATTCCCATTGTCTCAAAACTGTTGATTTCCTCCTCTGTGTACTTCTTAGCTTTGAAATAATCATAAGCTGTAACCAATCGATAAGGAATCATCCTTCCATCAATACGAATTCCTTCCCCAATAAAATCTCTAAGTTCTTCTGCCACTTTACTCAACCTCCTACAGATTTTAGACACTTCAATGCCCACAATCCTGATCATTTATTCTGTATCTTAACCTACTTTCAACTCATTCCCCGAACCCCCACATTGAGAACATAAGCAATCATTTTCAATTCTTTCGGAGTAGAGACTTCCTGTGCCTTGGCAACAGAGTCATATTTTTTTTACATACTCCAGCGCATCAATTGTCCATTCCTTCCCCCTAACAATACCTTTTTTCCACGCAATCGTGGCTATAATCCCTTCCACCTTTTGAATAACCCCAACTGCTCTATGATTGTCCTGACAACGTCCATATTTTACCTTCACTTCATCACCTGGAACAAAGTCAAAAACAATATTAACCCCATCTGAAATTGTGATGGTATTAACGATTCTTTTGTTTAATTGGTTGCCACTTAATTCTGTATACATAAACATTTCCCTCCTCAAAAATAAAATCTATGAGTTCAACCTTTTTTCTTTTGGATCTTGTATCATATGCGTTTATAACAAAAAAAAAGCTCACTTCGACAAGTGAGCTTGAGCTTGTTTTTAACTATTTAGTTGGGGTGTTCGTTTTCTTTTCCCAAAGCTTTAACTGTAAAAACTTAATGATGTTAGTATATATAGGTCTGTAAACATAGGTATACATATAACTGAAGTAATAATACAAGGCATACCCAATCATGACGAGCGCGAACACGGGAAGAAAAAATATGAGCTGGATTAGATGATGAACTCTAAATGGATTAGGAAATTTCAATATTTTTTCTATATCATCACCGTTAAAAGCACTCAACTGGAATGCGAACATAAACGAAGCTAAAAAGCACCAACTTGTCAGCCCCAAAAAGGAGATTGAATAACTCAATTTTTTCATCCTCTCTTATAAACGTATTAACAATAAAACACTTTATATAAACTTGAAGCTATCTTGATTTTGAAACCTCTAAAAGCCATCCCATCACAAACCATGCAAACATCGAAATGATAGAAACCATGTGCAGCTCCGCCCAACCAAAAAAAGAATATATCCAAGATGTCATCCATATTTCTCCTTTTATTCTTTATCAAAATCATATTGTCTATAGTCAATATTATAAACTAAATATACTTATGGTCAACAAAAAACTCGTCTTCCATGAAAGACGAGTTTTACACTTACAGCTTGTTTAATATAACTATTTATTGGCGAAACTTCTGCGTTAATACGGTATGTGGTATACGGGCATGTTTTACGATTTCCTCTAATTGAATCCCATCTTCCATTGAAAATGGTTGAGAGTTACCTACAAACAAGATGCGTATATTGGGTATCCTTTGTAGCGTTTCTACAAGAGCCTGTCTTTTCATCATTTGAGGATCATCGATAACGATCAGATCGCCTATCAATTCGTCTTTACTCAACTGATATATACTTTTTACTTCCTTTCCTAATTGCTGTGAAAGGTACGCTCTTTTTCTCCCCGTACCTGAAACGATAATGATATTAGCATTCGGTTTAGCTGTCTCTAAACAGCTAATAATCGCTTTTAACGTAAACGTAACACCTGTTCCTGAAGCACCTGAAAGTACACTCACGTTGCTCCGAAGAGCCATATGAATAGCTGCTTTCTGTTGAGTTGTAAGTTCGATATTCTTTTCAATAAAGGACAGTATGGAGTCATCCGAGATGATTGGTTCTTTTTTCTGATGATTTATTGCATGGATGAATTCATATATGCTTTTATCATCAATACCTAATACTCTCTCCAAAGCAGGTCTATACCGTTTTTTTATACGTTTCTTAGCCGCTGCACGAACTTCTGATGGTGAATCCTTTAGACGACTCTCGTCCATGTTATCCATTAGATCACACGCTTTACCCATTCGCGAAATTGGATTTTGTTTGGCTCGTTCAATAAAATCACGATACGACTCTCCCTCTCTTCGGGTCATCCCTTCTACTCCAGCAATAATCTCTTCATCCATTCCTTCATCTCGAAGGGACTGTGCTGTAACGGGTCTTGCCTTTGTAGCTGTATCTTCAATTACGTCGTGTAAAATGCATACACATCTAACCTTCTCTACAATCTCATCCGATAGGTCTTTAAATATTGGATATTCTCGTACCTTCTCCACATTCATAGCGACACGCATCACATGAAACATATAATGCTTGCCACCCTTATCCGTGTCCCCGCTGTGTGCCTTAGCTGCTATGATAATTGATTTATCAAATTGTGATAGTTGATTCATTTGATTTGCCCCTCTATTTATGAGAATAATGGATACTGCCCTATGTTCTATCCTAATGCATTTAATCATGCTATTAAATGCTCGGTGTGCATTTTGTGGAACAACAATTCTAATCATCATCCCTTTCCTTCAATTTGCTTGATGGGTTCATCAACCTGTGTTTTGTAACCTTTTCATTATATTCATATAGCAGACATTTAAATAAAGTTATATAACTATGTTTATTTGTATATAATTTAAAGAATTGCGGCGTCTGTCTTTGGACTAACGCCTAAGGGAATCGGATGTGTCCGGTTCTTTTCTTTTTATTTCTTCCACTAACCATACAAGATTGAACTCTCCTATCGTATTCACCAAATCTATGTATTTTCCTCTATCATCCTTAAATCACTTCATTTTTAATTGCCTATATTTCAGTAAACTAATTTCAAGTTGACAATAAATCATTTATTATTGTAATATTCATATGTTGTGGAATAAATTGGAGGTGTTATAGGTGTCATATCTGGACTTTGATGAAATAGACGACTTGGATGTGTTAGCAAAATTATTAAAAATGTCCTATTCACTTGACGACTGGAATAAAGTTATAGAGCTCAGTGAAAAATTAAATCAATGTTCACTACAACAGTTAAACGAGAAAACAGAAAATCAAATGAGATTAAAACGACCCTTAATCTATTACTGCGGGTATAGCAACTTAATGAAAAGTGAAGGGCTACAAAAAATAGGCAAGTATCAAGAAGCTTTAAAATATATTGATTTATATAAGGATATGAATTGGTATGGAACCATGACTCCTCAAGAAGCTGAAATCGCTAACGATTTCAAAAATTATGCAAAAGCGAATACGTTAACGATCAAGGTTTTACAAGGCGATCACATTGCTTTGATCGAATATGTTGATTATTTAAAAGAACACCCGCAGGAAATACTATGTGGACTTACGAATGTCACACGCGCAGCTACTTATCACCAATGGGACATAGATAACATACTGTCTTCTTTCCCTAATTACATAAATAATTACGACTCCGATGGGGATACCGTTAAGAATCACTATTATATAGATTTACTATACATGATAGCTTTATATAGATTTACAAGACAAGAATACGTTGATGCTATAGATTACACATTGCTAATTTTGGAATCCGCACTTACGCTTAAAGAGCACAACGGTTACAAAAAATCAACAGCGCTGTTTCAAATGTTTCATTCTAAAGCGAGTTTGCAACAAACTAATCAATACACAGGTTTAATGCAATCTATTTTAGAGGAGGAATTAAGGAATGAGAAAAATCTTATGTTTGACGGTCTTGACATTCGCCCTGGTAGTTTCAGCAACAACTCTAATCAGCAGTAATCCTTATATTACTCTACAACATGGGGCTGAATATTAAACATTAGCATAGGCAATGACATTGCCCGTATAAACATGTTGTGATAACATAAGAATATAAATAAGGGGAGTATCTGCACTCCCCCTGAACAACGATGTGCCTCACGGCGCACTCAGCAAAACCCACCAAGGCCCTAACCTTTAGCGGTGGGTTTTTTGTTTGTTACGTTTTTAGCAATTTTATTGATACCTACATTCAATAAATGCACCATTTTTAAGCTTATACCATGTGTCTTCTTTTAGAATCTTACCATCAATTTGAGCAGACTTAACACATACAGGCACATAACGTCCTCCGCTGCGTTTCCATTCTGCTAAGGTGATCCAATTACCTACTTTGCCCTTAATCTGACTATCGATTCCCATGGCGGCACCGACACTATCCTTACCATTTAAAGCAAGTCGGTTACTGTCTCCTGATGATACAACCATGCTGTTGTTTCCCAACGCAGTGAGTCGACTATCGTTTCCCGACGCGGCGAGTTGTGCGTTGTCTCCCATGGCGGCGAGCTGGCTGTCGTCTCCTGAGCTTGCCAATTGAGCATTGTTTCCCGTGGTTGCAAGTTGACTGTAGTCTCCTGACGCAGAAAGTTGGCTGTCATCTCCTGAGGCAGTGAGTTGACTGTTGTCCCCCGAGGCTGACAGTTGGCTGCTGTCTCCCAATACAGCAACTTGGCTATAGTCTCCTGACAGAGCAAGTTTACTGTCGTCTTCCGAAGAAGCCACTTGCTTTACATCCTCAGTACATTTCACCCAAAGCGCTTCATAGCCCGCTTTAATAAATCCTGGCAAATCAAGCTTTGCACCAATCCGTAGTTGGTTTGTAACCGATTTATTACCTACCGTTTTCGTCTCGCCGAGCGCTTCCACCTCAGCAAATTCGCTCAGCTCTCCGCTGGAATCAATAAGTGGATAGAAATTCAATACATCCAGCGGGTTTTTGCAAAAATGGAATCCTTCATCACATAGCACCGTGGGACCTTCATGCAGGAATGTTTTACCTTCTTCATATTGAAACCCAAGGCATACCATACCTTTTTCAAAAGCTTTATAACCTTTTATTTTTGCTTTCATTTTTGCTTCCCCTTAATCCTTATTAGAATAGAAGCTTTATATCATTCCTTTTCAGTACAAAACGAATATCTTTGTTAGAGGGGTAGACCTACAGCCGTTTTTCATCCTAAACAAATCTCAAATCACCACAATTGATTCGTTGTGTATAGGAGTAATCTTCTATTTTGCAATCTGCTATAGGAACCTGCATCGCGTAACCTGTTGGTGCAATGACCGTTAAAACATACTTTCCAGTTTCTAAAATAGGCAGTTGGAATAATCCAAAATACTTTTCATAGATCGCGTATTGCTCAATGATATGAACGAACTGCCACTTATCATAGAGTGTCCAGCCATTGTCGTTTGAGACGATATACCATTTACTTCGATCCACGGGATGCGCTTGTACTTCATAGACTTTCCCAAGTTCTAATCCCTCTTCATTAATAGTAGCTTGTACAAATTCAACTTTGGCACGTTCTAACATGTTTGTCCTCCTTAAAAATTATTCAGTAACTACTGCATCAGCACCACAGATTAAGCATGTCCACGTATTATCTTTGTTGGGTGCATGTGTGGTTTCTATCGTTGCTAACTCGTTTAGAAAAGTTCCTTTTGAGTCAACTACCCAATACTGGGTTACATGGGCAGTGGTTACAAACTGATCGTGTTTTTCATTATTTGAGCATATAGCCTTCAACATAATTTCCCCTTCCAATCCGTTATATGATGATTCATCTTATTTCTTCAAACTTTGAAGAAGTAACCATATGAATGTGTAGAGAGTAAAATCGTCACTCAATTCAACAGTAAATTGTTGATTATTAGCATGGAATGAATCATAAATCCAATGATGTTCAAATCCCTCACAATAATGATGTGACCATGTCTTGTTTCCATCAATCAAATCACCAAAATCACAAATAACTGGCTTATCTGATTCTACAGACAGTTTCCAATCATAAAAGTTACCTCTTAGAATGAGACGTAATTGCAGCTCTTTTACTTCAAAGAGATAAACAGGCAGACGAACTGACTTTGATACATGATCACTTATGACACCTCTAAATGGTTCACCGTCAATAATTGAACCATAGATTAACGACGTAAGCTGATCCCGCACAAACATAATTTGATCCCAATAGGCAGAATAAAAATGCATGTCTTTTGGTGGTTTATTTTCGGTCGCCCATAGTTGCAAACTCATTTTTTCCATCATTACGCTCCCCTTTGATCCATATTTGTAGTCTTGTTTAAAATCACCTTTATTACATCCTTAACTACATCTTCAGGCGTTTGATTCGCATCAATTTTATGAATGCGTTCTGGATACATTGCATGCAGGATTTGATATCCCATATGCACTTTTTCATGAAATCTAACGCTTTCCAAGTCCAAACGATTCACTTCACGCTCGTTATTACGTGAAATACGTTCTAATCCAACCTTAGGATCAACGTCTAACCAAATCGTTACATCGGGCATGCACCCCTCAATAGCAAATTGATTGAGTTCGAGAATCGTCTCAAATCCTAATCCACGAGCATATCCTTGATAGACCAAACTACTATCCATAAAACGATCGCATATCACGGTAATCCCCTGGTTGAGTGCTGGAAAGACCTTTTCCACTAAATGCTGTCTCCTCGCCGCTGCATATAGAAGCGCTTCAGTTCTTCCATCCATGGATGTATGGCTTGGCTCAAGAATGATCGTTCTAATCTTTTCGGCAATTTCAATACCTCCAGGTTCACGCGTAATAAGAAATGGTTTTCCGCTTTCTGCAAAATGATCCTTAATCGCCTGAATAACCAAGCTTTTTCCCGCACCTTCTCCACCTTCAAGTGTCACAAAAACTCCCCTTTTAATGTGAATCTCCTCCTATAAAAATAATGTTTAATCGATAAACACCAACTTGCTATGAATCTTATATGATATGCATCAATCCAATGGATATATTATAGACTATTTATAATTAATATTGTTTATAGTCAACATTATAACACTTCTCTATGTATTGGAACACAATATAAGAACTAAAAAATTTTTATTCATATTATTCATGTATAAGATTATAGTCATCGGATGTGATATAATGAGAATAGCCATGATGTCTCACCATCGTGACTTAACAAAGGCCAGTGGGCGACCACGGCGAATCCCAATTAGTTCATTGAAAAACCACCGGATACAGGGCCCAACCTATCGCCGGTGGTTTTTCTTAGCTTTACGGGACTTCTTCTGTCAAACGTCATGTCATGTCCCCCGATAATACAAATAGATTTAGCCTTTTCTCTCGCAAAGAAAAAGAGCCACATTGATTGTGACTCTTACCTTTTACTACATATACTATTGGCATCTATCGAGAGCTTGAACATGAGGACACTGATTTATTTTTCAAACTTAAATCTTTAAACATTAAGCTCTTTAATCAGGCTATAAATATTCCTCTTTATCATAGTCAATTAGGACACAATTGCAAGTTTCACATTCAATTGCTACATTATCATTCTCTCCATACGTTACACATGCAATCTCATGTCCAACATGATGTATTAGTTCTTTGTAATTGTTTGCACTCATATTCATTTCTCCAATCTCAATAAAAGTAAAATGCCTCTTTCATCCTTGTTTTAACAAGTTTTATTACGTTCTCACTCATGCGATAATTAGAGAATATCTTTATGAGAGACATCGGCTATTTTTGGTATCCTGAATAACCATTGTATTCCCTGCCCCTCTCCACCTTCATAATATAAATAACCCTTTTTTAAACTCGTATATTATTTACTCGAAATATAATCAATAACTTCATCATCTTTGTTTCTTTCTAACGTTTTTGAACTATCTGTGTTAAGTATTAAGCAAGGAATCGATTTACCAAAAAATCCATATGTTGAAAATTCAACCTGTTCTAATTCTTGAATATTACCACATGGATTAACTGAATTTCTAATGAATACATCCATATCATCATCAACATCTGCTAATTTTTTATCTAAATTTGCTAATATTTCTTTTAAACTTTTTGCGTTCATGCCAATTCATCCTTTCACTTTACCTAAAGTTTTTTAGTATTTAGTACAGCTCACCTAATCATCGTTCAAATCAAAACCTGATCGGAAGGCTATCAGAATTTCTTCTGTTCTCGCTTCACTAATACACATATCTTCTCTTATAAGCCAATAAATCTACAATCTCAACAATGGAATGTTTCTTTGTATGAAAGGATCTAAGAATGTTTTATACGAATCATTGGAAGCCCACCAGGACAAAGGCTCCACATTTCTTTGGGTAGAACATATTCCAGCAACTTTAAACCGATACCAAGCATGATAAGTTCATCACATGTTTTATGATGCCCCGTCCACTGTTCACCATTTGTATCTTGGCATACATTTAGAAAAGAAACACCATTGAGTGTTTGGATTTCAGATGGAAGATTCGAAATCATAGTAGTCACTTCTTCCTTGTACGAAGCCAGTCGATTAGGATGAAATCCCAGCCAATTCATCACGCCTTCCACTCCAACACAAGGAATAACTGGTTTCCCATCTTTAATTTCATCATTCTTATACAAACAATCCAATAGAATTTCATTTACGCGGTGAGCGTTGATCAACAGTAATCTCATTAAGAACCTCCTGTGTGGTTAATGCGAGCTACGTGATACGGAATATCGCAAGGTCTTGTACCCTTATACTGATTGACGACTTTCCATTTACCTTCTCTCCAAACCAAAACATCGTACCCAAGCTCATCAAGTGTCCGTTTGTCATTAGTGGTGGAGTAAGGGTCACATGAGTATTTCGTCAACTCTAAATCGGCAGGTATATTCACACGTAATGCGATTGAACCATCGTACTTGGACTTTACGTTGTTACCTGCAATCAACCTGAAGTCAGAGATGGGGTCACTGCCTACAGCACAACCATTCAAGACGTATCTGCATTGTTTTCGCATTACAGCACCTCACTTCTTAAGATGTTTCAACAGGCGTTTTGCTTGCTTCTCGGCGGCGCGGCGGGTAGCACGGCTGTAAGCCATAAATGGGATAGAAGTCTTTAGCTCATCCTGCTTAATCAGGTCAACTACGTCACGCACCATGAGGTTATCTACGCTACTGCCTTGAATTATTGCGTTTCCATGTCTCGATTGCATTAGAATCTACCTTCTTTCGCATTAGGGTCTTGTATAACAAAGTAGTGGAACGAACCTCTGACCATACTCTTCGACTCGAATATGCCTTCGCCAAGTACGTATTGGGCGGGAATACTAACTTCCACCACTAAATCAGAATGATTGAAAATGACTGACTTGGATTCCGCAGGGGCGGCTTTAATCTCCTTACCATTTAAATAATCTTGAATGTTTTCGTATTTGACGTACAAGGTAAGTCGCATTATCCGAAAGCACCTCCATTAAAGTGTGATTTAAAATCATCCTTTGCTATAATCTGCTTTAAGATTTCCTTCAAGATAATTGTGTTACTTTTGTATCAGTATTTTAAAATTACAATGGGTGATTAAACTAATGTACGATCTATTTGATCAAACAGACGATTCTTAAAGTCCTCATCGACATCGGCATATTGTTTGATGTACATTAACGTTTTCTCCTTCATTTCTGTTCTCTTTTTATCTCGTTCGATCAACCTTGGATCATTTACACAAAAATACCCTTTTTTCATTTCTGTTGTTCTGAAATTTGGACAATATGAAAGCACTAATCCGCAAATAAATTTACGATGCTCCCACTTTCCACCATGAGCATGCTCTCTTACTTCTGAGCGCTCTCTCCAACCATCTACTTCAACAGATTCCTCAATGACAACATGAGTTCCGCAAATGGGGCAGCTATCCCCTTCTAAAAATTCAAGCTGCAATCCTTTATAAGATTGAGTTGACAATTTCAATCACTCCTGTTTATAAGATTTAACACCTAAACCAAATAACATCTCTTCTCTGCTCTTCATTTCGATTGCTTATGAGACTTGCCGAGTGACATATGCAACATAGAGCAAATATTCCTCCACACTGCCGTAATCTTCTATCATTTCTTTCTCCGATTTCACTTGGTATCCTGAGAAAGTAAAAGCTTCTCGAATCGTTTGTGGATCCCATATGACAAAGTGCTGAAGACCTGTCTTGTATCCCCTTTGATCAGCTATCTTAATAGCCTTTCTTTTTCTCATCCGCCTCCCTCCTTAAACGTTTGGAATATTATGCTGC
The DNA here is from genome assembly GCF_017833915.1 of Paenibacillus sp. 1182. Lineage (NCBI taxonomy): Bacteria > Bacillati > Bacillota > Bacilli > Caryophanales > Paenibacillaceae > Paenibacillus > Paenibacillus sp. 1182. The sequence continues at coordinate 272,083 of NZ_JAFICR010000004.1, read as the reverse complement.
TTCTCGTGCTAAGCGATATAACATCTTTAGCAATTGTCCTGTCTCACTTTCAATAGGAACCAGCCTTTCCACCACATGCGCTTCTTGATGGAGAACATTTCTATGTTCTTCTAAGTAAGCTTCTGCTTTTTTGCGCGTAAAAAAGGGTTCTACGTCTTGGGGCAGTAAATCGTTAAACTTTTTGCAAAAATTGAGTTTTGAAATCATAAATTTTTCAAAATATGAACAAAAAGCAGGATCATCTGCGCGATGCCACGCAAAAGAAGGGGACAAACCCTGCTCATCCATAAATCTTTCAAAATGCCACCTTTGATTATTCTTGACGAATTTCTTGATCTCTTCTAACGAATCCAATGTTATTGATGATTCTGGATCAAAATAGGTGCATTTTCGGTTTTCATGTTTATCAACTTGAATCTGCTCGTAGGTGACAACGACATAGAGTCTTGGGTTGTCACTATGACCTTTTATTTCTGTCTGTAAATCAGCCAAACAACTCATTTCTTCATCTGTAAAAATCAAAGAATTCATTCCTTTCGACGTGTTTTTTTTCAACCACTGATATATAAGAATTCATTCATCATATGCATTTAAGAACTCATTCAAAAGTGCAAATTCACCAAAGCACAATATTATCTTTTCCGTTCAGAAAACACCTTTGCCTCCGATTAGTTTTAGATCGGTTCTGCATATACTAATTGGAAGAACATATGAAAGTTGATTTATTAATCATTCTGAGGAGGTTAGCTTAAAAACTTCTGCTGGTTTTCAAAATATAAAATGGAGTTGATCTGCGTTGAGTGTGAACTACTACTTTAAAGATCTGAAAGTTCAACAGGCAAAAATTGAATTGGAGCAAGCAATCTCTGCCATGAAAACAACCGATCTGTTGTTTATAGAGAAGGCAACTCTGCCCTCCACGGTACGCGTGCTAAATGAAGTGAAAGAACTTCATATCGGACAGTATGCATTCGGAACACTTCTTCTCAAGCGAAATGAATTATTCTATAGTTCGGTTCCCGAAATGAAAGAGTTCTATACGAAAAACCAAGATCGTTTGATAATCGAAAATGAATATGGTGTCGTATATACTTGGGAAGAATTTGAAAAAGATGTCCTTTCTGACCCACCTCGTCATGGGAATTTCATTCAAGATGCGCAAGGGTATGTTTGGATATAAGAATCTCTTAAAAACATGAATCAATAAAGGAATGGAGAATAAACATGGAAAGCAAATCAAAATGGATTATTTTTAATAAAAAAGGCAAGAGGGTATCCACTCAAACTCTTACTCATACAGACGGTAGACATTATTTACAGTTAGAGCCGTTTGAGCAAGATCTAAAAAAGAAAGGTCTTTATGCGCAACGGGCAGAATGCTTTGAAAAAAGAAGTAATGTATGGAATCAATACTCTTTTAAAAAGAAACTTGAAACTTTGGGCTGGAAATTTAATCAAAACGGAGATATTATTGCTGATTGGTAGTTTCACAATAAAGAAGGAACGAACCCCTTTTTCAGAGAGGATTCGTTCCTTCTTTATATTGATGTATATCCGATAAATCGAAAATGGTTGCATCTATCCCCGTCAGTATATACGTATCATCATTTTTTCCTACAGCCTGATTACGAAAGCTATTCATACGTATAGAGGGAAAGCGAGCAATCAGCAAGGAACGTAAAAGTGATCGGTTATTTGGCGTATCCAGAACTTTAAGACCATGTCCTTCAATGTCTTCAATTTCATATCCATCATTTTTAAGTTTATCGATATAAGCTTTTTGGTTCAATCTTTCTGACATGGGGGATTGCCTTGTCGAATAACCGTATTTCATCATGAAACAAAACGTCATACCAGCACAACCACTGGAATAAAAGCGAAAATCCTTTACATAGTGAAAACCATCCGTTTTCCACCATTCACTCACCACATCACTCAGTTGACATAACTGCTCCTTTAATCCATCAATGGGCTTTAATGAAGCTATTTTTTGCTCCAATTCATGATTACGCTTATTCACTTCACAGATTTCAACATACCGTTCTTCACGTTCTTTAGTTACATAAGACTCATAATCAACCATTTTTGCTATATCCGTGTGATTAAATTCGATCAAAGCCGTTATCTGATGAGCCACACCATAATCCAATTCATTCTGTTGAACGAGGTTAGCCATCTGATGAGCTGACTGTATCAAACTTTTCAAATCCTTCAACAATACTTCCTTCTGGTCAGTATTTAACCGTACAAAATCGAGAGACATCCTGAAAACCTCCTTAAACTTTTCTAAAAATGATAATGTCTATTCCCTGAACATGAGAGAACTCCTCTTTAAAAAGAGCGAGAACTTCTTCTTCATTTAAGCCACCCGTTCCCGTTCCAAGAAGGGGGATTGCTATGGATCTTGCTTTTAGTAACTGTGCTGTCTTGATAATTTCGGGTATTAGCAATCGAACTTTTCGAATGGTGGTTCTCATCCCTGGATACGGCATGGTTACTGCATGGATAATCCATTTACATGAAAGAGATTCTGCGTTCGTGACATAACACTCTCCACTGCAATGACCATATAAGAAGCTGGGAATCCATTTATGTTTTCTTGATTTCTCCTTTGCTTCTTTCTCCACATCTCCCTTAGTTGCATAATGAATGGATTCTGCGACACCTGGAAGTTTGATGAATCGTCCCACAATACCACCCATAAATCCAATACCATTCGCTGCATTAACAATCACATCGACATTCGCTTTTGTAATATCTCCATATATAATGTTCATTTTGCGTCCTCACTTCAGATTCCTAAGGCGATCCTCTCTTAACCTTTAAATATTTCATTAAACTGTCTACATTTTGCTTTTAGATTTTTTGGCATAAACAACCATATTGCCGCACTTTTTTAATTTTTTAAAAGCAGCCTTGATAACAAAGTAAGACGCATAAGCTATAAGCTCAACAATCCAAATCGGCAAGTAGAACAACATTACTAAAATATCGCTAATAGTATACACTTCTTTATAAAGATACTTCTCAAAACTTAACCATTCTTTTTTACGATCAAGTTCCCGATTCTGCTTTGCAATAGACAAGTCATCAATAACAACTTCTAAATATAAGAAGAACACCAATATGTTTATAAAAATATATAAACATACTTCGAGGTAAGACCAACCTACAAAGAATCCCAAAAACATGGCAATAAAACTGTAGCCAAGAGATATTAAGATAGAATGAAACAAACGAATAATCATATATATATATATCCTTTCACACTACCGTATTGAGCTGTCTAATCTTTAGATCTGCTCTTTACATATACTTTTATATTGATAAATGTAATGATCATCTTTCGAACATAGCGAGCCACAAAGCGAATCAGATAACCAACCATATAAAGCATCCAAACAGGTAAATAAAACAGCATGACGAAGATGTCCGCTATCGAATACTCATTCTTCCGATAGTATTTTTGATAGCTCAGTGGCTCAATCCTATTCCTTCTCAATGGATGATCCTCTTTGTAGAACCGATTCTCTTCTGCTGTTGTCATATCTCCTAAAATAAGACGGGTATAACCCGCTAAAAAAAAGGAACCGATCAGCATATACGGAAGGAAATTAAAAAAACTAAGGTTGGGTTCTACGACTATATACCCCACCATAAAAATACAGAAATAAAGAAGATACAAAGCTATCATTTTCGTTTAGCCTCCTTTTTTTATTTTCCGACGCTTAGGCATTGTAAGCACTGAGGAAATAAACATGGCAAGCAACATTCCTACATAAAACCCTGGTCTCATGACCGAAAAAATAATGTCATGTCTATATTCTCGAAATGGAAGAATTTTATGAACAAGCGTTTGGGGATACCAATCAAACAATATAGAAATCCTATAGGCAACAGCAAGATCATGAACGGAATGGTACAAATCCATAACAATGGTTTCGGTATAAAATCAGTAGGATCAAAACTCAGCATCATATAACTCCTTTATTTTGTTCTCTTCATTCATGGTGAATAATGTGTTATGTAAAACTGCCTCATGTAAATAGATCAAATCTATTCCAGCAAGACAGTTGAAAATTCCATATATGTTATTGGATAACTGTTTCAACTTGTATACCTAAAGAACGCAAAGTCTCTATTTCTTTTGAAGTAATATTTTCTTTTTTCAATTTCCAACCATGCAATGTTGCTCCATAATAAAGATCTGATAATTCAGCCTCATCATCATTGATATTGCCTTGCAACCGAACCATTCGATCTTTAAATGATTCACCATCCTCATCGCAGAACTCGATCTCTTCATCATCTTTAAATGTGGTCGTAATGTACTGTTCATTTGATAACAACGGATTCGACTTTAACCATTCGTACACATCCTCATCTGATTCAGCTCCAAGATATGATAAAATTCCACCTTTTGAGTCTTTCGGCGCAAAATGCTCAAATCTAATCTCATACAGATGTATGGTAATCATCTCCCGCTTAATTATTAATGTTTGTGAGCGCAAATGATTTAGGCAAATGAACTTTTGCGTTATAAGCCCCAGCATTTACACCGTGCCCTAAATCTCGCTCTAAATTTTGAAATTCGATGTATGGCTTATCTTCATTAGCTAATTCCATAGAGGTTTGTAGCGACTCCGTTATGGTAAATACCTCGCCTCCTACTTTAAAAGATAGGGTAAGCGGCGTTCGTCCAAGCTTATTATCATTAACATCACGAAACATCTTAAATCTGTTCGTTTTTAATACTGCTTCGGGATCAGTCTCAATCTTCATAACCTCAAGCTTTTCTATCGGCAGAGCTTTAATGTAATGATAAGCTTGTTCCTTTTTCCATTTCTCCACCTCAAAATCATACTTGTTTTGTATTTTTACATAATCTTGTCTAAATGTGATATACGTAAATGCGAATGAGACAATGTATCCTACAATAAAAAGTCTAAAACACCCATCCCATCCAATTCGCTGAAAACCACTAAACAATCCAAAGCAGATAGTCAAAACCAAGAAAAAAAATGACTGCTCCAATAAAAATGCTCCATCCTGTGGCAGCCGAGAGTGGCAGAAAATGCTGTTCCTTTAAAACAATTTTTTCACCAGCTTCGATAATTTGATTGATATTCAAGAAGATGTTCCCCTCTCTACTTAATGTCTGTAAAGGTGTATGATTTCGGAAGATGTATCTTCGCATTATAAATGCCTGCGTTCACATCATGACCCAAGTCACGATCTAAACGTTGATATTCAATGTATGGCTTTTCCCCATCAGATAGTTCCATGGAAGTCGTTAGCCAATCTGTAGTTGTAGTCACTTCCCCTTCCTCTTTAAAAGACACCACCACAGGTGTTCGCCGAACTTCTTTGCTATTCGTTAAGTTATAAAACGGATCTATGTTCATCACATCCGTTCCGAGTTCAGGATCGATTTTGATATATATAACTTCGCTTTTCTTCACAGGTAAGGAATGAATGTACGGCATTGCAATCTCTTTTTTCCAATGTTCAATATCCGAGTCATATTGTTTGGTACTTGCATGATAATCATGTAAAGATGTTGGGAAAATTAGAAAAAAACCAATGAGAAGCATGATAGGACCAACCATATAACATAGTTCAATTTCACCGCTTATAAGTAATGCGATTAAAATGGCTATTGCAATGCATAAAACAATAGAAAATATGGGTTCGGGAAAAAAGTTGAACTCCGCAGGTACAATCTTCTGTCCAGTCTCGATCACTTGATATACATTCATTTAAATAACATCTCCTCCTGAATTGCCGTAAGGAACAATGATAATATCACATTCACCCTCCGCTTTTTTCAGCATGTTGTATTCCCCTTCTGGGTCAATGACAATGACATCCTTCAATGCAGAACAAACATTTTGCTTTTTTAGATTCGATTGCACAATGAAATGATTAAGTATATCCCTGTCCATCGTTACCTCCATTTCATTAAACCTTTCAACTATCATTATTTTAGTCAATGTTACCATTAAATTTGACTATAGGCAATATTTTTTGAGTGAAATTCCAAACACAAAAAAGGCAATAGCGAGTGCCATTACCTTTTCTTTATTATTAGATTTTCACTTAGTAAGCTAATTATCCATTTAACAGTATGTTACCAAATGCGTTGAGAAATGAAACGATACAAATCGATAACTTTCTTCCAGAACATCTCCGGAAGTAGTATAAAGGATACAAGAATAAAATAATCCTCTAAAATTACGATGATAAAGGGGAAAGAATTTAATGTTACATCTGCTATAGACACTACCAGGAATCCCACGGTTTCAATAAGTCCAAATAATAAAGAAAAACAAATGCCTTTGAAACCTGGGAATCTTTTATTGAGCAAATGTATTATTGCCAAGGTCAGAATTGAGAAAAAAGCGAAAAGAGTAGCAATGCTACTGATCAATTTACCAATACCTACCTCAGTATAAAGAGACTCTATGTCGCTCCAGTTTTTTATTATTCCAATGAAGGCTATTATTGTTATTTGAATAATAAAAAATGTGAACCAGATTATTCGCAATCGATAAATTTTAATTATCTGATTAAGATAGAGTGAATTTTGAAGTATTTCTTCTTTATTAGTAAATAATTTTTTCATAATAACCCTCTTTTTCAGATTTTTTAAGATATGGCTCGTACTGGCTCTTGAAATCTATTTATATTTTGTTGAGACAACACTTGCCTGATTATTTTGGTACTTGACTCATGATATAAGAAAAATGAAGTCATTTACCTCTTTAACTATCGAGTCGTTACTTGCAATAATATAACCAAGCACATTAGGGAAGTTTGAAATGTCAAATTGATTCGAGGAATGTATCAAAACAGGTAACTCAATCTTGTTCCTTCTCATTTCCTCTAATATCAATAGTCCATGATCTTCTTCATAACGACAACCATCATCGAATTTAGGAAGTCCCATATCCAATATGACTCCATCATATACCGTCTTCCTTCCCAATAAATTGCGAAGCCCCGAGTTATAAGATCGCTCTCTCTCATAATCATGCCCTTCGAAGCAATGAATTACTTTGTCTGCTTTAAGATCATCGTCTTCAATAATCAGCAACCTCAAGAAAATCTCCCTCCCCATAAAAAACCAAATGGAAATTATTTTAATCATAGTTTAAAATATTTTTGGTTTTCTCAAAAAACTTTTCAACTCGAAAACCCTCTTCAACCGTTTCCCTAAGTTCCTTTTTCCATTCTTCATACAAACGAGTTGTATAATCGAGTGTAAACATGCGATCCATGATATCTGAATTCTTTTTCATATTCTCAATGTATCCAAAACGTTTTTCAAAGTAAAAAGATGATTTGTTTGAAAATGTAAAATAGATGCGATTAGCGGTTTCCTTTAAAGTGACGCCCCCTTTTTTTCGCAAAGCTCTTCGAAATGCCTCTACTTTTTCTGCATCAGGTACCGTATGATTGATCGTATTCGGCTTCTCTGTGTTGGACAGCTTCTCAAAAAGGACGGCGATGTCCGTTATTCCTTCACTAAATGTCTCCCATTCATGAGCATGTACGAGGAAATTTGAATGCTGCTTGGCATAAGGAAACGGCACAACAACCAAATAATACTCTTCATCGTTCTCAATAAATTGTCCACAAATACGACAAGCGTTCTTTTTGCCTGCTTTCTCCCAATCTCTACGACTTGTCATTTCAAGTTTCTTTCCTAATAGCATGAGCATACCAAACCTTTCTTTTATGAGCTGAGAAGGGCGACCTTGGTATTCGTTTGATGGACTACCAAGGTCATCACCTTCCCGTTACTTTCTAAACTATTTCAAAAAATCAACGATCTATGCAATTTTTTTGTACAAACATGGACTCCCCCACCGATTTGCGATTGCATATCCGTTCTTCTTTAGACCGTGGGTGTAAACCTTTTTTCTCCTGGAATCAGTTGGGTAAATGATGATTGTAACCTTTCCTTGATCCTTTCCATTTGGGTATTCCTTTTTTAAATTCTTTTCAAAAGCGCTCAACATTGTCTTTCCCCAAATCAAACCCTCTAATCCGCATTTTCCTGTGCTCTTATCAGACAATACATCTCTCGTTCCCAGTATCCATTCTCTTATGTGTTTTTTCTTGTTCGCGATGGCTAAAATCACAGAGAATTCCAAGTCTTGATACGTACGATGTTGAACAAAAAACATACATATCGTCTGACCATTGCTCAATACACCTTTTGCAGAGTACCCACAAAAGACATCGTCAATAATCAATCGAGAGAAATCCGTTTTATTGTCCATTTCAAATTAAAATCTCCTTTTTTAAAAATCACCAGGCAACTTTTTGGTCGCCTGGCGGTTATAAGATCCTTTTCCTTTTCGATTATGGACGATTTTAGTTTGAGGATTCATCATCCATACGTGACGGCTCTCGCTCATTTCTCCAATGGTTTTCTTTAATTTTTTATCATTCATTCCTTTTCCTCCATCACATCACGAATGCTTTCGGCTCTACCTATGAATCAGCCTTACGATCAAGCGCTACTCCGTTTTCGTCAGTCTGTCTGCAATTTCTAACGCGATCTTTATTTTCGCTTCTTCGTAGTGTTGGCATTGCTCCATAACCTTCTTTTTGCCCTCTTCAGAAAGCAAAGACGACATATCAAGGTGCTCACAGCATTTATTTATATAGTTCTGATCTTCGCGTATATATATTTCCAATAGTTTTGCAACATTAGCATCTGCCATTTCCTTGTCTAATTCATAATGTTCCCATCCATGTATACTCACAATTTCCCCTCCGAAGTTAGTCCTTGTTATTTCACTCAGTAATCTTTAAATCTTATGATTCATTTCCAATGTAGTCAAAATATTTAAACCATTTTCTATAGTCAATGTTATAAGAGTAAGTTACCATCCTTCCTATTTTAAGTCAAAGCGAAAATAAAAGAGCAGATCTTAAAAACCTGCTCTGTAGTTCGTATTTGCTAAACACCTGTACTTATCAACGCTTTAACTTCATTTTCTAAATGGTGAATACAATCTTTCATCGAATGGCTCAAATAACAAGGACTTTCTTGATATTTTAGATACTGAGTTACAATATCTGAAACTGAATAGGTATATCCTCGATTTACCAAAAAGAGTTGAATACGAGTATGAGGGTTAGTTTCCATTTCGTATTGACGCTCTCGTTTATACGCTTCCCATTCTGATATGGATGCTTGTTCCAAATAGCCAAAAGCTTCATCAGCTTCTACACTGACGACCACGTGATGTGGCACTACTTTATATCCCTTTCCACACTCCGTGCAGCATGTAGACGTAAACTCATATTTCCCATCGACTACATCTGGATGCATATAATCGAAATCAGCATTATCGAAAATCACAAAACCCTTACAATCTTTAACATTGCAACGATGGAATTCTACTGACATGTATATCTCTCCCTTAACTTATGTTTACTTTATTCATTTTGGACAATACACTTTGCAAGGCATGATAGTAACCTGTCTGATATTTGCTTCTTTCGCTACCATGTTGTTCAAGAAAAGACCACAATCTATATTTCCTGAGTTCAGCTTTTAGATATCTTTCAAGCTTTCTTTCCTGGTTCACTTCAGCCTCTCTGTTGCTTTTCTTTTTGTCCATATTAAAAAGAACCCTCCTTCGAAAACAAACGTATGTTTTCCTGCATGTATAAGATATTGTATTATAGACGAATTTTTCATGATCATATCAATCTATAGCCTAAAAAAATAATTTCCTTGCCTATATAGGCATATCATTAATATTCAGTAAATAAACAAGGTTTTCCTAATTTCTATAGAGAAGGGATGGAATTTGAATATGAATTTTTAATGCAAGCTGGCTATAGTTATGAGGAATTCCATGAGGCAGTTATGCTACTCAAATCACATATACCTCATTATGGTCATGTAAAAACGATCGATTTGATGATCTTACGTGGAGCAATCTGACCTTTGATGAGAATTGGGAAGAGAAGTGATTCTTTTATATTAAAAAGATTTTCAACTCCTGGATAATGGAACAAATCAAACTGAGGTTCGAACAAAAAAACAAACTTTCATTTCACAAGAGATGATAGCTATTTAAGAAGAAAACAAGCGACATTTCACTGTTACAGGGAAAATGTGTGAGGACGTCATTTATCGTGCTTGGTTCATTTGTTGGACTAATACGGGGGCTACGAGTCCTCTATAGGAGGAATAACAATGTTGGTTTATAACGGTGAGACAGTAGCAATTACAGTAGTAGCGGAGGGCAACCCGTTTACGGTGATTCAGCCTGGCGAGTGGTACGCCAAGCGGGAACACAGTCATTCTGGGGCGGACATAGAGATTTACAATGCTGCAAAGTAAAAAAGCCCCTCGGAAAAGGGACTTCTTAGATACGCCAATGCGTTACGGTTGATTTAATTCAAAAACAGAACTAAAAATTTCAATACACCATGTGTTACGGTTTTGAAATTGATTTCTTATATTAAAACAAGAAATATAAATTTCAATACACCTTAGTGTTAAGGTTATTGTTATCATAACCCATTTTCAAGATCCTGTCTATCAGTATGGATTTTCAGGAATGAACAAAATCAAAAGCCGTCTGGATGTTAGAGCACTCAAACGGCTGGACGGGAGAACTTCGACGAGCTACTCGTCCTCCATTATAACAAAATTGGAGAACTTAAAAGTGTGGAAATGTACAAGGAGAATGCTCCAGAGCATCTGCACCGACACATCCCAACGTAAAGCAGAGGGTATCGCTCTGGATGGACTGATAAATATCCTGACGAAGATGCATACATGACGTTCTTCAGCTTGCAGATTAGACGGTAGGAATGAATGTAACCACTCTCATAATCGGATAGACTTTTATCAAATCCTCACCTTTTCTTCTACTTTCTAACTATCCTTGCTTTTTTGATATACTGTACATAAGCCCAAAGTTAGTTAAGGAGGTAACTATGAGTGTTATCAAGTGGATACGGTATTACTCATTAGAATTACAAGCTTTACACAGATCTTCACACACGGTAAGAACCTATGGGTATGACTTGCAACAATTTGTTCTCTATATACGAGATCAAGGGCTACCAAGCCAAATGGACACCCTTCAATTCAAACAAGCCTGCCAATCCTATCTTCTCTCGCTACAAACATACCACGATGAAGATCGTGACGAAGAACTACCTTATGACGAGGCTACAATCAATCGAAAACGCTCCTCTTTACGTAGCTTTATCCGTTTTCTATATCGATTGAACTACATCTCGGAGGACTTTTCTTCTGAAATTGAGCTTTCAAATTCCCTCGCGCAGCCTCCACAGGTTTTATTAACGTATGAAGAGATCAATGAAATGACCAAGATATTGGATCAACGTATTTTCTACGGCAAAACCGAAGAATTAAGATTGATGCATCGACGAAATAAAGTAGCTTTCCTGACCTTATTGGAAACAGGAATAAAAGTGTGGGAACTTTTAATCCTCAAATGGGGAAATATCCTTTTGGATCAAAACACCATTGTCATTCCCAAACGAACAAGCATTGAGACAAGAGATGTCCCATGCTCAACTTTTTTGGTCCAAGAATTTCGGTTATATCTTGAACATATGAGGAAATTAAAAAGTTTTGATCCCTCGTTTTTAGATGGATTTTTATTTTTTGGTGCTGGGAAATCCCCCATGATTGCCATTAACCCTAAGACCATAGAGCGTATGTTTGATTCGCTCGCAAAGGAAGCTGGCATTGAAACCAAAAACGTGACTTCCCAATCATTAAGACATACGATGGTCCACTATCAAATTGGGCACCAAAAAAGTATAGATGAACTTACTCGTTTGCTTGGGTACAGCCGAAAATCCGTTGCCAAACATATGTATAATCCAAATGAATTCATAAATATCATAAGCAAATAGTCATGCCGTTGGTGTGGCTATTTTTTTTTGCACACTTGTTTGAATATTAATATACTTATTGCTTATAGACAATTAATAATAGTATAATGACTATAAATATTTTTGATATAGATATGAAATGAGGGACTATACGTGAAAGAACTTTGGAAAAAAATGAAATATGGGATCGTAAAACATCGAAAAAAGTTAATTGTTTTAGGGATTCTTTGTATGATTTTAATTCCCCTTATTTTGTTCTTATCCAACGCTCCAGAACCTAAAAAAATTGAATACACGGTTTTTACCAAAATGCTGGATGAAGGGAAAATTAAATCTGTAAATATAGATTTCTCCCTGCCTTCTTTTAATTTTAAGGACAAGAAAAATCAATTGTACACAACAGACAATCCCAGACGTGAATCGTTTAAAGACGAACTTCTCAAAAAAGGTGTGGAAGTCGACGAATCCAAAAAACAAGGAGGTCCAATACAAAATATCATTGTAAATCTCGTTAATACACTCATTTTGGTCGCTATTTTATTCGGCACATTGACCTTTCTTCAAAAGCGTATAAGCGGGAACTCACATATCAAGGAATTTGATTCTACTGGGAACGAAAATCGTGGCGGCAAACATAGTCCAAAGGGTTCCAAACGCACCACGTTTAAACAAATTGCAGGTCATGAAGAAGCCAAGGAAGATATGCAGTATCTCGTAGACTTCCTGAAAAATCCACTGAACTATACGATGATGGGCGCAAAACTACCTAAAGGTGTTATTTTCTATGGACCTCCTGGTACTGGTAAAACTTTATTCGCCAAAGCACTCGCAGGTGAAGCTGGCGTTCCTTTTTTCTCCGTGAGTGGCTCTGACTTTGTAGAAAAATACGTAGGCACAGGTGCCAGCCGTGTTCGTGACATGTTTAATCTTGCTCGCAAGAAAGCTCCTTGTATTATTTTTATTGATGAGATTGATGCTATTGGTCGAAGCCGAGACAGCGATTCTCATGCTGAACAGCTCCAAACCCTAAATGCCATTTTGAAAGAAATGGATGGATTTGATTCCAATGAAGGAATCATTGTGATTGGCGCTACGAATCGTTTAGATGATTTGGATTCTGCCTTTATTCGCCCAGGTCGTTTTGATAAACATATTGCCATTCATCTTCCTGATCAAAAAAGTCGATTGGATATCCTGAAGATTCATGCGCAGAACAAGCCTTTAGCGACAGATGTAGATCTTGAAAACCTATCTAAGCTTACCGTTGGGTTATCGGGTGCATCTTTGGAGTCGATCTTAAATGAATCGTCTATCCTTGCAACATCTCGGCGACTAAAAGAAATCACAGCAAAAGAAATTGATGATGCTTATTTCAAAATCGTCATGAAGGGGCATAAGAAAAAAGGTGGAGATAAGCGACACAAAGACGAAATCCGTTTGGTTTCTTGGCACGAAGCTGGTCATGCACTGGCATCTAAGCTTTTAACTGACAACGATGTTCCTAAAGTTACAATTATCCCTTCCACCTCTGGAGCTGGCGGCGTTGCCTTTATTGTTCCGAAGAAAATGGGTTTAAACAGCAAGCGGGATTTAATTAATGATATTAAAATTTCCTATGCTGGACGTGCAGCCGAGTATCTTTTACTGGGAAATGAGATGGAAGTCACAACAGGGGCCTCTTCTGACATTAAAACGGCAACCAAGAAAATTAAAAGAATGCTCGCCGAATTTGGTATGAGTGATACGCTGGGTATGTTGAATTTGGATGAAATAGAACCCGACTATGTATCCATCCTTGATGAAGCATCCACATTAGCGAAACAACTATACGATGAAACCGTAGAATTACTCACGAAACATCTTGTTACGCTCAAAGCAATCGCGGAAGCCTTGGAGCAAAAAGAAAGTCTAAACGAAGATGAATTAAACACCATTATCGAAAAGACGAAGAATGAAGTAGTTGAGGCATGTTAATGCCTCCCTTGCTTCATTTTTTATCTTGTCAGAGGATAATTCTTTTTTGAGAATACGCTGCCGCCTCTGATATGACTTTAAGCTGTTCAACTCTTATAATTCAAGTTACCTGACATACTATATTTTTATGAATTATATAGAGGGGCTTCAGTTGTGAAGTTATTTTGAAAGGAGCTTTACGGTGGCTAAGAAAAAAATAAAGTTTTATGCCATACGATCAGGACAGGACCCGATCACCAAGAAATCAGTTGGAGGTCTCATTTTAAATTCATGGGATCAGGCAAAAGAATACGTAACAGGTGTCAAAGGCGCAGAATATAAAAGCTTTGAAGATGAAGAGGCAGCGAAATCTTTTCTTCAAGGAGATGGTAGCCAGGTAACAAAAGCATTAGAAATGCAACCAGACGTTCTTTATTGCTATGTCGATGGGAGCTACAACAAAAACATTCCAAACTACTCATTTGGCATTTGTGCAGTATTGAATGAAAAAGTTGTGCATATTCAAAATGGTCCAGGAAACAACCCTGACGCTATCGACATGCAACAAATTGGTGGAGAGCTGCTTGGGGCAATCATGTCGCTACAGTATGCTAAACATCATAGGCACCTACAAGTTGTGATTCTACATGACTACTTAGGCGTTGCTCATCATGCAACCGGCTTCTGGAAAAGAAGTAATACGTATTCTGAACGTTACTTTACTTGGATGCAAAATTTCTTTTCGTCGAATCCTGATATGAACGTGAACTTTGTTAAAGTCGCCGCTCACACAGGAAACGATTTCAATGAAATTGCCGATGGTCTGGCGAAATTAGCGCTCGGTATTAAACCCGATGCTATTTTCTATCGTATGGTTGAAAAACATCATGTTAACCTAAGGGATCATGATTAATAGTTGGATTATTAAATTATCTTTTACTAAAAGGGGAAATGTTTATGAATACCATTACTATTAACGGTCAACGCATAACGGTTTCAGGTAAGAATGTCTCCATTGTAGGCAACTGTGTGATGGTTGATGGACAAACCGTAACCAGTGGTTTGTCAGGCACTGTGCATGTACAGTTTGAAGGAGATCTGTCATCCCTTCGGGCTGACGGGAATGTTACGATTCACGGCAATGTGCAAGGAAATGTAGATGCTGGCGGCTCTGTCACCTGCGAGCAGGTTGGACAAAATGTTGATGCTGGCGGAAAAGTGACCTGCCATGATATCCAGGGAAATGTGAATGCTGGCGGTTCAGTTAGCTGCGGGAATATACGAGGACATTTGAATGCTGGCGGAAGTATTCGTCATCAATAATTTGAATTACGAAAGGATAACGTCAAAGGTTATCAATAATTTCCCAAATTATTTTACCATGGGAAAAAGGAGGGGAAATTATAGCTACAGCACTTAAAGATGAAATTGAATTTGAATTGACAGAGATTCTTGAAGAATATCTGGGAATGATTGAGGATGGAAGTCAACATCAAAAGTTTGCACGAAATTTGCTAACTGAGATATACCAAAATCGAGCAACTACAGGCTAATAAAATAATTTCTTTACAAGGAGTGATCCCCATTGCGATTACAGGAAATCGATGATTGGAGAAAAATTACCGTTGGAGCAACTGGACATCGACCTGACAGAATGGGAGGTTATAGTAATGCTCTCGGTGGTTACAATCGGAATCATCCCATCGTTACAAATCTTCGCGGTATCACTTTAGAAGTCATGGAAGATTTAATTGCAAATCATGGAATGACAAGATTTGTTTCAGGAGGAGCTTTAGGATTTGACAGTTTGTTCTTTTGGTGTGCAAATCATTTGAAAGCAAAATACCCTCACATTGAAAATGTGTTAGCTGTTCCATTCCTGAATCAATGGAAAGCTTGGGGTGATGAGCAAGTAATCTACTGGTACCATAAAATGGTGGAATACGCAGATGTCATTATTGATGTGGCTCGGCATCCCGTTTATGGAACTCGTGAAGAGCACGTTCCACTTGATGATTACAGTAAAACGAAGATGTTCAAGAGGAATGAATACATGGTTGATCAATCTTGTTATCTTCTTGCGTTTTTCGATGGGTCAAGAAGCGGTACTGGACAGTGTATTCGTTATGCTCAGCGCGGCATCATCAACCGTCCATCCATTATTAAACTGGATCCACGTTGTGCATGTAAGCCAGAGTATATCTGAGAGGATTCAACTGTTGCTCTCTCTTCATAAAAACAGCTCTCCTTTAAGGAGAGCTGTTTTTATCACCTATTGTCATCGTCATTACATTGTAACCATAGTCTTTTCGTTCATAGCGAATATTTACATAACGATCCTTCGGTATTTTTATGAGAGGCATATCACTAAGTTCCCTAATCATATGTCCTTGCTTTGTCACGAAGTCATTTGGAATACAATACATTAAATATCGATCACCACACATCCCAAATACACTCATATCATTGATACCAGGAAAGACGATTTCAACGTCTCCATTCACGATTGTCACATTAGTGGGTATTCGATCTTGTTTTTCATAATATATGTCCAAGATATAACTTGATTCTTTTTCAATACGTTCAGCTAACTCGATTATGGAAAGATTAATTTCACCGAATCTCATTCTCCTTCTCCCCTCCATTCTTTCATGGTATTATTCACGCTTCTCAAATATCATAAATGTTTCTTCTAATTTTATTCCTACAGGAACTCATTCGTCTTTGCTCTGTTATAAGCTAAACCCAGAATGAGTAAGATACAACATCTTAAAAAACAAGGAGGATTGAAATGGACACACACGCTGCCATTCAACAAAAAATCTTATCTACTTTTGTAATCTCGTTAATAGTCGCAAGTATTGGAGCTATACTGGGTCAATTCGTACCCGATTTTCTGTTTTTACCCTTAGCTATTTTTGAGTTGGTTATACTCGTTATTGCACTATTCTCTCGAAAAAATAAAGAAACAATCGGATACCCATTCCTGTACTTTTTTACGTTCTTAACCGGGGTGACTACGTTTCCGGTCATTGCCCATTACACCAGTAAGCTTGGTGCAGCTTTGGTTTGCGGCGCTTTTTTAACAACAGCCATTGTCTTTGCCGTGTTAGCTATTTATGGTACGGTTACGAAGAAAGACCTATCCTTTTTAGGCGGTATATTGTTCTCAGGGTTAATTGCACTGATCATCCTAAGTATTCTCAATATATTCTTTCCATTGGGGAGTATTGCTGTGTGGGGAATTACGATTCTCGGGATCATGATCTTTTCTGGATATGTCATCTATGATTTTAATAGGATCAAGCGCTTATCACTTACCGAAGAAGACGTTCCACTCATGGCACTAAATATTTACCTTGACTTCTTAAATTTATTTTTAAAAATTCTACAGTTATTTGGACTCCTTTCCTCAAAAGATTAAGGATACACAAAAAGGACTCTATCAATAGAGTCCTTTTTCATTTAAGCTTAGATTGTCTTATCTTTATAAAAGAATGCATTTTCGATTGAAAGAGAAAGTAAACTGTATTATAATGATATACATCAATTATTTCTCTTTGTTTTTGAGGGTTTCTTAAAACCCTTTACAACCTGTTTTTCTCTTAAAGGGAAAGGGGCATTTCGATCCCCTCTCCCTTTCTTTTTTTTCTGTGCTTTATAATACAACGATCATGAGCTGTTAGAGATCGTCGCCTCTCCGCAAAAACTGGTCGTCTCCGCTTGTTACATAGAATAAACACTAAAAAACTTACTCTTTATGAGTAAGCCTTTTTTTGTTCAATATCTTCATCTGATTCAAACCCTTTTGTTTGATTCTCCACAGAAGGATAATCCGCATGATCATTAAAAAGAGGTAGATGGTTTTTGGGTTCAACCGAGCGAATACCATCTTCTTGTTCCTCCATTTGACCCTCTCTCATAATATCAAAAACGATATGAGCAACATATTCTTCAGCCGACAAAACCTGTAGATCTGGATCATTCACAAGAGCCGATACGATCTGTCCCCTTGTGGCAAATTGCAATCGATATTGATGGTGAAATCTACGATTCAAGGAGTACGTAACATTCCACATATATTGTTCTGCTCTTTCGTATTCTTTTACATATTGTACATGGATGGTCATCCGATCAGGGTTTTCAACTGGTACAAGTTCCTGTAGCTCATCCCATAGCTCTTTATAAATACCTTCTTCCATGCGTTGATGTTCATTGGGATATAACTTCAGAATTGCCTCATATAAATGTTCATATTCCATTCGTTTTAAGATATCTTTTATAATCAATGTTTAACCTCCTCTTTTCGTTCCCGTAATTGAATTTCTTTTTGTATTGTAGTACATATATCTTCAAATTATATTGGATTTTGTACGCCAAACGAGTAGAAATCAGCCGAACCCTTGTTAACTATAATAAGTCATAAAAAACAAGGAGGGATTGAAGTGTTAGATGGAACCGTAAGGAAAAATATTAAAATTGGCATGTTAGTGGATATTGTAAAAAAGAAAGATCAGCCGACTGGAAATCTGACCAGGGGTTATGTGAAGCGCTTATTAACGAATTCCCCAAACCATCATCGCGGAATTAAGGTTGAACTCATAAACGGGGACATTGGTCGTTGTCAGCGTATTTTAACCAAAGATGATATCCGTTTAGAAAACTTTAAATTTTATAATCAGTTCTTTTTTTTGAACAAGATATTTTCGATATGGGATTCATCCCAAAATCACTATCTGATTATTGATCACAACAATGTATCAAGCGGCACCCTGGAAAAAACATCTTTTCTGTTCGATACGTTCGAAGATGCCAGTGCCTTTATCAAAGGTACGAAATATGATAGCAAAGATTATCCCATTCGAGAAATTAATCGTCGAAAATCAATTTTTGATAATTTCTGCAACATAGGAACGCAATTTATTCGGATTAACAAAGAACGGAAGTTATCTCTGGATAAATTGAATGAGTGGGAAAACTATTTTAAAAATATGCGCTAACTTTCCATATACACATGGTTTTATTTTTTTGATATCAGCAGCATACAATACATTGGTCATAAAACTCAGTATACAATGGTTAGATTGAACAGGAGGAAGTTACATTATGGGAAGTGGAAGCCGTGAAAGTGCAATCTTTAAATTTGTCCAAACATTTGGAGAACGATTTAACACCCATTTTAAATCATTGGTAGGTCTTCAAGTGGAATGTTTGAAAGAGGTTAAGGTGGATTACTATGTAAAGGGTGTCGTGAAGCTTTCAAATGAGTCGGAACTTCCCGTTCATTATCGATGGTCCAGTCAAGAAGATGATGACGAAGGTAAAGAGCTGGATGAAGACTTCGTAAAAATAAATGACTATTTTACGAACTGTGTCATAGGAAAAACGATCACTTCTGTGGAACTTGGATATGCGGATCGTGACGATGAGGTTTATCTGATTTGCAAACTGAATAATGAAACACGATTTCATTTTGAAATACCCATGGGATTTGATCCTGAAATACTCGAAATAGACTCATTCGCCAGCCAACTCATTACAGAAGATGAGTTTAATGCTTTCATCGAGTGATGTAAGAGCATAGAAAAGGACTTGTTATTCAGTCCTTTTTTTGTACATATATTTTTATCACATTATGTTTTTTTGAAGTAGTATAGCAAGATGATAAATTGGAGATGACTTATATTATAAGAAGACGAATAATTGACTGAATAATATGAGGAACTTCAACAAATGGTTGTCAAAAAAATATAAATGTTTATTTTTTGATTGGCATTTTTCAAAAGATTAATGTTATACTATTTCACAGGTGCGGGATGTCAAGTATTAAATGATTCTGATTTTATTGCATCGCTAATTCCATGGAAATTAAGCCCATTTTCGAAAAAATGTATGATGGAGTGGAATGTATTTCTTGTATCTAATTAAGCTAATATTTTGTAGACTATAAAACAAATGATATTTACGTAAATCGTTGTACATGTTAAGAAATTTAGTACATTCGAAAAACATCTTTTTTATTTACGTAGCATTGCTCAATGCAATAACAAACATCTACTTTAGCTCTTCAGCCTGAAGAACTCAACGTTGCTCTTATATTTAAACTTATATATTCAAAAAACTTAGTAGAAAATGATGTGAAACTCGTATATTTTTTACGAAGTGAACATACGCTAACCTCTAAGAGGCTTGTTTTCTCATCAATTCATGTTCGCTTTCACATATAAGTTTATATTAAAAAGGAGGAATACTTGTGAAGGTAAGTACAAGTAAGTTTAAAATTGAGAGAATTATAAAGGATCATAAAACAAAACGGCTTAACTTTGATTTAAAAATTCAACGCAGCGCAGACATTTGGGATAAGAAAAGACGTTCTAAAATGATGCATAGTATATTGAAAAAATGGCCGACAAATTCTATTTTTGCTTATAAAGAGTCTAATATTCTTAGCATCATAGACGGTAAACAGAGACTTACTGTTGCATTAGCATTTTTTAATGATCAGTTTGCTCTGGAGAAATCTACTCCAGATATTAATGGTGTAGAGGTTCACGATAAAAAATTCTCTGAGCTTCCCGATGAACTCAAAGAAATCTTTTTGTCCTATGAATTTGAAATGACCATCGTTCAAGAAGCTTCCATGGAAGAGGTCGAAGAACTATTCTTCCGGTTAAACGGCGGTATGCCAATGCGTCAAATCGAAAAAACAAGAGCACTTCTTGGCGGGAAAAAGCTGAAGATCGTTGAAGATGTATCGAATACTCCGTTTTTCCAAACCAAAGCGAATATAACGAAGACTTCGAAAAAACGGTATGTCGATCAAGAGTTAGTATTCCAAATCCTTGCGATGATTCATAAAGACGAAACAGGCTTTAGTGGTAAAGAAATTGAAAAATTCGTCTTGGAGTTGAGAAATCAACGGATTCAGGATGAACTTAAAAGTAAAATGCAAAATGCAAGCTTCTATCTGAACCAAGCTTTTGTAAAGAAAACACCATATCTTCGTAAGGTTCACATTCCAACTCTGTTTAAGTTGGTTCTTGAACTACAAGAAAGTGCTCTACTCATTTCACCCTCTAAGTTTGAAGAGTGGGCAAACGATTTTTTTGAAAATATGCCTCCAGCATACAAACTTGCAACTGAAAGTGGAAGCGCAAAAAAAGATAAAGTCCAAACTCGCTACAAAGAAATGAAAAACCATTTCTACCTTTATTTCGAAGATACGATCAATAACAAAGAAAATGGATCAGATAGCCAAGAGGAACGCGATGTCTCCGACGTATCTTGAGATACAAAAAAAAACTCACCTTTATTTAGGTGAGTTTTTCTATTTTAATAATGCATAAGTAAATCTAAGACTTCACATTTTTAATCTCTACGCCGCGACGTTGTAATTCAGAAATCAGATCTTCTATGCTTACAGAAGAAAGAGGGGAAACAACTTCTTGGTTATTCACCAGAGCTGCTACTTCGTCGCGGATTTGTAGTGCCCAATCCATTCCACTGACCTCTTCAACGGCAACAACTTGTTCTCCATTTTGAATTTGATACAAAGTCACGTAGAGTTTGTGGTGAGCTGCGCTCCCAACTTCTTCGTATACTAAAATATAATCACCTTCTCGCACTTCTACGAGTTGATTAACTTTAATAAAATCACCTATGAACGCAAATCCGTTTGTTTTTGTAACATCAACTTTCGTCACTCGTTTAGCCCAATATTTCCACCGTATACTTGTTTCAAAAGTAGTTTTGACCACTCTATCTACTCCCTTGTTTTGTAATTGCTTAATCGGCTTTAATTATAATTAAACAACCGCAGCTTCAAAGTGCTTTGTATAGTGTTTAAGGACGATTTCATTCCGTCTTCTTACATTTTCAAGTTTTGTAGTGCCAGATTGAGAACCATATCCACTCTTTTGGTAGTCTTTCACAAAGAATTGATGCATCCACTTCGCAAAAGCCTGAATGTCGATCCCTTCTCTTTTAGCTAATTTTGCGATGTACAAAAGGGATACCGTTTTCGAGGTACCAAAAGACTTAGCTTGTGCTTTTTCATCCAAAATCGGATAAACTTCACCCAAAAAATCAATTACACTCTTGGTTTCTTCCAACAATGCTGGTATGAATGCTTTTTCATCCAACATCTTGTTCAGCGTTTTGTTATCCAATGCCGTGTTATTCTCGGTTAAGAGAACAGCCATCGCTTTCAGCACCATATCATTCTGAACTTCATTGTTGATCCCTTTAGGTGTAAAACCAGCAGTAATTTGCGGGAGATCTTTAACCGATGCGATAAAATGGATCATTTCATAAGACATTTTTGCCTTTCTGATTTGCGCAGGTTTAAGCGCAACCCCATTATTCCAACGTTTGAATAATTCAAATTTCATAGAGTCGTCAACATCATACTCTTCAATTTGTATCAAAGTCCCCTTGATCTTACGTTGGTAGGCTTCAGGAAGATCATTGAAATACATTCCATTCACATCAATCCAAATGAGATTTCCTTCCTCATCGATTGAATTCACATATCGAGCACATTGAATAGCGAATTTTCCTTTCAGGTAATCTCTAATCGTTGTAAGTCTCTGTTTTCCATCGAGGACATTCCGGTATTTTTTTTCACTTTTACGAATCACTTGCACCTTGATAGCACCTATTGAAATGCCTTCAATCAGCGAGATAATCAATAAAGACTTGCCTTCAATATCCCAAGCATCGGCATTCCGCTGGATAGGATCGTTAAACTTGAATACACTAAGCATCCCCATATATTGATCGACACTTCGGTGATCATGAGTGATTGGAATTTCAAAGTATTCCATATCCATGTCACTTGTTGCTTTTACAATTTTGCGTTTAACTTCTTCTTCACTTAGTACATTTTGAGCCAGAATGGTATTATTCATTCGAATCTCTCCCTAATTGATTGATATTTTCGCCTAAACTCTATATTTTAGAAACCTTAATAAACAATCCGATAAGAGAAGCTATAATAATATTATAAACCAGACAGGAACCATTCGTACGTTGATTTATGGGTACCACCGTAAAGAAAATGTCCTCAGAAACTTTCAATTGATAATCACTTTCTTACAAGCTAAAATGAATATGCATAGAGCTAAAAGCCCTTTTCCTCATAAAACCCAAAAATGAATAAGTCCTCTTTGAATATTACATGTCTCAAATAAGCATTAGTCATTAAAAGACACTCCCTCTTTAATGTTTTAAAAAAATCCTATTTTGTACTAATCCCTGTATGTTATGCCTGAATCAAATAAATATAAAAGACCTGTCAATATTTCAACAGATCTCGTTTTACATTTCTTTTTTTGGTTCTATTGGTTTAATTCCTTAACAAAGCTTTTTTTAAATCTTCTACTGTAAACTCTTTTTCCATTTCGGTGTCTTCATTCATTAGGAATAAAGAGTTCCCTCCACCATCGGCTTCTATGATCCAAGCATTCTCTCTTAATCTCACCATGTAACCACCGTCACTTATTCCTGTTCGCAATGCAACACCATGGTTAAGGATTTCAGTAAAACCATCCCCAACCGTTTTAAGTCTAAAATACTCTTCGCGATCACGGTTATAAATTAACACATCGCAAATCTCAAAACCATTGTGATCTTGCTTAGGTTCATCTTTGGGAAACATATATATAACGGTATCGCCACTTGCCCGATAAGGCAAATAAAGCTCTTGCTCTTTAAATGTTGGCAGTTGGTCTAATAACGCCTTCACTTTTTTATTTTTAGTAGGCTGCTCATTGTACGTCTATAGGTTCGGTACGCTTTTTCTTTTAGCCTCATCTTTCTTTCGCATTCTTCTTCAGGTAAATCTGATAAAAATACCTTACCTTCCCTATATTCAAAATGAATTCCCCAAAAACCAACTCTGCTTAACACGGCTTCGCGATTCATAGTGTTATCCCAGATCATTTGGTCTTCAACCTTGAACACTCCCACCACTTAGCTAACGCTTGAAGTGGGGGATTCTTGGGTCATCAAACCTATCGGTTTGAAATGTTCGATATTTTCTCTTAGACAATTTGTGTTTTGAGAAAATTCAACAACCAAGCGATCCCTGCGGTTCCCGCAGTTCTGTAGGCACATCTTTATGTGCCGACTAATCGTAAGCCTTCTTTCAAAATGTTCTTGCTGGCATTTGCATCACGGTCATGGATTGTTCCACAGTTCGGACAAACCCATTGTCGCAAATTCAGGTTTTTCACATCTTTGTGGCGATGACCACAACCGCTACACAATTGACTACTTGGATAGTTCTTTGCCACCACGCTAATGATGCGTCCATACCACAATGCTTTGTACTCCAGCATCGTGCGTAACATCAACCAGGACGCTTCGGCAATTGATTTGGCAAGCTTATGATTCTTCATTAGGTTTTTTACTTGTAAGTCTTCAAGGCAGATCACTTGGTTTTCGTGAATCCACTTCGTTGACAGCTTATGCAGAAAATCGTTGCGGCAATTCGCTATCTTCTCATGAATGCGAGCGACTTGTAGCTTTGCTTTCTGCCAGTTCGCCCCTCCTTTGGTGCGGCGAGATAGTCGTCGTTGCCAAAACACCAATTGTTTTTCGTATTGACGAAGATGTTTGGGATTGGCAACTTCTTCACCTGTTGAGCAGACCGCAAAGGTCTTTACGCCGAGGTCGATACCTACGGCTTCACTACGTTCGGATAAGGGGTGAATGTCCACTTCGCACAGGATTGAAATGTAGAATTTACCGCTTGCGTTTTGACGAACCGTTGAATTCAGAATGCGTCCTTCAACTTCTCTTGATTTTGCAAACTTTACAAAACCAAGCTTCGGGAGCTTCACGAAATTTTCTACAACCGCTATATTGCCGTTGACGCACTTCGTTGTATAGCTCTGCACAAGGTTTCGTTTGCTCTTAAAGCGTGGAGCGTTATTCTGCTTTTTGTAATAGCGAGAATAAGCATCTGCCACGTTTTCTACAGCATGTTGTAACGCAATGCTATCTACTTCTTTAAGAAATGCATGATTCTGCTTGAGTTCTTTGACTTCTTTGATCGATGCATACTTATCGAAGAAGGGAGATTTCCATTCGTTGGACGGAAGCATGCCACTTTGGTACAGTTCGTTGGTGATGTGCCAGTATTCATCTTGTTTCTTTTGTTTTGTCACGAAGAAATTAAAGACGAAGCGAGCACATCCAAACGTTTGCCGCATGATCTGTGACTGCTCCTTCGTCGGATACAAGCGAAACTTGTAGGCTTTGTGACGAAACATGATGTCACCCCTTTCTATTTGAGAACAAAGTATATTATGCAGAATCAAAAGCTTTAAAAAGAAAAGAGCAACGATTCAACCCCCATCTAAGAGGATGGGGTATTCTCGCTTTCGTTGATAAAATCATCAAGCTTATCTAAAAATCTACGATCCGTCACTTCGTTTACCATTTTCTTTACGTCTTTATGATTCATAGTCATTCCCCTTTAAGTTTATTTAAGATTTACTTTGTATTCATTTCTTTTTCAGAAGCCCTTGTTCCTAAATCTTTTATATTGCTGACCTACATCAAATATAAAAAAGCAGGCATCCTCTACAGAGTTGCCTGCTTCAAACTTACCATTTATATCATAACCGTTTTAATTTTTGAGCCGGGATTGTCACGAGGATACCCTTTTGCATTGTTGATAAAGCGGCAACCGTTACGTGTATAATCATAATGGTCATGAACGTGACCAAAACACCATATTTTCCCACTCAATCGATCAAACCAGTTACTTCCATCAAAGAAGTAAAAGCTTGGAGTTAAATCTTCTCCTTTTTTAAAATAACCAGAATTTTGCAATAATTGTGACCAATCCCCACCTACATGAGTGACGATGACATCAGATTCATCGATAATACGGTCAAAACGAAGCTCTTCTTTGGTGAAGTCTGGTTGTTTCTTGATGAATTTACGATCCCTCATCTCTTTACTCCAAAGTTGATACAGTTCTTCTCTCGTTTTGCCACATTCGATAATCCCATAACTAAAATCATACCACATTCCTGTACCTCCGAAAGTGATTCCATCTAATGTGATGGTATCCCCTTCAAGAACAAAAACGTTCGGAATATCATTAGCAAATGCTTTCATTTCAATCCAGCGATTTTCGGAGAGGGATCGATATTTTTTATTCTGCTTTCCCGATACAAGATATAAATCGTGATTCCCTCGAACCACAATAATCGATTCATAAAAACGCATGAAACTCTTCAACATGAACACATTCTGATTGTTGAAATGCCCCAAATCTCCTGCAATGACAAGAACATTTGAAGGGGAAAAAGGAATAAGGGAGTCGACGAATAAATCAATTTTCTTTTCCATCTTCCTTAAATTTGAATCAGGCTTCACCCAAAAATCAAGATGAATATCTGATATAAGATCAAAAAAGTTATACATATAAATTCACCTTCTACCATTTCTCTTTATTCTTTAATTTCGATGTGTCTCTTAACTGCTTCGATAAATTCCTTGAATATTTTATATGAATCTGGTGGAATATCACCGTAATCGTCTAAATCCTTAAGTTCTTGTTCTGCTTTTTGGATATGCTCATTTATATTCATAGAGCTCCTCTTTTCTCAACATGTATTTGCCTAATTAATTTTCTGGTGGTTCATCAAGCCTACCCGTAAGATAATCTAACACATCCAATCTTCCGCCATACTCTATTTGGATTTGTTTCATTTCAAGAACAACAGCAGCAGCAATTCGATGCCATCCATCTATGATTACTGCATTTGGCAAGATATAATTATGGAATGTTTGGTTATCGATTTGGATACCTATTAGTTCATTAGGATTCTCAATGAAATAGAGAATTCGTCTTATATGATATTCATTGTTCTCAACTCGATTAACCTCATATTTCCAAGTATCTCCCCATGGTTGACTGGTCGGTTGAATTTGGTTCCTGATCACTTTACGAATATCCTCAAGCTTCACAGGATTACTTGGGTTCCATTCAAAACCAACATTCAAATCAATCATGGCACTCTCTATCAATCTGTCTAAATAGACGGTTTCGAGCATGATCTCTGATTCTACATTCAAATTAGAAGCCAAGCCTACAATCTCCTTTCGGACACCCATCACAAGGTTATTGAGGATTTGTGTTGTCAATCACTTTTTCCAATGGTTGACTCATATTTGTAAGAGCGTTAGTTGTCATCCAAGCTCCCTTTACATCAGCAGTATGCATGAGATGAGCATCGCAACCTCTTGGGTCTACAATGGTTTGAATCCCTGTTATTCTATCCTCTCTTATTGTGAATCCTTCAGGTAACCAATACCACTGACGATTGAATCTTATTTTTTCTCTCAACTATATCCTCTCCTTTGGGATTGTTTTGCCAGGTTTTAAGTTTTCGCCTTTATTTATTAACAACTTGTACATCCTTAATATGTCTCGATTCTTGAACTGTTGAAATGACCATATCAATAAATGCTTGAACTGTAAACTCTCCAATATGATCTGTGTTAAAATTGACATTAAACTTATTTTCAAGGTCCGAAATCATACTACGTAATTCATCATCAGATCCATACGTATATAAAATAGCCTTTGGGGATATGGGCGTGCTGGAGCTGAGATAGCATGCATCTGTTCGGTGTTCTTGAATTACCTCTAACACCTTCGTTGTTATCTTCATAACGATATCCTTACTCATATATCTTCTCCCTCCTAAGATTTTAAATCTAAAACCTAATTCATCAAAACTCATATATGATATGCATAGAGAACAAAATAAAAGCAGATGTTTTAATTACATCTGCCAAGAAAATACGGATCAACACTACTTTTTCTATCTTTAATAACACTCAATAAACAACCATCCATTAAGCATGCTTTCATTTTCATCGTTGGCATCCTAATTATCTTTTTGAGGCATCCTTTTGTAGCGGTTGTTTGGCTAAGAATGCCTATTGTTATTTTGTATGGATATAGAGTAGTCAAGTTCCCCCACGAGGCAATCTTCTGGCTACAAAGAAAATAAAATTGTAGAC
Source organism: Paenibacillus sp. 1182 (assembly GCF_017833915.1). Classification (NCBI taxonomy): domain Bacteria; kingdom Bacillati; phylum Bacillota; class Bacilli; order Caryophanales; family Paenibacillaceae; genus Paenibacillus; species Paenibacillus sp. 1182. Next base: position 244,174 of record NZ_JAFICR010000004.1, on the reverse strand, counting down.
TGACGTTGTTTCTATGCGGTTTTCAATTGCGAAATCGTCAGCCTATCAATAATAAGTTTTAGACTAAAGTGTGTACAGCGGATGAAATAGGACTTTTACACACCGCCCGTAACACTTCAGCAGTATCGTTTACGGAGTAGAATACCAGGGCATCTTCTTCCGCAATGGACCAAAGTCTGACAGAGAAATATCCGTCAGAATCTAATACTTAATTTTTCAGTCTAATACTTTATTTTAACTTAACACCTATATTGATGTTTGTTTTTATATGCATTATACTTATGGTTAAGTTAGAGGGTATCAGCCCCTATGTTTTAAAAGTCACCGTCTTCTTGGTCGGAGTGGGGTGACTGGTTTCAAGTAGAGTCGCTTTGTTAAGCGGCTCTTTTTTGCATCATCCCATTCTCATCAGTGTTTGGTTTGGTACCCATGGACGCTACCACTACATAAAGACGTTTATTTAAGCTGGTCTATTTGTCATGCAGCACTTTGCGCTTGCAAAATCAATGGTCAGTTAAATTTACAACATAACTAAAAAGCAGATGCAATATTAACATCTGCTAACAACTTATCTGACCTTTGTATAACTCAATATATTGGGTTCAAACTGTTCAATCAACATGTAACGATCTACAGTGCCTACGCCTACAAACAACAGAGCTGCTAATATAATCATTATATAGTTGATCATGATTGATTCCTCCATAGTAGAGTTAGTATGTTTATACCTTGTCTCCTTCTTTTAGAAGGTCAGTTAGTGCAGATTCGTATTCATCCATGCCCACTCCGTTAAGCATGCGTTCATTTTCATCGTTGGATTCCTTTATTATCTTTTTGAGCCTGGCAATCTCTGCATCCTTTTCTTGCAGTTGATTGGTTAAAGAATGTCCATGATTATTTTGAATGGTTATAGAGTAGTCATGTTCCCCCATGCCAATGTCAAAGGTTAAATAGTTTTTTCCGCCATTCTGTTCAAAGAATTGCACCAATGAGTACATAAAAAATTTCCCAGCTTCACCGCTCAACTTGAAATCCAAGCCGTTCCCGTTGATATCAATCTTGTGAACCATAAGATTCTGCAAATTCTTAAAATCCATTTCTGCTGCATCGGCTCGTTCTCTTTCCTTCTGCACCTGTTTGAGCCAATAGGGTAGAGCTTCGCGGCATGCTATGATGAAATCGATATCATTCTGGGATATATAAATGAATTTGCCCTGTGCTGATGTTCCCATGGTTATCACAGGAGCATGGCTTTTGAGCTGTGGATGAATAGCCACAGTACCAATACTAACACCCTCACTATCTTTAAACTCCCACCATGCCCCTCCTGTAGCCTTACAACACAATTCCATATCACTGTTCCAGTTTCGTTTTTCCATGCTTTCACCTCAACTATCAGTAGTTTGTCAATTTCCGTTTTTTATTAAAAGGCTCCCGTTGTTAGAAGAAAATAAAGTATTAGAATAAAAAAGTAAAGTTGTAAACTAATCCAGACTTTTGGGAGCTGGAAGGGTCGTAACAAATTTCATATTTAGATTATTTAATAATCTTTTATCTGGGAGTGGAGTTACTGGACCGACTCCCCTTTGTCCCACATAGTTACAAGGAAAGCATATATAGAACTGGGGGTTCGTCTGGCTTCCATCTTGAAGTAGATTTACAGGTTTATCACAAAGCGGACAGCAACTTTTTTCTGTAAGAATTAATTCGTACATGCTCAACACATCCCTTTAATTGTTCAATGAAACCTGTGCAGTCTAATCTGACTTTCTTTATTCAGCCACCATACTCCGTTTAGACTTTTGCAGATCTCTTGCATTCGTTTAAACCCCCTGCCAATCTTTCATCGCTTTTTTCAGGTCAACAAACTGTTCTGTGGTAAATCCCGTTCCAGCACGTTCATGCAGATCGGCAACAAATTCCTGACTTTGTTCAATCGGACACATGTTATTGTACTGGACGACTGATCCTATAAGAAACAATAGTTCCTCCGTTGTCATCAATACATTCTCACCGCGCAGCACCTTGCCATTTTCAAAATCAATGGTCAGTTCTTGTTCCACATCTATCATCCTTTCAGGTTTAATAGGGATTTGATCTTTGTCATACCTTACAGTCAACTTTATCATTTATATTGCCTATAGTAAATACAAATATCCAATTTCATAAATAGAGCTAAAATAAAGAAAAATAAGAAAGAGACTGAACTTCAATAAGAAGTTAGCCCCTTTCAATCGTTTATTACTATTTAATAAGCCTTCGTAATTATCTTAACTGAATTCATGTACTTTCCACTGATAACCATCTTCATCATAAAGGATATCACTACCTTGATGTATACGTTCTCCCTTCCAATGAATGAGTTCAGTTTTTAGACCATTCCAGTCAATTACTTCTCCGTATTCATTCACAATTTCATACTTATCTTTATTCTCGTAATAAAATGTTTGTAATTGATTCAGAGTTGAAAATTCTTTTTGCACTTTAAAAAGAGGTTTCAAGCCTAATGAACGTTTTCCAATATGAATTAGACTGCATTCCATGTACGTTGCCTGTTCTATTTTGTGTGTGATCTCTTGCACTTCATCCCCATCCCTAACAATGTTTCCAATTTCATTGACAATATCTTTGATTTTGTTTTGAACCAATTGATTTATTTTAGTAATTTTTGAGTATTCTTCTTTATTTCTGAAATAATAATTTGTACTCAATATAACCGCCCTCTCCGTTTTTTACTCAACTTATATGATTAACCAATCCACTATTTTAACGATTTTTTCTTGTAAATTTAACTTTAAGACTTCTGAAGTCTTCGATTGTTAAATAAGGATGTCTAACGAGAAACTCATCTTCTTTCATCATCTGATACGTATCTCGCAAGGCTCTAACATCGTTTCTATTCCCACCATACTTCCGAATCACTCCGCGCATACTGGAAATCGTCACGTAGGCTGCTGACATGTTCTTCATTCAACTCCTTGTATGTTAATCCATCTACACATATACTTTAAGCTAAAAAACTATAAACCACGCGTTAAATGTAGCACCTCCGAAACTTCATTCTCCTTCAAAATTCGCTTCTCTTTAGTTAGGAGAAAAAAGACTTCATTTATTACATTGCGTTTGATGTGATGGAACAAATACACCTTTTGCCCATTTGCGAAAAGTATCTAATTTCGACCACCGTGAGTTGTTTTTTGGAAATCGATAGTATTTTACCGGTATGCCATTTAACATATTGTATACCGTTCTCCCGCGTCTCGATATCAAGCACCATCCGAAGAGTTTCATATTCCCCGACATTCCCCCAGTATATCTTTCCTACCTATATAAGCTCTTCTGTCATCTTGTCCCCTCCAATATTAACGTTGATTCATTGAATTATATTCTTCAAAATATTATGAAATTAAAATTCATGTATTTGATTTGAATCATCCCAATGAGGACAAATGCCATGTTCATTTACATAAAATTCTATTACTTTAAGATTTGTCCCATGTGGAAGATCATCACCACAATATGGACAGAAACATATTTCTTCATCTTTATTGGAATCAGATCTTCGAAAATCATCCATAGATTAACCTCCATTTTAAGTAGTAAACACCTTTGCCTAATGTAGAACAAAGGTGTCATATCTATTTTTATACAGTCCCATTTTCACATATTTTTGATAATTCGAGAGTCAATTGTTCTCGTACATGTTTCTCCACAATTTCGATTACGTATTTATTAACATCTTCTTTTACTTTCTGTTCTTTAAAGTATCCCTTCAGCTCTTCAGCCATGGTTTCTTGATTTTTTAGAATTTCACACATTTCAACGTGTGAATATTTTCCATCTCTCATCGCCATATAGCTATCGATAAACACTTTATCTGTATTTGCTTGCGGGTCATAGGCAATGGCCTTAGCAAAGTCTTTAAAGCCCTGATTTGCATAACGCTTCATAAAATCTGTGATCCGATAAGCACTACTTGCATGTTTCCTTGCCTTAATTTGGTTTAATTCGGGGTCTTTGAAATCTTCAGGGCTCACATAATGGCTATCCCGCTGAAAGTTACGATAGTTTCGTTTATACATGCCCATACACCCCTCGTATAAATAGGGAATATTCATTGAGGAAATTTCTTCACGAATTGCTGCAAGTAAATCATACAATCCGTCATAATGAATAACCGAACACGAAAAGAGGATTTCTAAAAAGTTTACATTTGCCTTATAAAACAGATTAGGTAATTTGCGTACATCGTGGTGTTTACGATCCGTGCTTCCATCCTGGATATTGTCTTCTGCCTGTTTGCCATTGTACAAATCTTTAAACGAAGGATTGTAGTAATACATCATATCCACATCTGAATCCGGTCGATTCAATTTGTAGTTATGACTACCATATACGGCTTCAAATGATAATGCTGGCTTCATATAACCATCACCTTTCCTATTTATATTTCATTGTCTTATATGCTTAGCTGGACATCTTCAATCAAACTTTCCCCTAAGAGTCCCAATGTGTTTAAAGAACAACTCTTGATTGCACTCTGCTGTATTTGTTCTCAAGCGTTAAAATCTGCTCAGGCAATTTGGCATACCAAGCTGGAAGTGAAAACTTAAAGAGATAATGACGACAGGCTTTGTAATTTTTTTGTATAAGTTTATTCTTATGTTTGTTGACATTGGAGGCGTAGCAGCCGTGAATCCTCTCCAAATAAGACAATTGACGATTAAAACACCGCTGAACAACATCCAAAGAAGGTTTTGTAGCGTTCTTTTCTCTTACAAAGCTAAGTTGGCATCCGATCAAATATCGCAAGGCTTCTCGTTCTTCGATCAGAAGTTCTTTTTCAGAAAGGTCGATACCCCAACTTTCCAGCATTAAATGCCCCCATCTCGGTTCTTCAAAGTGTTTCAGCAGATCATCGTAGTGATTTCGGATATCTGCAATAGCCTGGAAATATTTCATTTGCATACCCTATCCCTCATTTCTATTTCTTTTATTTTTACTTTTAACCATGCTTCACGAAGCTCCAGCCTGTTCTTTTCCATTGCTATCATAGCTATATTATTTTTGTTTTAGTAGGAACACGTTTTTTACTGGCTGGATGGTTCATTGATTTTAAGGTAAACAAAAAAATAAGAGCCAATCATTGAGAACAATGACAGCCCTTTAACCATTATTTTATGTAATTTTGAAGTAAAGCAAAGATTGAAGTTCTATTTTCTCTGAAATTTATGAATGTCTTACGTAATAGTTATGAATCATATTCATAACCTATATGCATCTTGTTCGTAAAACATAAATAACAATGATGAAAGTCGTTTACACTTATGCTTAATTTGTAGGCAACATAATCCAATAAAGTGATTTTAAACATTCAATAATCCTTGAAATATGTCCATTGATAGCTCAATTATACTGAAAATAAGAATGCTTAGCAATACATTTTGCATCCGACTTTTAAATTAATTGCTGCATAACAATTTGATTCATTTTAGAGTATATTTTTAGCTGTAAGAGGACTCCTTTAGATTTAGGTCTCCTTTTGTTTTGTTTCCAATTTCTTTACAAGAAGATTCAAACTGAGTTGACTAAACTCTTCACTTCTCATGAAGTTTACGAGTTCTTCTCTAATTAAATGTTTTAAATACTGAGGATCTGGAGCTGGATTGGTTTTATCCTGTTCGTGATCAGCTTTTTTTTCAACCATTGTTTCACTGCTATTTAGACCTTGGTTTTCGCTTGGTTCATATTCTTTGCCTGTTAACAACCAATCTGAGGAAACACCAAAATATTTACAAATTGCAATAATGATATCTGATGAAGGTCTGTTAATGTCCTTTTCGATATTATTTATTGTTGATTGAGCAACTGCTTTGTATGCGATAATTTCCTTGTTTTCTTCATCATAAAGTGGAATACGTAGTTTACTTGCTAATTCTTGCATCGACAAACGAGCATTCCTACGAAGAAAATACAATCTTTCTCCAATTGTATTTAAATCACTCTTGATAACAGACATTCTTATCCCTACTTTAACTTTTGTTTCGTCCATTATAACAAAAAGTATGCACCATGTTTAAATGTTATGTAGATAATAATAAAGCTATGTCCCGAGCAAATAACCGAACCACGTTCATAGTTTTTCTAAAATCGGGCATCCTAAGCTAAAAGAAGGGAGGACATGATGTGGATTACACCTATAACCAAATAGAACATGAAGTGGATCTTTTGTTTAAACAGCATGGATCAACCAGAATACAAAGAGATGCTTTCTATTTTGGTTATAAAGCTGGTCAAGAAATTCGAAAGAAGCAACAACAACAACCCTCTTTGACGGATTTCCTTGGTGAAATACAACCCGAGAATGATATATTGTTACAAAACAAGCTGAATCGATTCTTTGCTGAAAGTGGATTTACCACAAAAGAAAAACTACATTTTCGCAAAGGTGTGGAGTTCGGTAAAATGGAATTCTAACATAGAAAATAAAAAAAAGCATTCACGCGATGCGTAAATGCTCTGCCCCCAATTTTAAAACCTAAACAACGTCTTTTAACATCTTTTGAATTAAGATTTCACCATTTTCTACTACTCCGATAATCGCCACGTTTTGCAGGATCGCAAATGGTTCGCCTTCTTGAATGTTTTCGCTTTGAACGGCATCTTGTACTGCCTCTTTAAAACTATTATTCAGTAAATTGGCTTCGATAACTACTTTTTTCATCATTATTGTTATTCTCCTTTTTTTTCTCTGAATTATTTTAAACATGTTATGTTTTTTTGTAGGAAAGAGTTATACCACTTTCGTATCTTTCGGTATTGGAACTATTTTTTTAAACTCCATTCCTTCAATCATAATCACTTTACGAATAACGGATTCAAGTATTAATACCAAATCTCCATTATAAGGATGCAATTTACAAATAAGCACCAATGTCTTATCCGAATTTTTCAAAGCAAATTCTTCATCAGTCTTTAAATCGAACAATAAATGACCTTTCTCAAGAATCAAATCCTCAATCTCTTCCCAATCACATTGACGACCAAAATTGTTATTCATGCGATAATGAGCATGCTTTGTCAAACAAACCTTAACAAACATTTCTTCTTCTTCTAACCCTTCCATCAACTCTTCTTCTGACAATTTTTCTTTAATAATTAGCTCGCGCACTTCTCTAAAGTCATAATTAAAGTCGAACTCATATACACTCTTCATCTCTTAAAATCCTCCCTATGTATGTCATATTCCCAATTGGAATGCCTGCTTCTTTTAAATTGCTATATTATAGTCATTGGGAGAGCGTTTTATAGAAGGTTGAACAGGAAAGCTTAATAAGAAATGTGTAGAAAGTAACAAACCGTAAAAAATTTCGATAAAACTTTTGTATAATTGAATCTGAGTTCTTTTGCCTGGATTTTTTAAACGTCTACGCTATCAGATATGGCAAATAAACGATTGTGACCGTCTATCTTTTGACTTAATCCTCGCAAAAATAAAAATCCCCGCCAACCAATTAACTGGTAGGCAGGGATGCTTTAACTTTCATCTGTTCTGGTTACGATATACTCTTGCGCATTCACTTCCTGAATTTTTCGCTTTGATCGTTAATGTATATTCCTTAGATGGAGAAAGCGCAACCCACAGACTCCATGCTCCATTTCCATAATTCTCATTTATAGTGACCTCCTATTTTAGCAGCCCGATCAATCGCTTGACCAGCTTCCATAAATGAGCTTGCTCGTAAAATGGCCACTTCTCCAAAACGGTCTTTAATTTGATCCATGACTTTATCAACTGCTCGTTGCTTCTCGTTGTTGTTGAAAAAAGAAAGTTGATAGACATCTGCATCCGATAAATCGGAGAGTGATACATGAAGTCTACGTACAGGCTGCTTATCCCAATGTGTATGAAACAATCTCTTTACCGCTTCATAAACAGTCATTGTAGCATCTGTGGGGTCGCTTAGCTTCACTTGTCGGCTGAACCCTGTGGGATAATCGAAATCGGCACCAGCAGCACCTACAGAAACAACGGATGCCATCACATTTTTAGCTCGGAGCCGACGACAAACCTGTGAGCACAAATCTAAGAGTACAATGTCAATTTCGGAAGCATCACAATAATCCTTAGGCAAGGTCATTCCATTGCCCACCATTTTCTGCTTGTCGTGTGTATATGGAGATACAGGTGAATTGTCAATCCCATTCGCTACTCGCCAAATCACTTCTCCATTGACTCCCCACTTTTTCCTGAACCGATTTACGGACGTTTTCGCGATACCACCAATCGTATAAATGCCCATACGGTTGAGATGCTTTTGCATCCTGCTCCCTATGCCCCACATATCCCTTACAGGCTTATCCCAAATATGTTGTTCTAACTCGTTTTTATGCAGGATAAAAATGCCTTCTTTATTTTTCTTCGCAATCAGATCACAGCTTAATTTTGCGAGGACCTTGTTTTCTCCGATTCCTACCCTTGAGTAGACACCTGTTTCAATCTTGATTTGATTTTGAATGTGACGTGCCATTGCAATGGGATCATGATTGAAAAAATGAAGAGATCCTGTAACATCCACGAATAATTCATCAATCGAGTAGGATTCAACCAGGTCACTGTAAGACTTCAAAATATTTGTAATATGCAACGAAACTTCAATGTAGCGTTCCATGTGTGGTCGCACGATCATGAGGTGAGGACATTTTTGCAAAGCTTGCCAAATGGGTTCAGCCGTCGAAACCCCGTATTTTTTGGCTAATGGACATGCCGCTAAAATGATTCCCGACCTTCGCTCTGGATCACCCGCCACCACAAGGGGTTTGTCTTCCCACTCAGGATGAGCGGATTTTTCGACGCTGGCATAAAAACTTTGCATATCGATTAGAAAAATGACTTTTTTCATACTCATGATAGTAATCCTCCTGATGCAAGAACATATGTTTGCATTACCCATTATACATTAGTCCTATATAACTATGGCAAGAGGAAAATATCTCCCACATGGTTATCATTCCTCAATAAAATGAAAAAATCCACGTTATGTAATCAGATAGGTAAAACAAAAGGAGCTGCCTAAGTAGACAACTCCTGTAAATCTGAAATTTCACTCTTAAATCCATACATCGAAATACATTAGTCCGCAATGCGTGTAAGGAAATTTGTCGCTAACTCGATTTTACATTTATAGGCTATTCGTTGTTCGTTCGCTTCGTAGCTCGTATTATAAGCAAGGTGCCGAAGTTGGCTATTTGCATCATCAATAATGGCTTTGCAAACCGATCGTAAATCTGAAAGCGAATTGATAGAGCTCATACTAATAAGCTCTTCAAGGTTCATTTTATCCTGAATATCCAATGGTTTCACCTCCCGGTACAAAGTAAGCCTTCACGGTTATCTCCCCATAGCATGATTAAGTTCGTGTTGTTTAGCCCCATACGCCTGAAGATATCTCCCTTGAAGAGGTGTATCTGTAAACTCCTCTTCATCAATAGATGCCACAACCTCTGTCAGTTGGTCAAACAGCATCATTTCTTCCTCGCCAAATTTATATGAATGTTGCATTAAATCCTTGTGAATATGCTCAAATGTTGTTGCTGGTTTAAACCCGTATCTTTCCATATGCTTAGGTGAAATTCCGATCTCACCTTTATCCTTTACTCTTTCTCCAAGAACATTTGCAATAGCTAATATCTTACCAAATTTCATCTCGCGTTCCACTACCATAATCCCTCCATTGCCAGATTGGTTTTTTCGATCCATGCGTTTCTGTTTTCTTTATTATAATGCATAATGTGGAAAATAGCATGTCAACGGAAGCCATTTTTATGATTTTAGAAATTTACACGTTAGAATAACTATGCTATATACATGTAGCACCCCAAAAAAGCTTGTCCATTTATCCAAGCAACTTATAGCGATAGCTCGATTTGTTCCGCCTCGCTATCCTCCGTGAGTTCTATAACTTTAACAGATATGGTTACAATGGTATCGTTATGCGCCCCACCATGTGGAACCAGTCGAATACGATTGATATGAAACAACTCTTTATTACTCATACCTCCGCTGTTCCAACCAAATGATATCGCCTTACCTCCTACTCGCAAGATGCGCGCGATCTCCTTTTTCATATTGGACCAGTACGAGGCTCTTGTGAGAACACCGCCCTGTGTATCAAGCCCGACGGATTCATAGGCTTCTTTGATCTGGCGAGCCGAGTAAGGAGGATCAAAGAGTACCACATCTACTGATCCATCTGGAAATTGCTCGAGAAACTCCAATGCATCCATATGAAAGTTGGTGTCATATTTCTGATTTAAGTCATTCGTGATATGCCCGTACCGATTACGGTTAGCAAACGGATCAATGATAAAGCCGCCTCTGAGCTCCTCTTTTAATAAGTCTGCTACAGGCTTCATATTGAACGTGTTTTTGTTTGGCATTGACCATACTCGATCCATCTGTAGTGCTTCTACTGGATAATTGTACGGCTCAATGCACTGCCATACCGCCATAATGGATTCAAAATCTACGGACTTCCCGAATATACAAGATTCCCATTCCTGGTGATAAAAGCGTAAATCATAGAAATGAACGTTCGTCACAAAATCTTCGCTGGGAAGTGTTCATCCTCTTCCAAATGCTCCAGATCATAATATTGAACTCTCCCACCACTTAGCTTTCGCTTGAAGTGGGGGATTCTTGGATCATCGAACCTATTGGTTCGAAGTAAACCAAGCGATCCCTGTGGTTCCCACAGTTATTTATAACGAATTGCGTTTTAATCGAAGATCAAATGCTCCAGGATCCTGCCATCTGCTTGATGTTATGGGCTGCATTTTCGTCCCGATCATGCGTGGTGTGACAGGATGGACAAATCCATTGCCGCACTGATAGATTTTTGACTTCTTTATGAATGAAGCCGCACACACAACAGGCTTGGCTTGTCGGTGCAAACGTATCTGCCATCTTTACGATGCGTCCGTACCATACTGCTTTATAGATCAATTGGCGTTTGAATTCACTCCACGACGCATCAGCGATGGATTTTGCCAGCTTATGATTTTTCAGCATGTTTGCGACACGTAAATGCTCGATGCTAATGGTTTGGTTTTCACGAATCAGCATCGTCGTGAACTTGTGCAAAAAATCATGGCGAATGTTGACAATCTTCTCATGGATTAGAGCTACTTTCTGCTTGGCTTTGCTCCAATTGGAACCGCCTTTTGAGCGGCGAGCCAGGCGGCGCTGCCAGAACGCCAGTTTCTTTTCATATTGCCGAAAAACTTTGGGGTTAGCAACTCGCATCCCATCGGAACAGACCGCAAAGGCTTTAAGTCCGAGATCGATACCAATTTCTTTAGCAGTCTGTGGCAGGGGCCTGGTCTCCACTTCGCAAACGATCGATACAAAATACTTGCCTGCCGCGTTCCGACGAACGGTTGCAGAAAGAATGCGACCTTCACATGTCCTGGAGTTGGCGAATTGAATCCATCCGAGCTTCGGCAGTTTGAGTTGATTATCTTGGATGGCAATATTGCCATTCGTAAATTTAGTGGTGTAACTTTGCACCGGATGTTTGCTGCTTTTGAAACGTGGTGCTTGATTCTGCCTGATAAAGAACCGCTCAAAACTGTCTGCTACGTTTCGTACAGCAGATTGCAGCGCAATACTATCGACGACTTTGAGCCACTGAAATTGTTGTTTTAGGGCAGGAAGCTGTATGGCACAGGCGTGGTACGACAGGCCCTTGCCCGTAGAGGCAAACGTATCCTTCCATTGTCCCAGAAAATAGTTGAACACAAAACGGCAACAGCCAAACATTTGATGGATCAGTTGTTGCTGCTTACGATTGGGATAGATCCGATACTTATAGGCTTTATGTATAAGGTTTTTCGTAGATAAACCCTGACTATGTTGCATACCATACACCTCCGTTCCTTGATTTATTATAGCACATATGTTCGGCTTCAAATACAAAAAGATGGCGATTCATCCCCCACCTAAAGCTAACGCCTTTGAGGAGGGAGTCTTCTCGCCTTCAACGATAAAAACCCGTCAGTCGCTCCTCTTTTGTAAAGGGTGACTTTTGGGCAACGACCATACTACCCTCATACTCAAATATAATGTATTTTTCCATTAGCCTCTCCTCTACATATCCTTAGTGGATGCCTAAATTTTTTGAAATAATACATTATAGTTCATATTTTTACCCTTTAAAGCCCATTCTCCCCTGCATTTTGTGCAAAAAAAAGACACCTACAATGATTGCAAGCGCCTCACGTTAAAACAAATTCGTTAAACCTTCCCTATCGAGAGGACTTAACATTTATAAAGACAGGTACAATCTCACTGCAATCCAAGGACATACGCCGATCGGGTTGTTCCAGTGAAGGAATCGTAACAAAGACAACTTTATAAGTCTTAAATAAGATTTGTTGCTCAATTCCCCATTCGCTAAACAACTTGCCTTGAAAAGTAAACTTATCATCTAAAAAGTCACATATTGACACAAGCATTTTTCCGCCATCAATTAACTGTCCATCTTCTGTTTGTACAATTTCAATTGCTGTTTTCGCATGTGAGAAGACTATCCCAACAACGGATTCAATTAAAGATCCCCTTTCTTCTGTACCCCAATACTTTGAATCCACCACCGAGTTTGAACTATCAATTAACAAACTTTTTAATTCAGAGATAGAAATTAGTTTTGAGCTTTCTGTTTTGACTTCTCTGTTTTGAAACGGTTTTTCATTAGTTTCTCCGTTATTCATGTCCTTCATTTCAATAACCTCTCCTTTATAAATAAAATTCCGTAATTCCCTGATTGATGGTAACAGTATATCATATTCGGGTTTATATCGATTATCAACATGATGGACAAAATCCAGCTTGGGCAAGTTGATCTGCAACTATAAAAACAAAAATAGACACCTCTAAAAAAGAAGTGTCTTTTCATCCTAAATATTTAGTTAAAATAATCTTAGTCAGAACAGATTAGCTATACTGAGCATCCGTTTTATAGCAACCCTCTATGTTCACTAAAGGTTTGTACTTAAAAGGATAAAATAGTGCCAACTCTGTTTCTGTCGCGATCTCTTTCATTCTGCTAAGTGTGACCCAACCATATGGCTTCGTCAGAAATTGAGTGCACTCAGCATTAAGTTCTCCACCATCAAGAACACAGATATCTACGAGCCCGACAAACTCCATACCGACTGAGTTTTTAATAAAACACGGAATTAAAGCATACCCATCATCACTTACGCAATCGTCCGCATTGACTGAACTTTTGCCATAGACACTTACAAAAGCTGTTTTCAAATCATTAGCAAGCGTTTGCTGATAACTTAACTCCTCTGTTTTTTCCCGATCTACCGATCGCATCAAAATATCAACAATATTTGTGAAACGTTCGATTTTACTCATCTTAATTGCCCCCAATAATCTCATTTTTATTTACTATGAAACGAATCCCAGCATGTAAATTCACTCCTGGTACATACAATTTTGAGCAAATTCCTGTTTCATATTTTCAATTCATCATATACTCTCTAAACAATTATCATTCCATATCCAAAGATAGATTACAACCTTTACTTTGTAAGCCCCTCATCAATCAGCAATTGTAACATTTCTTTTTGCTCATCTGTTGTAGGCGAGCCTATATAAAATTCGCTCCACATGGAAATACATCCCGTGTACTCAATCAACCAATGAAGGGGAGAAGCCGTAATTGGCATCTTGTCATATATTTCGTCTCTCGGTTCCTTTGTAATAGACAATAATTTTTCCACATGACTTGGTGTTGCGTATACGACTTGTCCGTTGGGTAGAAGAATCGCCTCGAAATAGTTCACAAACGTTTGTTTATGTAGCGTGATGTCAAAATCTGAATACATATCATACTTTTTGTTCAACATAAACATCTCCTTATCCTGATTACGATCAAAGAAGCAAGGACTCCCCATTCAAGCTGAACGTGAGTTCTTGCTTCATTACTTTATAGTTTACAATTTTTTAGTTTGATACAGAAGGATTGACAACTTGCCCCACTTTTAAAGCTTTGAATAGCTTTTCGTTCATTTTTTGAGACAAAAAGAACGTCACTCCATTAAATACAATAGTATCATGCACATGTAAATCAACATCTGAAAAAAAATTAAATTCAATATCTTCATTTTGTACATTGATTCTATATTTCCCCATAGTTGTCCTCCCAATTAAATAACTTCATGCTTTTTTGGACTGTAATTCAGTCTAACGTTGCGCTCTTAAATATCAATCGCCCACTCGCTAAATAACTTACCTTGAAGGAAGCTTATCTTTAAGTAATCGTATAAAGTTTGTTCACTGGAACATCTCCCCTTTAAATATCTGACAATTTATCCACGTCTCCTTTTAATGAAATCTCCGTAATTTCCTTTTTGATGGTAACTATATATCATAGACCTATTGGGTTTCGATTATCAGCGCAACGTAAAAAACTATCCATTGGGATAGTTTAATGTCAACTTTAGTTAACTTGTTACTCTTCCTTGTGATTCAAAGTCTACGATGATTTAACGAGCGCTTTAGGATCATTCCAATCTCCAAGTATAACGTCTTTCACTGTCTCACCATCAGCATCCATGCAAGGTATCGTATCAGGGAAGTCCTCGTAGGCTTTTAACGCCTGTTCAGCACATAGACGAGTAACTATATCGATCATTCCTACATCGTTCGTATGTCTACAAAAACATACATGCCGCCCTGTTATGGCTAAAGTTCTTCTCCCATGCCAATCCCATCTTTCAAACCAGATACTATACACATGTCCATTAATCCACCCACCTTTGGTGATCTGATCGTTTGAATCCCAACCAAGCTCTTGCATCTTTAGGCGGATTTCCATTGACGTCAAATTCGCAAACATATTAAGCACCACCATTTTCGTTTTTTTGCAACATAGGGCTGATAACTTTGAATCACTCTACTTTTTCAAAATAGAGCTCTTCTTCCCAACCACATTTACAAGTCCTTTTGTAATATGCACGCACACTACTACTATCAAAATCAAGAGTACCCTCACCATTTCCGATATGTTGATTACCACATACTTCACAAGTGTTGTATTTTTTCGAAAGCTTCGTAAACAGTTCAAGACTACTCAGTTTTTGCTTACCATATTTAAATAGAGACATTGAAATCCTTCCTTTACTTGTAGTTTTGAAAGATACTACCTTTATTTAAAGACGTTAAAGTTGACCTTTTCATGAGAAGTTAAATACATCAGTTCCGATCCTTCTTTGTAAAACTCTTTCACATGTGTATCAACGAAAATATATACTCGATCCCATGTGATTTGAACTTTTTCGATCAATCCATAGTCAGCAAAGCCATTTAGCATCATTTTCGTAAACAGAAACATCATGCCTTTTAAACGTTGATCCTCTATGCCCAGTGGATATTCAATGATAAAGGAATTACTCTTTTGACTCATCCTTGCTCCTCCTTGAAATGTCATACTTAAATCAATTCGGTTATCTTTTCAACAATGACAAATCGTAACCTGATTCAATGAAATTTATACATAATTTTCTGTTGCAGTCATTTCCTAAATATGTGTAGATTATGCTCATTTGATCTTTAGTAAAGTTTGTTCTCAAATGCGTATTGACTATAGCAAGCATCCTCTTCTGCCAATAGGGGCTAATTCCTTTGCAACTTGGTCTGGATAACCAAGCGATCACCCTGCACTTTAAATCTAAATCACTTTGCATATCATCTAACCTAAAGTAAATGTTATTTTTAGGAACTATAATCAACTCGTTTTTTTCATTGATAAAAGATTTAGGAGATACTTCTTTAACAATTTCTAAAAATCTATTCATCTCGTTTATCATAAGAGTTTCCTTTCGCTTATATCATTGATAATCCATTGTTAGACGAATATTTTTTAACCTACTTCCGCTACCTATAAGCCTAAAAGTATTAGGGAAAAATAGATCCGTTTAATCATTCTTTTAAGGGTTATTGTTTGTTGAGTTCCTTTAGTCCATCGGTTCGAAAGATCAATTTTTCGTGGTCGTTTAGATAATGTTTGAATCCTCCCTTATAATAGAGACAAATATTACCTGCTTTCGTTGTGCTATATGCAATAGGAATTAAGTTATCTTTTTGGGTATGATACTCCGCACCTTGTAGTCGTTTCAACAAGATCACTCCTTTACTACACATTATGTGTCTATTCTTCACCTTGAAAGTTAAAGAAAGCTCTTCGTTCCTACTTTATTCGATTGGGATATATTTCACCTTCATAGTTCAATTGCCGTATTTTTTAGATAACTCCCAATCACTGAGGGTCATAGCTTGAGAGGAATGCCTTCACTTGCTCATAAGTGATAGCAGACGACTCTCGCCAATCTTCATCGCTAATATACACTTGCACACAGGTGCCTTGCCCCCACATAACAAAAAAGATCAAGTTCACATCATGTTTGAGATAACAAAGCTTGTTCGGGAAGAAAATGTTTTCGTCCGTATCGATTTTATTCGTTCTCTTTGCAACATCCATCATATTATCCACTAAAAAGTGAAAATCTTCGGGTTCTATCGCTACAGGCTTGTTTTCAGTATCATAAAGATCGTCGCTATCCAGGTGTCGATGTTGCTTTAAATAATCAATGAGCAGCCCCATGATTTGGTCTTGACGTGCTTCCGTGAATTGAGTACGCCGTACATCCCTTTCAAGAAGCTCCTCAACCAAATGTTCTGCCATGACTTCGGTCTCTTTTTCTGTAATGTCTATCATTTGGCAAGTCTCCTTTATGCGGCATAAACTTCATAGCCATCCTTTTGTATAGACAATCCCAGCAAGTAGCCACCAAATACAGCTCCACCATCAATTCCAAACTTGGTTTGACAAGGAGATACCCAGACACCACAACTCCCATCAGGGTTTAAATAACAGGTAGGTGTATGACCAAATACAAAAATCTTTCCTGTTTCATTCTTTGCTTCATAAAACGGTTCGCGAATCCATCTAAAATCACTTTGATTGGTATGTTTCCAATCCTTTAAGTAGAGATTAACGCCAGCATGAACAAACACATAATGTTGATGCTCATAATAATCAGGCAAATTTCTAAGAAAGTTCAGCTCGTTAAAAAATCGCTCCTTCATTAGACTTGCCATTTTTTCAGGTGATTTATGAATTGCTGAATCTTTAATGCCTAAAAAGCTTTGCAGTGTGTTTCTTCCTCCCTTTTCGAGATAGTATTTTGCATATACATTTGGTTTATCGATGAAATCAAACAGGTTCCATTCATGATTGCCTCCAAGAATTTTCGCCCCATATTCTATTTTAAGTTCCATACATCTTCTAACTACAGGTAAACTATCTGGTCCTCGGTCGATTAAGTCTCCTAATATTACTAATTGCTGTTTGTCAGGATTCCAGTGTTTCATTAACGTTCTGAACTTATCATAGCTGCCGTGAATGTCACCAATTACAAAAATGTCGTTCATATAGTCACATCTTTCTGGTTGAATGATTCGTATATTATAGTATATTTATTATTTTAATTGATTATAGTCAACGTGTAAAGTAAAAAGAAGGGCAAAGCATTATGCTTTACCCTTTCCTACTTGTTTTAATTATTGGTATAACGCTACATCTCAAATCATGTTATACAACTAATGGTGTTGGTTTCTATTGAAATACATCATTACGGTAGTTTTTCAAGCTTGTTTTGTAATTATGAATCTGTCCGAGCGCTCGCCAAAGCGTTAGGACTACATCGCAAGTTACGTATTTTAACTATGGCGCACCCGTTTGTTTGTTGTCAAGCAAGGGCGCACCAGCTACGACAAAGTTTTCTGTCGTGCAAAAGCCCTTGCATTACTGGTATTTATCTTAGTATTTTACTGCATACTCACCCAAGGTATTATCGATAATCCTCTTTACCTTTTGAAGATTTTCCATAAGTCGACTCTCGATATCTTCATTGTTCAATTTTACACTGACAGTTCCACGACTACTTTTTTCTGATGGTTCAAAGATGCTGCTTTGATTCTTTCTTCTATCAAACATGGAAAGAGAAGAAGATACTTCCCCATCATTACTGGTAGCCTCAAAGCCGACATGGGAAATCCATACCCGATCCACACCCAAGTTCTTTCTCATTTCTTCAATCATATCAGGACTCACTTTAACAAGAAACTCTTTTAATGAGGAAAATGTATCACTTTCAAACTGAGTGTCTGGATCATTTGTGTCTTCTTCAAACATGCCAACCTTGTAAGCATAGGCATATTCAATATATCCTTTAACGGTATCCATCGATTTGGTAACGATCATAACGATTCAACTCCCTATGTTAAATATTGTTTACCTGAATGTTTGTTTCTATAAAACGTGAGAGGAAGGTATAAGACGAATCAATTCGATATTCCCCTCTGTTCGAACACCTTCTACGGAGTATTCATCACCCACTAAAAAGAATGATTCTCCTATTATGGCAGAAAGTATCTCTTCTTCACTACGTTCCAACATGAAGATGACCGACTTTAATGTATTCGTTGGTTGCTCCTCAAGTTTATTTAAGAACAATTCCGTAAACTCAACAGAGTATAAATTCCCATTTAGATTAGCATGTAGAACTGTCATACAGCACGCTCCCCATTATTATTATGTATCATTAACATTATCATGAGTTATTTTTTTTGTAAATAATAATTTACACCTCAATAACCCCTTAACTCATATACTTCGGCACTACTCATTTCTTCCTGAATATCAGTAAAATAGAGGAAAACCTTTCATACGGAAACGTTCCCCTCCACTTTTTCTACTGTTCTTCTTTGAATGGCGTTTGAAGCGTATCTTTCAACGAAACAAAGAGACTTGTCAGGTCTTGGATTTGGGATGGAATGATGATTTTGGTTGCCTGACCTTGCGCAACTTTCTCGAACGCTTCCAATGCCCGAATTTGGGTATATTCAGGAGACACTTGCGCTTGATTAATACGTTCAATCGCCTCAGCTTGTGCTGAGTTGATAATGCGAATGGATTCCGCTTCTCCCTTCGCTTGTGTGACTGCTAACGTTCTTTGAGCTTCAGCACGAAGCTTTGCACTCTCCAGATCAGCTTGAGCTCTTAGAATCACACTTTCCTTTTCCCCTTCGGCTCTTGTGATCTCAGAAGTCTTGTCCCCTTCCGCTTTCAAAATCTTCTCTCGGCGTTCCCGTTCTGCTTTCATTTGCTTTTCCATAGATTCTTTAATCTGCTGAGGTGTAACAATATCCTTCAGTTCGACCCGATTTACTTTAATGCCCCATGCATCTGTAGCTTCATCCAGTTTCATACGAAGATTGGTATTTACATGGTCTCTGGAGGTCAAAGTTTCATCAAGTGTAAGCTCTCCAATCAAATTTCGAAGTGTGGTAGCCGTGATATTTTCAATTGCAAATAAAGGATTTTCAGCTCCATAGGTGTATAACTTACTATCCATAACCTGATAAAAAATGACTGAATCAATCTCGATCGTGACGTTATCTTTTGTAATCACAGCTTGTGCTGGAAAATCAATCACCTTTTCTTTTAATGAAACCTTTTTGGCTACCCTTTCAATAAAAGGAACTTTAAATTTAAGTCCAGTATTCCAGGTCTCCTTATAAGCCCCTAACCTTTCGATTACATAATTCTCACTCTGCGGAACAATACGAACATTTGAGGCAACCAAGAGAACGATCACACCTACGATAATTACAACAAAAACAGTCGTTAACATATTTATTTTTCTCCTCTCACATGCAATCAATTCTACTTACAAAGGGCTTACATAGAATTTAACTCCTTCCACCCGCTTAACAGTAACCTGTGTTCCCGTTGGAAGATCCTCACCATTTTCACTACGAGCTGAGTATGTGATCCCCTTTACCTTGACGGCTCCTCTAAAATCGAGGTTAGAGATGGGTTCAATCACAATACCCCATTCGCCAATCATGGCATCAACATTGGTTTTCACAATATCTTTACTCAAGTAACGATCCCTAAGGGGTTTCAGAAGCCAAATGGCCAAACCTGTTGCAATCAAGAATGACAGAATCTGTACTACCAAAGGTGCATGCAATAGTAATGTTAAGAAGCCGAAAACTGAACCGGCACTAAAACACAACGCTACAAAGGTTGTGGTAAATAACTCCACTAAAACACCAAGTACAAATACAACAATCCAAATCAATGCGTTCCCCCCTTTCGTATCTCATTATAGACAATTTATATTATATTGTTGCCTATTGTCAACAAAAATCAATTATGTTAAACTACATTTCAAAGAAACATGAATTTATTTTTAGGAGTGGGTCGACAGTGGATTACCAAATCAATGAACAAATTACAGCCAAAGAAGTTCGTCTTATCGGGGCAGATGGGAAACAGCACGGCATTTATAATCTGGCAGACGCATTATTGATTGCAGAGGAAGCCAAGCTTGATCTCGTCAATATATCGCCAACAGCCACTCCACCTGTTTGCAAGGTTGTGGATTACGGAAAATTTCTTTATGAGCAAAACAGAAAAGAAAAAGAAATTCGAAGAAACCAAAAAATTGTTGAAACTAAAGAAGTTCGTTTTTCCGCTCGGATTGATGAACACGATTTTCAAACGAAAAGTCGCAATATTCAGAAGTTCCTTAAAAACGGAAATCGAGTGAAACTTAGTGTTCAATTCAAAGGAAGAGAAATCGCACACTCTGAAATTGGTCTAAACATTCTTCTACGTTTAGCCACTGAGGTTGAATCATTCGGATCTCCTGAACGAACCCCGAAACTGGAAGGACGACAAATGATCATGTTCCTTAATCCAAAAGTAAGCTAAACAAAAACAGCCACATGACATTTCGGTGTGTGGTTGTTTTTTCTTTACTCCAAGTAACATATATAGCTTTTCGCATTAAAAATAAAATGACCACTAAGAAGCGGTCATTTGCATAGGTTGAAGTCTTGCTAAGGGATCTTTGCTCCAATGATTGCATGTTACCGTTTTTCGCAATTCGGAAATTCGCCGATTAATAAACCGCTCTACAAAACTATAGTCATATTTCCCTTCCGGATGATAGAACAGCCAATCCGATGAAAGATGAATTCGATCTTGGTGTGTCGCATGTTTTCGCAACCATTTGATCAACATGTCACGTTTAACAAATAAATCGAAATTAGAATTTTCAATCTCTGACCAGTGCAAACGCTCAAAGACATCAGATATATTGGCTTCCGCTTCAAACACGCCCATATCCAAACCAATTACACTCATTTCTCGAAACGAAAAACACATTAACCATTCCGATGCAATATCCATCTCACATTTTAGCTGCTGCTCACTTGCCTTTTCTTGGTCATTGGAAACGTGCTCCACAAAGATACCTTGATGATTTTCTATAAAACGAATCTTGCCAAAAAGATGAGGATCGATTCCTTCATCTTTCAAAACTTTTTCTATCGACTGCTTTGACTTCTTTGCCATGTACAAATTCCAATACAGTGATTGTTTTTCATGATCCAGCTTCTTTTGAATCGTTAACAAGGCAAATTCACTCATCTGTTATCACCCTTTTTTCATATATTGATATAGTAAAAATCACCCTTACGCTATGAACTACACTATTCTATGCAGCTCCATAAAAAAATAAGCAGACCGTTCCAAGCGCTCGAATCTGCTTATTTCAATAGTATCAATCCGTTTTCAAAATAGGCGGCACAAATAAAGCAACCTATTAAAATTGGGTATTCGGGTTTTATAGTTAAACAAACGATTTAGTAACCAGTTGATGAGTTACATATTCAGCCCAGTTCTTTGAATCTGTTCGCTCGATAAACGCTAACTTCGCTATCATCACACTTTATTGCTACATCGGATAGCCTGCATGTGGATCTGGGAATGACCTTATGACTTCGTAATCCTTGCCTATGGTTAATTTATTTCTCCATGTATAACTATTATCAATACATATAACCACATGTTTCATCTAAAAGACCACCTTTCATCAATTCATTTTCTTGTAATTATGAATTCTGCGCTCTATCGTTCTACCAAATAATCCGAAAAGCCTTAAAATTTAAACACCATCTTCAATTCATGTAGCCATCTTATATTTCAACAGCTTATTTAGAGGTACAACCAGATGACCTTCGCTGATCCGTGGAACAAGCAGCGGGAATACAAGCGATATTTCTTGATCAACCTCAGCTTTTCCTTCCGGGGAATGTATCCAGCGACGAGTCTGATTATAGACACCTAACCCATCGTACCCTTCTTCAGATACAGAAGATTTTATGTTATTGAATTGCCGATCCATAACTCGTTCTTCCGCTATTCTACGGGCTCTATCTTCAAGTGTCGGAATTTTCACCATCACATCTTCAATGGGGATAGCCATTCGACCCGGAAATCCACAAACAAACTCGGCGAATAACCCATTTTCAAACGGGTACCCACTGCCTTGAAGTGCATGCTCCCAATCTTTTGCTCTATTCTTCCATTCCGCTTCTAAACAAAGTTCATCAGGATCGACGTTATCCCAGTATCCATAATAAGATACTTCCTCACAATCTTCCCATAGTTGTTTCAACTCTTTTTGTTCAGAGTAGAAGAGTGCAACAATTTTATCCTCAAGAGGAATAAAACACGCTTTACAATCATAATCCACTTCGGGATCGCGAGTTTGTGTCGCTTGGATTTCTCGGTAGCGTTGTTCTGCTTTTCGCCAAGCAATTGAATATATAGATCGATTAGGATACGCATCAAAAGTAAGCTTTACTTTGTCATCTTCAGGGATGACATATCCAATTTCTTTCATTTTAGTGTGCTCATAATTCTTACTTGATTCCTTTCGGTATAGTACATGTCTACGAACATATAACTCTTGCGGCAAATGTTGAAAATCATCTACCATCTTAGCAACCTCATGAGCCAAAAAACCTGTAACCAATTCACGCACTTTATCTTGTGCCTTTTTACGAAATTTTTTCGAAAATACCTTTAATTCATTCAACTTCATTAAAGGCAATTTATACCCGTTATAGATCGTCTTACTCATCAAACAACTCTCCCTTTTAAAAAATGAAAACAAAGGGAAAGAAGCTGGCAATCACCCAGCTTCTCTCTAATGACTTACTTCTGATATCTGAGCTTTTTCAACTCCATCACCGGAAATGAAGATGCCATAGCTTGAACATCAAAACCGTAATCTCTCATCGCATACGGATTTCCCACAATAAGGACTCGACTATCATAATCCAAATCATCCAAATGACTCACAAGCTTAATCAAGTCTTCTTCATTCATCTGTTCTGGGCTATCAATGATACATAGATTCACCATTACTTCACTGTCCAGATCTGACGGTAGCTTGAATGTTGATACTCCAATCCTTTTGGAGAAATAGGAACTTGAATAGGTGCTATGACCGAAGAGACGAATGACACTTTCGCCGTCGATATGCTTTATGCATTCTACAATCCCTTTAACGGTTTCAGTTAAACCAGAGCCTGGTACACCTGTCAAAAGAAGCACGCGATTTTGAAACGCTTGTTTTATCGCATTCTTTTGATCCGTCGAAAACTGAATATCTCTTGCTTGTTCATAATTATGAATTGCTGATGCAACCACTTCATTTTGTAGTGGATTCGCAATAGATTTATTTGAAAATCGGGTTAATACTTCAATAAATCCCGACTTTTGACTGCCATCCTCTTGGAGCGCAGCATCGCCCTGTTCAGCATTCACTTTTCCCTGTCTATCGTCTTTGTCCGTTGATAGAATCTCTGGATTTTTCAGTTTTGTCAATGATACCGAAGGAATCATAGGGAATTGTGTTATATCCATTCCATTTTCACCTGTCGTTTGTTCAGTATGATCGATAAAAATAATTCGGGTTTTAGGATTAATCTGTTCATAAAACCGAATTAATTCTCTCGGACCCACCTGGGAAAAAGCATGAACTACGATAACTTCATAGAAGTACAAATTTTCCGCCTCACGAATGTCTTCAACTTCAAAATGAATCTGCTTTTTCAAGCATTCACGCTCGCTCATAGTACCACCACTAACCATCCCAACATATGCATGGGGCGTATTTTTCTTTAAGGCTTTTAGAATGACGTCCATGGTTTGAGCAATTTCCGTACCTGTTCGCCCTTGAATAAGGCATGTTTTCGAGGTTAATGCTAAGCGAACTGCTTCTTCCTGCTCCTTATTTAACTGAACACCGACAAACATTCGGTAATTAGAAAAGAAATCGGCGAATTGATTTTCACTGATAGCTTTCGTATTAGCTTGAATCTGTTCATGTTCTAAAATCATTTTTTTTAATGTTTCGTGTTTATCTTCCATCAAGATTTCGAGCATCTTGTCGCATTTTTTTAATTCTTGATCATCCAACAATCCCTCATTTTTCAGATCTTTCAAAATGGCGATCTCAACCTTTTTGGCAAGTTCTGAATGCTTAATTCGATCTGCAAACTTCTCCAACGGTTCTTCACCTCTAATCGTCAAGCAATCCAGGGCATCTGCAACCTGTCTGGAGATCCCTACAGAAAGCAGCATTTGTTTCGTGAACAACGATAATTGCATAGCAGACCGTAAGACGGCTGTAACCTGTTCTTCCTCTGTAGTTAGCCCCATAGCAACCCGAAGTGGATGAAAAATCAGAGGTCGTCCTTGATTATCTCTTTTCCCTGCAAATACTAAAGTCGCTAAATTAATGGCTGTTTCCAATTTCATATAAGTTCCCTCACCTTTTTTATAAAATATAAGTCTACATATCTTATTCAAACAATCCAATAATATTTAATTAGTAATTACAATTTACACAATAAATTGTCTATAGTCAATTTTATATTATTTTTTGACAACAAAAAAGAGGCTACTAACAGCCTCTATTTTCTTTGAACATTTTACGCAGCATTATTGGAGTTATAACACAATGACCACATTCCTCTTTTTACTGGAACAAATTCATTGCCCAACTGAAGCGTTTGGCGTACTTTTGCTTTCCAATGTTGATTTATACTTGTTTTATCCGAATGTGATACCACCTCATAAATAGCGGACAAACTTGCACTCCCTCCTAAATCCTCCAATGCAGATTGTACAAGATCTCGCCAAGTGATCAATTTGCTTTGAAGCAAATTCCGCTTTTCGGTTTTAGTGATTTTTAGAGTTACGCCCCAAACTTCATTTTTGCGAAAGATCAGCAAATGTTCATGCTGGATTCGAATCAATGGATTACGATAGGTTTTGCGGTCACTTACTGTGTTATGTTGCGTTTTTATGATATGTACATCCAGATCGCCATACCAAACCAAATCTTTAATCATGCTATAATATCTACCCTCCCGTCGCATGTCACCAATCAACATAGCGTGCCTACCACCCTTGCGAAGTGAGTTGTAGATTTTAGCGTTTACCAGATTAAGTTTATGGATGAATTCGTCATATGAGCAACTGCGACTCAGATCGTCAGGATGAGATTCGCCCCACATTTCACCTGAATAAATGACCATATCCGCATAGGGTGGGTGTGAAAACACCAAATCTCCACCTGTAGGTATTTCATCTCGCAATGCATTCCACCCACCAAATTCAGGACGCAAATCCAGGTGAATGGACTCTTGATTTAATTCTTTGCAGACGTCAAATCCCGTACCTCCTCCTGCAAAAATTTCAATAAACATTTTCGGTTTGTAATGCTCAATAATATCTTTAATAAGATGTCCAGTACAATTTCCTCTGTATTTGTTGTTGCCCCAATGCCCACGATCGGGATAAGACACTACACTGCTGGATAATTGACTCATAAGTAAACATCCTTTCAATTTTTCTCACTTACTTTCACATTTGATACGACAGTATAATCTATTCATTCAAAAATGCCTTTTTAATTGAAACTGTTATATTTTACGTTTTTTAAACCCAGATATTCGACATGACTCTTGTATATATATTTGATAAAATAAATCTGTCATCATCTCAAAACCCAACACTTCCTGTGTTGCCATGTACATATTAAAAAGGGGTTGTAATGTAAACATGTCCTCTACTGTTCAACATATATCCAGCGTCATTTCGCCTGAAGAAAACGAGTTTTTAAAAGATTATTTTGGCTGCCATTACCCCTATATTTTCTATAACTCTTCTGGGATGCCGGAAGCCTTTTACCAAAAAGAATTTGCTTGGGTGGATATATGGGGATTAGAAAAAGAATTTCTCGTCATGAGCCGTACGCTTGAACTCATCCATCAAACGAATCAGCGTATCGAGAAGTGGAAGTCACAAAACGATTACGAATCTATTTTTTCATTCATTGACAAAAAAGTCGCACTCCAACTATTTACGCATTATGTAGATACCATTCCAGAACCAATACAGTATGATATTTTCCGAGATGTATATTCAAAAACGGAATACAACTTCCACACCCTTACTCCTGAGTTTTTGGAAGAGCTATCTTACTTGCGAAAGCATTCTCAAAAGTGGCACTATCAAATGAAAGAGTTAGAGTCCTTAGTGGACTCAGAAGGTTGTATTACGATTTATAGAGGTGAGTGTACGAAATCTTCTCCACTGAACAAAGCCTGGTCATGGACGCTTTCTTATCAAACAGCCCTATTCTTTGCTACACGATTCTCCGCAGAAGGAATTATTTATCAAACGAGAATTCCATTCCAGGACGTGTATGATTATCTGCCAGATAGAGACGAACAAGAGGTTCTCGTAGATCCTGAAAAAATCAAAAACTATTCCCAAAAAAACGTGTCAGCATAGATTGGGAAAAGATCACTTCCAGCGTATAAAAAAGAACCCTCTTTACTCATATAAAAGTAAAGAGGGTTCTTTGCAAGCTTGCTATGGAGATGCTTATAAACGGGAATACAGCTAATCCCGTCGTTGGCGTGACCCATTACGACCACACTAAGCTTTTGTGAAACATGCGTGTCCTTTTGCTCTCATGTTCAACCCAGCCCCCTTGCCAATCATTAACGCAGCAGACCTCAAGGACACTTTCAGCATGGGTCTGCCAAGTATATGATCGCAGTTGCAACAAAGCAATCTTGTATTCTTTATTTCCACAAAGCATTCATCTCATACCTTTCAGGCAGACAAGCCTCCCAGGTTTAATCCATTTATTCCTTTGAAAATAATCAGCTTCCTGCTAAAATGCTAAAAACCGCAAATACAATAAACACAGTCACACAAACTGCTAATGCAACCATCGTGTATATCCCTTGAAGCTTGAAGTATTTTGCTAAATATTCAAGCATACTTTCCATGGACTGCTCTGTTGAATTTCGTAAGAACTCGCTTGCCATCTTTGCAGCTCTTAGCAAAAACACGCCTAATACAATAGGGATTACACCTAATAATGCAGGAAGGATAAAAGGTACAAACCCAGCAAATATAGAAACGATCCCTGAGGCGATGGTCACGTATCCCAAAAACCTACACCAAAAAACAAGGCTTTTGATATGCTTTGTCACGTTAAATTGATCCAATGTAATGATCACCTCCTTTCATCTTCATCTATTATCGTAAGGTTAATTTCTCAAGGATGGTTGTCTTACCTGTATGTTGAAACGCTTCTTGAATACAAGACCCTATTTCGAATAGATGGTCTTCAGATTCAGTAAATCCAAGAGAACCAATATCATGAATAAAGGGACAAAAACAAATAGCTCCTATCACGACATTCCGAGTCCCTTCTAATTTGGATAATCGTTCATGATTCACAAAGAGCCTCGAATCTGTTACTTAGAAAACATAATATAATGAACAAATTCAATATGAGCTGCTTTAAGGAATCCCTCGACTTTTTCGACAGCGGCATAATTTGCAGTTTGATTTAAAACCTTAACTCCTACCAGCTTTCCTTCCCGATTCATGAATGCGCCATCAACCGTTCCAGGTAGTCTATACTTCTTGATCAAATCATCCTTTGTAATCCAAGACTTCTTCTCATCTACATTTCTTCTTAAATAGAAATCACAAAGCGCTAAATCTTGTTCGACGACAAATCCTCGATAGATTTCTTGAATTTCGGGCATATTCTGCTTGATATACACCTCACCTTTGTCAGTAAGCATATAAATGGTCTTCCGACTTGATTCCTCCCCAAAATCCTTTTGCACAACAAGTTTTTCCTCCGTCAATTCCTTGACAACATCTGATGGAATGGTCATCTCAGATGAGGCCACCACCCTACATCGAGCCAAAGTTTCTAACAATTCAAATTTCATTTCGATCTCAGCTCCTTTATTACATCTGTTAAACCATAAGTTTATATATTGACTATAAACAATAATGTATTATATACTGACTACAGTTGTTAAGTCATTTGATGATGTTTGAGTATTCAAGTATGAGATTAGAGGGACAACCCCTTTGACATAGATTCCAAACAGCAACCAAGGAGGCAAAATATTTTGGGGATTTTACACTTAATCGGAGAAACATACGCGCAGTTTTTTGACGGGAAAATGTGGATTGATATTCTCACACATCCTGCAAACTGGGGACTGATTGCGACACTTGTTGTTATGGAAGGTCTTTTGTCAGCAGATAACGCTATTGCTCTTTCCCTTCAAGTACGGCATTTACCTGTCAGACAACAAAAAAAGGCTTTAATGTACGGATTATGGGGAGCCTATTTGTTCCGCTTTATCGCTATCGGGCTGGGTACCGCGCTAACCAAACTCTGGTTCATTAAACTTATCGGAGGAGCTTACCTGTTGTGGATGATGATCAGTTTCTTCACAAAAATGTACAAAGACCGCAAGCAAAATAATACCGATGATGAAGCTGAAGAGTCTCATAGCGGTTTTAATAAAGGAAGTTTCCTTGTTCGTATGTTCGGTGTATTCTGGGCGACAATTATTTCAGTAGAAATGATGGACATTGCATTCTCCGTGGATTCCGTACTCGCAGCATTCGGGATCTCTGACTTGGTAGGCATCCTTCTTCTTGGTGGCATGCTTGGAATTTTAATGATGCGGGGAGTTGCACAGCTTTTCACCAAATTGCTTGCAAAAGTTCCCGAGCTTGAGGTCACAGCTTATGTTCTCATTGGTTTTATCGGATTAAAAATGCTTTTAAGTACCGTTCATGAAATCGTTGCTCTATTCGGAATCACTATGCATGAAATTCATATTACACATCTTCAATTCTTTATTTTCGTAGCCCTTTCCTTTGCTGCAACCTTTATCGTGAATCATTTCAAGAAGCGTAAAGAACTCTTGTCCTCATAAAAAGAAAAACACCCTTTCCCTTTAATTGGGAGGGGTGTTTTTACTTCACAGGTCATTGAATGGAGTTAATTTTGAAGCGCTTCAAAGACAAACGTGTTGAACTGATTCATGTCAAAGTCCTAATCCGTTATTAAAAACAAGTCAATTCACATTAACGCAAGACTATTGAATCACATTATCACTATTAAAGTCCTATTCCAAATATCATCATATGACCTTATGCTCATACTGGAAAAAACAAGTATAGGCATATATCATCATATCTTTTATAATGAATCTACAAGCATTAAGACGTTTATAGTCAATACAATAATATTTTTACTTAAATTATAGACAGGAGAGTTACCTTATATGAAAATGGCATTTTTCAAACCAAACAAACTTAATGAAATGATGCAAGAAATTATCCAAACCAAAAACACTTCGATTCGTTGCGAAGTTGAATACTCCGAAAAGCTCGAAACCGATGCGATTCTTACCTACGCTGAAGATGGAAGACTGGTATCTGAACAACCGTTATCCGACGCGTTGTCAGCAATCAGCGATGTTTTAAAAATTCCTGTAACAAAATATGATGTCATCGAAGTTGGCGACTTTGGCGATGGGTTTGCTTTTTTCGCATAAACGATGTTGATAAAAATAGAGCTATATACATAAAAGGAGCTTCTTTTCAAAAGAAGCTTCTTTTTTATTGCAATATAACGACATCAATATATCAAATTTCATTTTAATTCTGTTAAACAGATTGTATTTACATATTTTTTCCATACCCGCTATAATAAAAGAGTATCTTGCAATTCTTATCCATACTTCATAGCAACTTAGAAACATAAATCTTTGAAATCAACAGTTTCATATCCATAGTTAAACTTTGCGTAAAACCATCGGCTCCATATGACTAATAGCAAAGGGTGAATTACTTTGAAAAACACTGGAATGACGCGCCCCTTGGATCACCTGGGACGAATTGTTATACCAAAAGAGATGAGAATCTCGATGAACATCGATCGGGGTGACCCCTTAGAATTATTTATCGATGCAGAAAAGAAGATGTTGGGTTTCAAAAAATTCACAGGTGTATCTTGTAAAATGTGTAGTTCAATTGAACAGTTAACGTACTTCAAGGGAAATTTTCTTTGTCACGATTGTGTTCGGGAACTGAAAGAAGGTAGAAACTGCCAAGAGTACCCTTCTGATATTAAAACACCATCGAAGAAAATACGTACGTACAAGTCTGATATATTGATGAGCAAGTTACGAGAGTTGATGGTGAAGCATCCTGCTTTTACTCAAAGCGAATACGCAAAGTTATTAGGCATTTCTCAATGTCGTGTTTCGCAACTAAAGCGAAGGTTAGAAGAAAAGAATAAATTTTTTCGCTAATTCTTTTTCCCATCCCCCATCTAACAACAATGGTCAATACTGTCTGTTCACACCAAGGAATATGTAGTGCCGGTCCTTGTAAGCAACGCATATTTTTACATCACCACCAACGAAAAAGTGATACATCGCTCATTACTCTCTCTCATGAACAAGAGAAAAAGCTTGAGTAAAAAATAATACTCAAGCTTTCAATATCTTACGTCGTTATTATCAGGATACCAACTTCCTTCATTATGAATGGATTTGATTTGATTCGGTTTAAAAGCAACAAAGACTCTTTCCGAATGTTGATTGAATAAATCAATCAGATCTTCATAACCTGTAATGTATTCCTCGCCCCCGCATTGAATGCGATAGAGATCTACACCCCCTAAATCGTCGTATTTCTTCAATTTATATTGAAAACCACGGTTGCTCCAATAAACCGTTTCTCCCTTTTCTTCAAACTCCTCACTTAATTTCAGGAACAACTCGATGAATAACACCGTCGTATCCCATAACCTTCAATTCATAACGAACGGCATCTGCCCAACTTCTAAAACCATTTTCAATCGAATACTTCAGGTAACTTTGCTCATCTGCTTTTATTTTCGTGAACAGTTCCTTAATAACCATATGCGGAGCTGGGTTTTGTACCGACAAATAATAGGCATTGACGTATTTGGGATCTTTCCATGCTGGAGAGGCATCATCCTTTTGGGATGAAAACCAAAACCCATTATACACAGCATCCGTTTCGTTAGCTTGAATCCTGCTTGTATCGAATACACTAAACTCCTAAATGGATCCATGATAGAAAATTTGTGGATTGCCTTTGGCATCGATTGCTTTGCTATGTTTAAACCATTTAAAAAACGCCTCATTCACGATGATTCCCCCGTATTGTAGAATATGCTCCTGATTTTTTACAATTACCTGAATGAGCCCCTTCTTAAAGCCTAATTAGGCAACTTCTTTTGCTACCACTCCAATTTGATAACCACCAAAATCCTTTTCATTAAGCGCTTGGTTAACATCTAATACACGAACTCCACCAGTATTTCGCGGAGTATTTGTGGTTCCAAAAATAGCCCAAAATGATTCGATCGCTTCTCGTTCCTCTTCTTCAAAGAACATCATATCTAACAAACCATAATTCAAATAAACAATCCTCACCATCTTAAATCCTCCCTTTATATAAATAATCTGTACAATTACCTGCTGTATGAAATATGTAATGTATTATATGTACCTTCACCAGATTCAAAAATACATACGATTTAACTGAACCTAAGCGAGAATTCCCCTACCTCTACAGGTGGGGGATGAATTGCTCTTTCTTTTCTCTTTATAATAGAAGAAACCACAAGCAAAAGGAGGTGAATTCACCATGTACAGAGGAAAGAAAGTTACCTTTACGGCTTCAAAAGAAGTGATTACGAAATTATTGGCTTGTAATCGTACTTCCGCAGACATTTGGAATGCGTGTTTGGCTGCATCCAAACAACATCACATACGAACAGGTACATGGATCAATCAAACACAGCTTCAACAAGCAGTGAAGGGCAAATTTCCACTTCACAGCCAAAGTGTGCAAGCCGTCTGTCATAAGTACCTATTTAGTCGTGACAGTGCAATCCAATCAAAGAAAAAAGGCATCACAACGGCTCGTTATCCACATCGTCAGAAAAGGTATTTCAATACGAAGTGGGTAGACAAAGCATTCACCCTTCATCCGAATGGCAAAATTGAACTGTCGCTTGGCATTCAAAACGGCAAGCGTGTCAAACCATTGGTACTGTTTGCGAAAAACTTGCCTACGGGTGACATCAAAGAAATTGAACTTTGCTTTGATCGTAAACTGTACTTATCTGTCACCTATGACGATGGTCAAGTCGCGAAGCCACAAACAGGAACCTATGGTGCAGGCGTAGACATGGGCGAAGTCCAGGCCATCGCTTCGGTATGTGAAAACGGTGAAGGCATTTTGCTCTCAGGACGTAAATTACGCAGTATTCATCGGCTTCGCAATAAGAAGATCGCACAACTTCGGCGGCTGATGAGCAAATGCAAAAAAGGCTCTCGTCAGTGGAAAAAGTACAACCGTGCGAAGCAATACATCTTATCGAAAAGCGATAGACAACTACGAGATGGATCACACAAAATAACCAAGGCATTTGTGGATTGGTGTATCGCTCAATCCATCAAAGAAATGTTTGTCGGCGATGTCGGAACGGTTAGCAAAGGAACCAAGAAGAAGCAAAAACTTCGCAGACGAGAGCGACAGAAAATCTCGAACTGGAATGTCGGACAGCAAGTGCAGTATCTCACCTATAAGTGTCAGGCGCAGGGTATTGCGGTCACCAACGTGAATGAAGCTTACAGTACGCAAACGTGTCCCGTTTGCCATCAGCGTCACAAACCCAAAGGACGCATGTATCGTTGTCGATGCGGATATGTATCGCATCGAGATACACACGGAGCGAAGAATATCCTAAGCGAACAACTTTACGGCATTTTCACACCCATCGAGGAGAAAAACCTCACGTATCTACGAGTAGCTTAATGGCTATATTTCGCTATCGAGACTTTGTACAAACAAAGCTCTAACGCTGGCGGGATGTGCGATATACGCCCTATAAGTAGTAGAAGGTGCGAACCCACCCTGTTAGAAGACAGTTGCTTATGAAAGTGCAAGCGGTCATTCCCTTCTTGTAAGAAGGAGAAAACCGAACGGTTTTCGTGAAGGCACGTAAGCATGGGTCATAAGAAACCCCCACTTCAAGCTTTAGCTAAGTGGTGGGAGGTTCATCCATACTGATATGCATTACTGGCTTAATAAGACATCGAGAAAAGAGTTCAAAAAAGAAGGCAATTCACTAATAAAAAAAACATCTCTGAATGGGTGGTTTTTTTATTAGATTTAATCTATGAATAGTGTTTGCGCTGTAACTTGATCATTGCTTGAAATTTTTATCGTTGATTTGTCACTTGGTTTAATCTTGCTGGCTATAGCACTTTTAGCTAAAGCTCAGATTGAATCGAGCTATTTGGCATGAGACAGAGACTGATATGCCCCTAAAAAGATTGACCGGAGTTGGATTATATGTATCAACTTTATAAATATTGTTAAATAAATGAAGAAATTAGCAGGATATATATTGCTTTATGTAGAAAGTAAGACTTAGGATGTTTTTGGTGCAAACACAACCTAAAAACATCGAATAAAAATTTTGAAAAAGAGGTGTTTTAATTGAATTTAGTAAAGAAAGTAGCATTATTTTCTTCTGCTGGTGTTTTGGCCCTTGCAATTGGAAGCGCAAGTGCTGTAATGGCTGCTCCGGTTGAAAACGAGAGTCTGAATAAGGAAGGTAGAGTGGTTGTTCCGTATGTAAATTGGTCAGGTTCAGCTTACTTAACTTCAGGTGCCTATAGTAACATTACATCTTCTAACAATTTTTTTAATGATTCACCTACTGTTACAAACAGTGCAAATAACCCAGGTTCTGTTACTTTTAGGGTTGTAGATGATACAGGCGCGCAAGTAGGAAGTACCAAAACAGTTGCGGCAGGAAAATCTACTGTACTTGATCAGATTCCTTGGAATGCCGGGGATTATACCCTGCAAGGAAAAGGTAGCAAAACTGGATATTATAATATTTCTATTGATTAAGGAGTTGAAATATGGTTAATAGTAAACTCAAGAAAATTGGTGTAATAAGTGCGATTTTCGTTACATTAACCATTATTTTTGTTTGTTCTTATCAGGTTTATCAAAACGTAGAAACTGTCCATAATTACATTTCTCCTAAAATGACATCAGTTA
The DNA here is from genome assembly GCF_017833915.1 of Paenibacillus sp. 1182. Lineage (NCBI taxonomy): Bacteria > Bacillati > Bacillota > Bacilli > Caryophanales > Paenibacillaceae > Paenibacillus > Paenibacillus sp. 1182. Next base: position 209,705 of record NZ_JAFICR010000004.1, on the reverse strand, counting down.
TGGCTATTGAAAAAGAAACTGATGAATGGAATAAGGTCAAATTTGATGATCAAGATTCTATCAAATTTGATAGTGTTTTTTGGGATAAGACAATCATAAATGATGCGAACAGTACAGGTAATGCGCTTATGAGAGTTAAAGATGTTAAAGGAAATGTCGTGATTGATGAGTTTCAAGTGTCTCCTGGGAATAGCCAACAATTAAGTGGTTTAAATAAAGATCAAAAATATTACTTTGAGATCAAAGCTTCAAAAGGACAGTTCATCATTAATGCAATATAGAAGATAAGTTAAGGTGTTTAACTCAATATCAAGAAAAAGAGCAGGTTATCGATAACCTGCTCTTTTTTACAGTATGAGAAACAGAACTTTTCAGGTCATGGAAATGGTTGGCGAATCCCCTTGAATAACAAGGAGGACCAATGAATGAGTATGCAGACGCACTAAAACAATCACTGCCATCCCCGTAACGATAAATTTTCATACAAAAAGACAAGAGCTCATCATCCAGGAGATTTTCGTAAGAATGATCCTGTACAATTTTGTTGAAATGATGACCTCCACGTCGTCATTACTCAATTGGACAAACGGCACCCATACCAAGCCAACCTTACGGTTGCCGTTCACGTGTGTAGATACTTCCTGCGCTCACGGAACAATGAACCCCCGCCCAATGCTGAAGCACTGATTCGCCCCCTTCGCTCAGGGCAGAAGACTACGCGTAAATTCCGCTACAAATCAGTCGTTAACTTCGTTTATAGTGTAGCTGACATTGCTCAGAGAAGTATTTTTTTACTATTTGACTTAATCAATGAAAACGGTTTTCGATGTAACCTGGTCATTACTTGAAATTTTTATCGTTGATTTGTCACTTGGTTTAATCTTCACTTCTTCGACGGTATAATTACTGGTTATATTGAACTTGTGGATATGCCCAGCTTTGAACGTTAGGTACTCACCATCCCACATCCATTCTTCATTTAATTCGGGATAATTATTGCTCTCATAATGTACAAGGGATGGCTTAATCGTTCTTAATAATGCTGTTCTGCCTACGTAATCCATCTTCACGTCAAACTCCGCATGGTTAGCAATGAACTCATCATATTTCTCGGGTATAACCTCTTTTAAATGGGCTATAAACATGGGTACAATTTTTCTACGATATTCCATGATTTCTCCACCCATGACTGCCTCTGGTCTAAATGAACATATCCGATGTATCAGCTCAGGAGTAAACTTGTCCCAAGGAATAAACGCTGTTTTGTCACTGAACAAAAGGGGATCACTAATTTTAATTTCACCATCTTCTTGTTCTTTAATATGAATATATGGATAGGGGAATACAACAAAGTTATCAATATGCCCCAACTTTGCAGAAGGCTTTCCCAATTTTCGATATTGTTCATGATCCTTCCAGCTTCTCTTAAATTGATGATATTTTTTCGCCTTGCTGGTATATCCTCTGACGGTATCCTCTTGTCCAAATCTACAAGTCGAGCCACCTATGCTTCTTACTTTCAGACATTGGTTGTTTTCGTAATAGGAACAACTTTTGTACTTATCACACCTTATAACACTTGCTTCTAACGGCTGTTCTCTCCCGCCAAACAATCCTTTGCCGCCATACAGTTCAACATGAATCACATCCATAGTTACTCGCTTCTCCCTTTTGATGTAATTTAAATATCCTGGATTCTAAAATCCTTATATTATACCGTCCAGCTCTCAAAACATAATTCATTTAGCCCATTTACTTGTTATGTATAGAAGGGAAATGATCCCTCCGTTATGCACCAATCTTTATAACTTCCGTACCATTAGTAATCGAATCGATAAAATGAATATAGAATCTTTCTTTCGAATGGGCAACATGTTCCATTACAAAATTCATGGTTGAATCTTCCTTCAGTCCCGAACTGATTTGAAATGCTGGGAAGGCTTCTTTCATCTTCTGAATCGCTTGTTCCTCGCCCATCCACTTTGGCTTATGTTCTCTTTCTTGTTTTAATTTTTCAAAATACTCCTTTTCAAGTTCCATATAGCGAGATATAAATTTCTTAGAATACGTCAAGGATATTAGCTTCACAATATCTTGAAACACTTCTACTTTGTCTCCAAATGCATTCTTGATTTGAGCCAAGGAATGAATCAGCAATCGAAACCCTTCGTACTTACCCAAGAATTGTTCCATCGGTTCAAAAACAGTTGGGTCATCGTGCACATCACCTTTTTGATTAACGGAAACCCTAAAAAGGTTTTTCGTTTCGGATGAGGTTAGCTTATAAACAAAATCTTCCCTACTTACATGAATAATGAACTTCTTTTTTGCCATTTCCATAAAACCGAGAAGCTCACGCTCGAACACCGAAAATTGACGTTCTGGATCGTCATAATCATAGTTGTTTTGATTATTCCTTTCCTTAAATAGTTTCACAATCTCTTTTCGGGGATATCGTACGTTAACTTTATCCTGTCCAAAAAAAGCTTGAATTCGTTTACTTAATTGTTTCATGTAAAACTCCAGCAACAGGGAAAGCACCGAGCTCTCTACATGCTTAAACTCTTCAGAAGCATTTTTATAGTGCTTATCCATCGCATAGACCACCCTGGACGCCTGTTCAGCTCGGTTCAACTTTTCCTTTGATGCTTGTTCATGAAACTCGTAAATGGAACGTAGCGCTTTTTGCACCCTATCATACTGACTATCCGTTACTTTCTTCGTCTCACTGTCACTCCAATTACTTTCCAGGCTACGTCTCACTTTATACCATTCATCTTGTGCATCTTTACAGGCTTTCACTCTACGGTTCGTATTTTCTCGAACATCGTAAATCTTCATTCGGGTATCCCGTGGCTTCTTTTGACTAAGATGGTTTGCTACAAAAGATTCAAGTCCATATCGTCTCTCAAAACACTCAAAGCAACCTTGGTCAGAATTCGATATGAAGTTGAAATGTACGTAAATTCCTTTATTATAATAAAAAACATAACGTTCAAGTAGTTTTGAAAAGTATCGTCTTGTCCCCAGTCGCTTTAGATATTCTATGGTTTCTGAAAATACTTCATCCACAATATTGTTCACTATACATGCTCCTGTTCTTTTACGTATTCGACTAACATTTCTGAATGACCAGCACCTCTTCGACATCCTCCAGAAGCTGAAGAAAGTCAGGACGATAGTTAACATAGTGAGCCAACCTGACAATATCCAATCCTTCAAACCCCTCTTCAATAACACGATCAAAAGGTTCCTTTTGAAGCTCTATATTCGATTCTATAAATTGTTCAGGCGTGTAAGTCTCCACACTTCCGTCTTCTTTGTTCACATTCCCGAATGCGATTTGAGCATAGTTTTCCAGGTTCTGAATACCGAATCTTGATTTCGACCATGATTCAATACAATGAACCGTTTGTTGCCGTCTAATGATTACAAAAGGATGGTAAAATCCTCGAAATAAAGAACCTTCATAGCTAAAATGTGGTATAAGTTTTGACACCAATTCAATGGCGGACGCATCGTACTTCAATGCGCCTGCATTTACAAGCCATCGATCTAAAAACGAAACGACCTCACCATCGGACACTGGGATTTTTTCAGGATCACAAATCTTATTGTTTATGATTCTAACCTCATGATAGCCCCTATCATGTTCATTTTCTAAAACATATACTCCATTAAGCATCGCCAGCTCACACGTATCACATTGGTTATGAGTATCATGAACTTGCTCAAAAGAACCTCCACAAGCAGGGCATTTTTCTGGAAACTGTACCATTATCGAATCGATTCCTTTCTGTCTGGGCTCTACCTATATGCAAATTCATATATTCTCTCTTAGGGAAAAGAGATGTTGGTCTCAATTCCCGTTTATTCAACAAATATGGTGACACCCTTTAAACAACCAATAATGGATCTAAAAATAGATGCTTAGTTTGTGCATTCAATGGGCAACCCGCTGTAGCTGGACGACCACCCCCGCCAAGACTTAGGGCAATTGCTCCCACATCAACAGGTTTATGTTTATGGCGACGCAAGCTCATTCTTTTACTGCCGGCATCAATCAATACTACAAAATCCATCTCATCCATGAATTCTTTGCAAAGAAAGTTTCCAGCTTCGGATTGATATTTCTCAGCAAATACAACACCATACTTGTATATCCGATCGGTATTATCGATGCTTCCTTCGAATAACTTAATTTGTTTTTTCTTTTTCTTACAGTACCCTTCAATCTGTTTATGTTCGATGTCTAACATGTATTCAATGTTCTCATCAAATGTAAACAATGTCCTAACACCAGATTCATATTGCGCCGTTGTCTCCTGGATGATTTCGGGGTTTGTTAAACGAAGTATGACTTGCTCATCAAATTCTTCCCAGTTAGACATGAAGAAATAGTCATTCAGACGTTTAGCACGAAGATGTTCAAGCTCTTCCCATTCCCATGTATCATACAAGCGAACAAGCTCAATATAATCTTCTAAAATTGGAGTAGGCTCAATCAAATCGTATGAACACAGGAAATCATAATACATGCTTGTAGCAGCCGTACCACGTCCATCAGGATAGGTCTGATCCAGTTTCATCCAAGATTTATACTTTGTCTCTGGAACCTCGGGTTTTGCATCATGGTGATCGATTAAAAGGATGCGATAACCTTCCTGCACCATATCATGTATTTTACTTAGAATTTCTGGACTTGGACTGATATCTGTAATAAACATAAGGCTCGTTTCTTTTTCCAATTCGTTATTTAGCAGATCTTCGATGATGTCATCCACCCTACTATATGAACAGGCCTTCGTAATCAACTCCTTGTCGCTAAATGCAATGCGCGATAGGATCAGTGGAGATCTTCCGTCTAAATCGTCATGACTAACATGTACGACTTTTGTAAAGGACCTCGGATCCAAATAAAAACAATAATTTGCAGATACTGAAACTCGGACAACGGAAATTTTTCCATCATTTTTCGTAATATCTACACACAAATAAATATCACGACAAAAAGTTACTATACAAGTGCAGTCTATCGGCGAAGTTTCAAGGTATTCATCAGAAATTTGAATGTTCTCCATTCTCCCAAAAGCTTCACGAATACGATCTTCAAATTCTTTTTCGTTACAGTTTTGAATCTTCCTCACATATTTAGCTGCCTGATTAAAGGAATAGACTTGAGTCATATCCATGAATAACCGCTCCTTTTAAACTGTTTTGTTAACACCTATGATTTAAAATATATTTATCTTATGCAGTTAACAACAACTATAAAATAGTATTATAGAGTCAATTACTATTAAATTCTACACTATAGTCAATTTGTAATCAAGAAAAAGGAGACGATATCGTCTCCCCCATTCTTAAATATTATACGTTTTCTATTTACTTGTCTCTGGAAAAACACCATCGGTCGAAACCTTAACCTGGAATTTATCCGTCAACAAACTTTGAAAAGTCCAATATTCTGAAAGGACTAATTTCATCCAGCCATTCAACACATTCATATCATTTAATGTACAAATAAAAATACACCTTTCAAATCACCGATCCACTTGCTATTGCATCCGATTTGTGAAAATCAAACCATTCTTCAATATGGAATTCATGTTTTTTTTCCGAGTGACATGATAAGATTTCACAGTGGATTCTTCTAACTCTCACACAAATTCACAAGATAGGCATGAGTTGATTCCTCACCGTCTTAGCCAGAAATGTTGACACCCGATAATCAACGGCGTTTTTCAACATTTCAAATTTCGCTGTCATACTCCCCTTGAACTCAAACTCATCTGGTAAACTGAATAACCGAGATGTTTCTCGCACCGTTAGGTAACGCTCTTTTGTTGGATGAAAAAATACATCATCTTGAACATGAGTAATTGTAGGAGCCTGGTTACGTTCGGAAAGCCGTTGACAATAGTTACTAAATGTTTTTCTTGGTGCTCTTAATTCTACAGGAACATCAAGCACATTGCCGCCTTGTGGTACATGTTTCATACGTTCTAAGATTTTCGGTGTTGGCGTGAAAAATTCATCTTGTTGTGTCGCCAATTCTACGCCTTTAAACGCATCCTTTACCGTTCGCACTTCATGTACAAGTGGCAAATCAAGTGAAGGCATTGTATCGTGAATGGCTAACACAAAGGCTCGCTTCCTTTTCTGAGCCGATCCTAAGTCTGTCGCATCAATAACCTTGGTTTCAAACAAAAAATCAGGAAACCTTTCTTTTAGGCGTTGTAGTATTAGTCCTTTCTTTACCTTTATAAAGTTAACGACATTTTCAAATAAAAATGCTTTTGCTTTGCTCCAACGGATAATATCGAGCGTCTTTTCAACAATAGGATGAAGATCACTTTCACTATCACGGAAATTGTTTTTCGTGTTCAATGCGCTGAACGTTACACAAGGGATACCCGCACATACAAAATCAGTTTCTGGAATATCTTTTTCTGTAAGTTCCATCACATCCCTCATCAAAATATGATCGCCGATATTGTGCTTGTAGGTTTGTACGTGATAGTCTTTTAAAGCTTTTTTTTCATACCTATCGTTTGCAAATTTAATATCAAACCCCTGATCTAAGAATGCTTTGTCCATGGTTCCACAACCACTGAACAAAGAAAGCATCGAAATTGCTTTCTCCTTCCCCTTTTCTTTGTTTGAGATCGAATTCTTTGAATCGTTTTGAAATAAATCAAAGATTGTAATTTGTTCAAAATTCACAGCTTTTGCAAACTCATTTAATCCAACTGCATAGCGATTGAAAACCGTTTTTGTTTCTCTAACAGAATCAAGAGAAACCACATTGTCACAAATCTGTTGTTCTTCGACCACTTCTTCTATAGAGAAAATAATTTTACCTTTTACAATTTCTACAAAAATTCGACCATGTGAAGCAAAAAAACTTTTAACTTCTGTAGCTTTAATATCGATAACAGGAACGGTTTTTCCTGTTTTTTGAGTTGTTTTCGCAACCCGCTTCTTGTTTTCCTTAACCGACTCTACTGTAATTGTGCCATTTTGCTTGTCGATATCGTAGCGAATGGGTTGTCCAATTCCAAAGCCATAATCAGCTAAATATTTAGCCTCTAAGTACAAACGATCTTTCAGTTTATATAATCTACGTTTGATTGCCTCTCTCATACAGCACTCATCCTCTCGGCCTTTTAAAATAGTTGGAGTAACTCCTGTCTTAGTAAATCCACCATTCTTATATGCCGATCTCATACTTATAAATACAAAACACTTATATAGAAAGGGAGAAGGCTATTGCCCTCTCCCCATTTTTACTTATCCCTGGTTAACCATATCATCATCTTCAATATGAATAATGATGTTTTCTGGATTATTCTCTGGATGGCATTTTTCTATTCCGCCTTGCACATGAATCGTAACCTCTGGTACTCCGTCTGTCTCAGTAAACGTCAATTTTGTACCGATATACTCACCCAGTAGATCTTCTGCTGTTCCCAATTCTTTTGCTTGTACGAAGTCTTCGTAGGAAACAGAGGTGAATGCTTTAAAAGCCGATTTCGCTTTATTTGCTGCCTCTCTCCCCGCGAAAACCGTTACTTCCCCAACTACGTCCTCATACACTTCAACCATTACAACAACCTTCATCTTAATATCTCCTTTTTGATTAATTTTTCAAAAATCCTTTTATGTTATGGTCTTTGTGTTATATACCTTTGTCCTGTCTATTACTACGCGAAGGATGAACTTTTTAAAAGGAAAAAGACCTCTTTAACGCAAGAGGTCTTTTCGAGATACCGTATTAAGAAAATAACAGGTTGTAGCCTTCCTCACAACGAAGGACTTATTGCTCCTTTTCAAGTAGTTTTTTTACCCTATTAATTTCTTCTTCACTGTGAATTGTACCTCCAGAGTTGAATTCAATATACCATTGAAGAACATCTTTTCTCGTCTGCAAATCATTTATATGAATAAAAATCCCTTGAATCATACGTGTATTTCCTTCAAATTCTTTAAACAACAAACCAAACACTCGGATTTCATTGTTAATGAATCTTCTGATTGCCGTTGCCCTTTGCAATCCGTCAACACATACATAAAAATGTTCAGAAGAAGTGTCACTTAATTTATTCCAACTTGAATTATTAAGATAAATCGTTCTGGCAGTTTTTCCACCACGAAGCAAAAACTCTATATAACGAACTTGTTGCTCCTCTGTCCAAACGTGGCCTCTTTGAAAATCTGGATTCATTTCCAAGCCTTCTTCTTGTTCCGCCTCTTCAATGAAACGAACGAAACTTACTAAACTAAAATGGCATTCCCATGTACCCGACCTTGTAAATTGTGGGATATCTAAAAAATTCATATACAGTCGCTCCTTTTAAATTATTGCAAAAATTTTAGGTAATCTGGATTTTAGTTATGCAATACCTGCTTTCAATTCCACTTCTCTTATATGCTGATCTCAATATCACAATAAATCTATATTCATACTCCTCAAGTTAGCACGTAGAACCCAATATTATCATTATAAATGAAACGAGATTGTATTGTGTATTTTCTTAAAAGAGAAGCATCCCCACATCGGCAAGTTTATTAAACAGTCCAATGACAAAAAGAGAATCCCTCTTGAAGATCCTCTAAAACTGGTCTGATATTATTTACACTCCCGACTAAATTCATTGATTGCCTTATGAAAAACAGACATCACTGATCCTTTGCTAATCCCTTGATTCGTGAATACATCAAGCAATTCTTTAGGTGGACTTTTAATCATGCTTTTTACTTGTCCAATTTGCTGAATTCGGTTAGCTTCTTCCTTTAAATGCACAAGCAGTCGTGGTTCATCCTCTTTAAAGATACTCTCTTTTGCAAAGCTCTGTAACAAGGGGATATTATGATTATTTACGCTTAAAGTTGCAGAACCCAAATAATATATCTCTTTTCCTTCTCTAACCCCATAAATAAGATATTCACTTCCATTGGTTCGAATGACATAGGCAGCGTATGGTGCGTTGCTCAAAACCGTTTGATATCGATTTTCAAATTCCCGCTGCTCACTGCTCACTACAATAAGAATGAAAGGCTTGTTATTTTTCATAATGGAAAAATCGATTAATTGGTTTCCGCACGGGTATTCTTCATAAACTTCTGTAGGATTCTCGATATCGTATCCAAGCATTCTAAGCAAAGGACGAATAAGTACACTCTTCGTATTTGCCTTATTTAAGTTTGTATATGCATGTTTACGCTGTTCAAGAAACAACAAATTTGCTTCAAAATTTCCACGTCTTTGATTGTCTCCTGTATCGGCTACCTTCTGTAAATTGGCAAAAGCAACATCGAGGTTCTTCTCCTGAAATAAAGGGGCATATATAATCCCTCTACTTAAATTCCCCATCAGAGCACTTGCTGTATTTCTTTTTAAAACATGTAAATTGGTGATGGCTATCCCCATTTTCATGCATAAATTTTGAATCACTCTGATTTGTTTTTGATTGGCTTTTCTTCCAGGTTCAACAATAGGCTTTAACTCAAGTTGAATTAACGGATCATGCATTGATTGACTGTTTGTATGATCCTTTGAATCACGACAAAGCAAGGAGTGCTGAATCCAATGTTTTTCACGTTCAATATTTTGGTGATATTTAAATTTCAAACCTGGAAACATTCGAATCCCTTTGTAGCTTTTCTTGAAGCGAATCCAGTCATCTTTAGGGTGTAGCATCGTTTGACGATAATAATATAGCGGAATTTTCAAATCAATATATTGAACAATGTCTTCGAAAAACTCATTTTCCGTATATGTGCGAGTCGTTTTGTACTTATATTTGTGAGTGAGAAAAGATGTAGACTGACCATTTTTTCTTAGAATTTCCTTTGCTAATTCGATACGATTAACTTCGTTGAACATTTCAACGGTAGGCGCAGGAAATTGTTTTTTTAAGTGTCGGCTAATATATTGACTCAACAATGTGTGCAGACGCACCTTAGATGCTTCATCTAAAAACGAGAAAAGTTCTTTCATCATCGTATCCCTTTCCTACAAAACTTAGTTAATAAGTTTATATTAATTGACTATAGTCAATGAGTCAATAAGAATTGCTCTATTTAATCAAAAAAAACCTCCAAGGTAACTACCCTGTAAGGTTTTGTTAGAATGATTCTAATAATTTCTTCTTATATTTTAACTTTTCCTTTATTTCTTCGAGATCCTTTATTGCTTCTCTTGTAAAATAAAATAAATGATGAGGTCTTTGGTTTATATATTGTTCTATGGCTTCTATATTTTCTTTTTCTATATAATCTAATAGCTCTTTTCCAAGAAACGTTCCTTTTGAATCGAGTACAATATGATTAGCGTAGGAAAGTATGCCTTTCATTTTCAACTTTTTAATATACTGCACTAACCTCTTCAGTAGCTTACGATCATTTCTATGCTGTAATTTGTACCAAATACCACTATCCAATCGCTCGTTAACTCCTGTTGGCTTATGGGAACACATGAACATATCAAACCCCAGATAAGTATATACACAATAGGCATTTACACAATAGGCATTTTTGTCAAATACAATCTGAATACCTAACATTTCGTTCAAATCAAAAACATAGAGTTTACCGAAATGGTTCACAAATTCTGTTGGAACGATTTCCTTTTCCAGTATAAGCTGAATCCCTGCTCTCAATTTTTCTTTTATCATAAACAACCTCTCTTCACTTCGAATTTACATCAGTATAATTCTTTAACGGATACGAGGAAATCGGTTTCAGCTCTGATCAGGTATGACTCTAAATTCATAACTTAAAAAGAGGATGTTCCCATCCTCTGTATCTTAACGATTCGGCCTCTAACCACACTATATGAATAGCGGTTTTTCGCATTAGCATCTTTTATGATTCTGTATTTCTTTCTTTGTTCAGTTTTTTCTTCACCTTAATTTGAATTTCAAACTCTAAATCATCTTTAAATCCTTCAAATGGATCATCTATAATCTCCAACAAATTTTCAAGTTGTTTGATTTCGTACTCTTCTGCAACTTGACCTCGCTCTATACAATCTCCAACCATGGATAGAACCGTATAAGACTCTTGGTGGTTTAGTTTTAAAGATGTTTCTTCATATTGTGGAGCTGAATCATCTTCTGTTTCTTCATTTGCTTTATCTACATTTTGAATAATTACATAAAGCTTCTCATCCGTTGGATGCTTCTGATCATGCAGTATGATATAGCTCCAATCACCAAACCTTACAATATCCAAAATGCTGTTACGTTCGAATTTGTCCTGCTTTAAGAACGTTTCATATCGATATTGACCTCCAAGGAGAGCATGAATACATGCTCTCTCAAATTGGATCTGCCCTAAAAGATCTCTAAATTCATTGGCAGTTCGACTCTCCTCTTCAAAACCCTCTTCAAATACAACTGTAATGTGATTTTCCAATGCAATGACCTTTGCAGCTTCTTCTGGACTCATTTTTCTCATTATAAATTCCTCCGCTTTTCTTTTACTTGTTCTCTATATTTCGTCGGCAAAAATTCTAAATCGTTACACTCTTCCAGTGCAATCTCCGTCATCTCTTGAATCCGATGATTTTGTGTAGAAATAATGTAATCCATGGCTAACACCACTAATGCATCATCTATTTTTTTATAATTTTTTCGCTTAGCCAGCTCCAACGTTTTGACTACGATGTTTTCAATTTCTGCTTGTGTGTATCCTGCCGTCCTTGCCGCTAAAACCTCATAATTTTGAATTACACAAGAAATTCCCGTTTTACCAAAATGATATTTAAACACTTGTACACGCTCTTGATCTGTAGGTGCAAAGAATGGGATCTTCTTATCAAACCGCCCTGCTCGTTTTAGTGCCTCATCTAATTTATTCGGATAATTCGTCGCTCCAACCCATAAAATCTGACCACGGTTCGAGGGATCTGACAAAAAGGCGAGAAACATACCGAAAATATTTTTATTAACGGGATTCCCATCTTGATCTCCGCCCCGCTGCAATGCTTGATCAATTTCATCAATAAACACACCTACGGGGGCTAAAGATTTAAAACAGTTAAAGGCTTTCTCTAAATTCCGTTCGGCTTCCCCTACATACTTGTTCAAGATTTTGCTCATCTTAAACTCTACAAAATTGATGTTTGCTTCGCCTGCCAAACACCGAGCGAAAAAGGTTTTACCAGTTCCTGGTGGACCCATGTATAACAATCCCTTGGGTACGAACGAGGTATCCCCTTCTATGATTGGTTGAATAACTGCTTCTCGGTGATACTCTTTGATATGCTCCTGTCCTGCAAAGTCATCGAGAGAATACCCCTCCGTATCAAAGATTTCAATCACTTCACCGAATTCTTTTCGAATGAGCTCCTCCTTACGCTCCATGACCATCGCTTTAGCCAAGATCCCTTTATCCTCTGCAAGTAAATATAAATCTTCTAAATGAACCCTGGATAGTCCCGCAGTTAATTTAGCAAATTGGCTTTCTGACAATTCCCACGTAACCGAGTTAAAACTGGAATCTTTTAAATAACGTATCATGTCTAAGCGCTCTTCTACATTTGGAAATTCGATGAGAATGGGAACGGTACGTGAGTTTGCATTTAAAAACATTTCATGCACGTCTGCCTGTGCCCGAGTCACAAAGATCAGCATGTGGTTTGAATCCAAAAAGCCTCGATGATTCATCATTTTATGCAAGTCAATAAGCCTTTTCTTTGTTTCCTGATCCAAATATCCTTGAGTCGATTTTGGAATCAAAAACTCAGGATATTCAATGATATACACGGACTTACCGATGGGAATTTTCATTTCATTAAGCATGTTAACCCAATCCCCATTAACGGTTTGGACATATGAAGGAGACTGCTCTCCCTCTTCCCCGTGTAACGACTCACCGACATGTAGAATGCTACCCTCTGAAAAGTTGAAAGTAACAATGCGATCAACATTCATTTCTTGAAGTTGCTGTATCAGATAATCGACAATCAACACTCCTGGCACAACATAATCTCCAATATTACCTGTTATCAGAAACGTATTTGCAATCCCTGCTTCATATTTTTCCTTCAGTGTTTTAAACCATCTTGATTCATCCATATATTCCTCTCCTGTTTATCGGTGATTATATCACTTGATTCAATTTTCGTAAATTATAATTTACATATTAACTTTGTATAATGACCTTTTTATTTTCCCTCATAATGTTGTGTCACAAATGGATTTGCCTCCTTATTATTTTTATTTAATCTATGTTACTTTCTTGCTTCATCTTTTATCATGATTCGATTTAAAAATCATAAGAACATATACCGCATGTGATTCAATAAAAAGAACCCCCAAATATAGTTTGGAGGTTCTTTTCAAATGATTCTATTCATAGCGAGATAAAAACCGTATATCAATTAAACCTTTTCACAATACTCACAAATAACATCTCGCTCTTTACCTTCAGCCGTTTTTATTCTTGCGCGACTTTTATCACTTACATATAGATGAATAACTTCACCTTCGACAAACCTATTTTCGCTCGTCTCGTATTTAACTTTGTCTCCAATCTCCAGCCCTTCCCATCCTCTTGCCATCATCAAAACTCCTATATAATAGACATTTTTCAGAAAGTAGTTTTATTCTCTAATAAGCTATAAGATTCGATTATAATATTTCCTTAACATTTCAATAAGATGATAATGATATTCATCTATTATGCATGTTTATCAATGAATTTATAGTGACATCTAAGATGAGCAAGACCCTCTCGAAAAATCACTAAAGCTAAATTCTAATTTGATTATTCACTTTTGGGCTTGTATATTTTCAAATTTACTCCAAGAGAATTCTCTTCTCTGCTAAAAACTAAATCTCCACTTTTGATTAGTTTTTCCGCTTTCGCTTTAGCCAATATAGGAGCCGACTCATTCCATTGCTTCTTCGTGATAAGCTGATAACATGCACCATTAAACTTGATTTCATCAGTTGCATCTAAATCATATTCATTTCTTCCACACTTTACAGTTAGCATTATTAATTTCTCCTTATTCTAAATTAAAATCATGCTTTATTAGCTTAATCCGTCAATAACTAACTTACCTACTGAAGCGAAGCAATCTGCACAAAGATAATGGGCTGTATTTTCAATTTGCAAGACAAACATGGTTTCCTCTTCTGGGTGCTCTTCACACATTTTTTTCGTAGCTCCTTCGGGATCATATACAAATAACATAGATGATATTCTCCTTCCTCTTCTAATCTATCTTCTAAAGATGGTATTGGTATATGTTCAAGAATTGCTCAAGTTCTGCGTCTGATAATCCTGGATCAACATAATGAACGACCATTTCGTAGTGCCAAAAATGCTCTTGAAAATCTTTTATCAAATTGGGAACATCACCTTTAATCTCAGCATCCTTATTTTCATACTTATGAATCAAGTACAGGATTTGCTCTATTCGTTCTTTCCCGTAAACAATATGATGCATTGTTTTAACATTCAGATTCACATCATTCTGACGTATCACCACTACTGGCATCATGGGTACATTGTAAGAAACAGTTTCAATTAAGTGTTGCTCCACTTCATCTTCAACAAAAGCAGGTATTTTGAGATCTTGGTATCCACCAATTAAAAATCGCTCATATATCGTTTGACTGTCATCATACTCAGTTCCTCCACTCTCAATGAGATTTAGTTTTGTTTAAATGAACTAACTTTTTCTGAGTAAACCTGCATAAATACGTATGGATAAGCATGTATAGGAGAAAATCTTTTGGCGTTCCAATTTTTAGACATTTCCACAATCCTTCTATCAGCTTCTTGTTTAATCTCGTTCAATACATTAGATTTTTTGAATAGCTTTAGGAATGATTTATTGGAGAAGTAATAGGGTTTCTTCTCTCCTAAGCGATTCATGATCCAGGTATCTTTGTCTTGACGATGCTCTTCCCATTCCGATCCCTTCGGGGAAGTGTCAGATTGGAAAATCACAACATCCATTTTAGCCGTATATCTATCCATAAATAAAACCTCCGCTCTCAATAGCGTATGTGACCCTAAAGTAAAAGCACACGAACACTTATAAATACGAATCCAGTCTTTTACTTTCTCCAACAAGCTCAAAATTGTTCAATATAAAACTCTCTACTTCTTCTCGGGTATAGCCCTCATACTCATCTAATGATGAGTTAAAATACAATTGATCTAACGCTTTGAACATAGGAGTATATTTATATTCAACGATTTCTCTTATCTTAGACCAATGTTCAACCTGAGCGCAATCGTAGAATACATCTGCATTTTTATCATATACGCCTAAACCCGTTGTTCCAAAGCCTTGCCGCTTATACTTGATTTCAAGTCCTTTATAATCTTCCCGATCATAAATGACGTCAAACATTAATTTGGCTTCTTTCTGCCAGTCCTCCAACGTAATTTCGGATAATCCTTCTCTTTCAATATATATTAAAAGTATTTCATCCTTCAGGTTTTCTAAAAATGTATAACAGGCCAGCTCCTTTGCCTTATAAAACTTACCCTGCACCTTCTCCTCCACATGTTGAACCAACGCCACTCTCACCAAAGCAAGTGGATTGCTTTTAAACGGTACTTTACTTTTCTTGATGAACATTGTCTGTTCCTCCTATTATTCAGAATGTGAATTTATACAGAAAATCTTCTTTCTATTACATTTCATATTCCTCCAAGAAGCATTTGATTTTAATAAATCCTATTTTGTTTTTAAACTTATGTATCATATGCACCAATGCAAACAAAAAAAAGAAAATCTCTAAATGGAGATTTTCTCGTAAAGTATGAACAATTTTATTATTTCGCTTTTAATTTTCATATTTGAAGCTTCTAAATGTAATTAAAATTGAAGATTATATATATACATAACCCACAAATTCATTCGCATAACTATATTGTACAAAGCCATCGAAATCCCTTTTAACTGAGTAGAAGTCTCGACCAGAGACGTTTCCATATTTATGCCTACGCTGTGTAATCTCAACAACTTCGCCTGTCCACTCATTTGTGTCTGCTGGTCTATCAATGCCGTTTCCGCCAATTGTATATGTTTTTCCGAAAAATTCGATATCGTGCCACACTTTAAACCTAATTTTCTTTCCAACCGAAGGCTTAATTGCCACGCTAAAACCACCTCTCACTTGCAACTTCAGTAAACGTCCAACCTTGTTCATCAATCCACAAGAACATCTACAATTCCATCAATGAGAATTTCTTTCACTTTACGTCCTCCATCCTCAATAAAGCATACTTTATTTTATTATTCCAATTTATCCTTTGCTCTCTCGTAATATGATTCATGATACCACAATGGAAAATCTTCAAAATTCGAATCATTGATCATGTTTTTCACATCATCAATTTGATTGCACCATTGACACATACCGTTTACTTTATCCATTTAATCATGCTCCTTTCTAAAACACTTCACAAATCAATACGACATTAAACATCCACTTACATCGCCAGAAAAATTTTATTTATAATTAGTTGCACAATATCCGATTGCTTGAGGGCATCCATATAACGCCATGTTGTCTTGTTCGCCAAGACGTTTAATAGTGACCAACCTTACATCATTCCAGCCTATTCGATCATCTTTATGTGCATCTATTATCAATTTTTATGCACTTCAACTATACTTACGCTCATTCCAAGCTTGTTGCCTTTCACTGAACTGAGGATCATCCTCATTAAATATCCCCTCATTCACACCACATTCACATTCCCACGTAATGCGAGCCTCTGACTGACACACCAAACGCTTTGGTTGTTCATTTTTTCTTGAATAGCTTGGATAATCTTTATAGATCGGATAAACATGTTCAAAATGTTTTTTTTACTTCTCGATCGGTCAGAGTATACATCGACATAACGTAGTCAATACCCCTTTTGTCTGACAACCATTCGAGTCGAGATTTTCTTGTATTGGGTATAGTCATTTCATTACCTTCTCTCCATTATACTCTTTAAACATACCCATCAAAATCCCTTTATATAGCATGCTGATCACGTTCATTCCAGCCCTGCTTTGTACACTCTACCCCTATTCATTAAAAATAAATGGGATTCAGGACTCCGTATATCTCACAATCTGTTCCTTACTTTAATACTATTCATTTTTTACTTTCTTCTCATCTCGACGGATGAGCTCTTTTAATGATTCCATTGCAACCAACACTTCTTTTTCTGTGGGTTTAGAAGTGAATAGTAAATATTGAGCCCCCCAACCAACCCAATAGAACGGCATAACCACTTTTTTAATCCATCCTTCTTCTACACGAAAGATCTCGTAACTAATGGACCACGTGAGTATAAAACAAATCCATACGTCCAAATTGAATAAGGACAACAAGAAAAATATCACTACCATAAAAACAACTAAATTGGTTCCACAACTCTCATAAACTCGGCTTTGCTTCATCACATTATCAACCGTGAGATCCATTCCTTTGGAGAACGTTTTAGCAGCCATATGCTCAGCCGCATGATACCTACCGATCTTCGTGCTGCGAATAAACAAAGCAGTTACGAGAAACAAACCTGGCAATATATACGATTCGATTATACTCAAAGTGCTGACTTGTTGAGGTGAACCAGAAACTTCATCGCTTACACTTAACCAGAGCACTGACATGATACAGATAAAAATGAATGGGATCGGATTCATCAGTAACATTTCTACCAGAAGCATGACACCGCGTAGGAAAGGTATACGATCGTAAAAGTGAGATTTCATCTTTCTTTCTTTTACACTAATCTTAATTTCGTCCTTTTCTCGATAAGCTTTAGAAATGAATTCATTCGTGTAAAATGTAACTCCGTTAAGATGGGCTCTTCCCCCATGTAATTTAACACTCATGCTATTTCAGCATCTTTTCTTTGATCCAATACCCGAATCATCGACATACCAATTTCAAATGCTTCAGACTCTGTCATATGAATACCATCCATTCTTAAAAGTAAATTAAATCAAGGTTTATTTAGAGTTGTAACTGTAAAAGAATAGTTCGATGTTGCCTAAACATCGAACTATTCTCTCCTGTACACTTAATATCCCTGCTATCTCAATTGATTCACAATCTCCCTGTTTTAACTGTGCTGAAAATTCGTTATGCATTTTGAGTAATCCACCTTTTAATACATCACGAATCCAATCATGACCGACCATATGATCTACATCTGTAGGCAATTCAGACCATTCCTCTTTCGCCCAATCTGGAAGTATGTCCCCTACTAAATCGACAATTTGAGCAGATTTCACATTCTTCCCCCGCATTCCCAAGGTTTTATTTAAAGTCTAAAAATTCAATTTCAAAAGTGTAGGTTTGAAACGTCAAACGTACCAAATCCTTTTAAGTGATCCGTAGTTTTTGTCTGTTCCTTCCAAAGTGACAAATCCCCATATACTATTATATATGAGGATCAGAGTCACACAACAAGTGGAATGTTTACTTCATTTATCTAAATCGTCACAAATAAAAAGAATCGATAAGAGCCCTTTAAATATCTTTGGCAAATTTAGAAATGCCCAAAACATCTTTTTTTAGATAATCTCGAACATCAAAAGAATTTTTGAGATATTTAATTTCCGCCCATATTTCATTAGTTGGTAAATAGCGAAATTCTAATCGCCGACCTCCTAATGTAAATATAAAATAAGAATTGTTCAATTTCGATCTTTTCCAACGTATATCATCTCTTTTGTTCAGTGTTTCGATGATCGGGTACAAATCATAATATTCTTCATAAATATCATCAAAGTGAATGGGATGCATTAAACGATCTCCATCCAACGTATAGAGATTGTGAGAGTAACCCTCACTTTTCAATAGCATGACTTCTTCCGTACCAAATTCCTCAATATAGCTAAACGGCTTTTGGATATAAAATTGATTATACCGTGTAGAATCCACAAAAATGTTTTCTTCTTTGTGCGCCTCCTCAACTCCTTTTTTAAACAAACAGAGTTTTTCCATTTTGGGAACAACCTTATCGTTGTTGACGGAAGCTATTTTCTCGGGCGTACTAATCCCTTCTGAAATAGAATCCTGTTTTCCTTCGATTTGAGTAACATCTCTAAAGGCGACAATATCCTTTTCTATGTCGATGGTGAATATTTCGCGAACAACTTGGTACGTAATATGAACGCTTTTATTCTTCATTGTTCTTCGGCTCCCCTATTAGGTTTATGAATTCAAGAGTGTTTACTGATTCCTTAGTTCAATTTAACCAAATTCGTTTTCCATCTAAGCTAATGTAATCAAGTTCAACCATCATACGAAACTTAAAAAGTGTAACGAAACCTTTTGGCGTCTTTATTTCCCTTTTATCCACAAAAGAATCTTCCGGCAGATTGGGCAATGCACAATACCAAATATCCATATACAGGTTACCATTCTCCAGCCGAGCATTATGATCTTGATCCACCAAATCAAACCAAACCCACTCGATGGGTTCTTCGTCAGGTATGTCAGCAAAGACAGCTCGTTTCACACCAACACGCTTCAACTTTCCTTCTAACAATAATGAAATCGCTTCTTCCTCTTTCATCCGTATCTCTCCTTATATAAAAATTACATATAACACCTTTTTATTTTTAACTTTCATATCATATGCATGAATATATACAAATAAAAAAAGAGGAGGAATATCTATCCTCCCCTCATTGTCCATATACACTTTTTCTATGTTGCGAGAATGGTTAACTCTCAACTGATGTGTTTGGTTCCTCTTGGTAATGTTTTTATCTTTTTAGATTCATGATTCCAATCCATTGTGATTTCCGAATCGAAGTATCTCACAATATCTTCTACTATACTCCGAATCTCTTCAGGAGGAATGTATCCATTCTGCCAATTGCCGTTCGAAAAATCGTAGGCAATAAACTTACCCGATAATGGATGCATAATTAAAGACCTAATCGACCCGCCTCCTAAACCTTTTTGCAGATTTGCTTGCGATGCAACTACAACTATAATCCTAAAGCCTTTGTAAGCGTTACAAACATAACGTTTACCGTTATGCGGTTGATATTCATCTAAATTAAATTCCATTTCATCTTCCTCCAGCAATAGAGTTAAAGATATCTCAAATAAAATAAAGTAGGAGCCAGCAATGGCTTCCCTTATTCTACCATACCAACCCTTTTTGGGATACCTATTGATCCTCACGAATATCAAAACGATAGATTACCATCCGTTTCAAGAATATCCTTTGTTTTTACTTCCACAACAACGCCATTCGAAAATTCCAGCAAATGAATCCATGGCACATAAGGTTTTGGACAAATGACCACATGCTGATAAGTTCCCTCATTTGTTTCCACATCAACAAATTTTCCTGCTGATGAAAAAACACGAAAAGCGCTATCATGTCTTGAGGTCTCAAGTTCACAATCAATAAAAATCTCGATACCCGTTACAGTCTTATACGTTTTATCCGTCCGCTCATGATCAAAATCCTCGCAAAGTTGTCTTGCTGTTTTCCCAACGGCGTCCAGGTGCTCATCGACATTAGGTAAAGTTAAAAATCCATAAATGGTACTATTGTTCGCAGATGTTCCAAATGGAATGAGCAGTTCACCATCTTCAAGCTTCCCCAGAAGAGAAACCATTTGATTCTTGGTGAGTCCACCCTCTAACTCAACCATCATACCTACAGCTTGATACTTTTTCATATTAAAAACTCCTCCTCGAAATAAATGCAAAGCATCTCCAATATATTTAAGCACCTTCTATAGTAGAAAAAAGAGTTAATTATATAACGATAAACATGAAATGTACTGATCTAATAAAAAAAGAGTTTCCCTTATTTAGAGAAACTCTTGGTTCAATCAGTTTTAAATCATATTTCCTACGTTTGAAATCATGAGGAGCATATTAATCGCATACTCTTCTTGATTTTCGGAATTCATCATATTTGAAAGTTCAGCATACTTAACTTCCTGCAATTTATTTTCTGCAACGGAAGTCAATATACGAACGAGATCAGATGGTTCGAGTTTTAACAAGGTTTTTTCAAGCACCATTTCATCTATTTCAACATGGTCTTTTCGAGTATAGAACTTGTCTATATCCGATTCTTTTAGATAGTTAGTACCGTCGAGATTAATTTTTCCGATGTCCATTTTTAGCTCTTCCCCTTTTCTCTCCTTCTTGATTGCAATCGTTACATGTTCGAGGAAAGCCCTGAGGTTCCCCATCCTCTATATAAGATCCGCAAGTTTCACAAAGAATTCCTTCTATAATCATTTCAGCGATTTCACCCACAAGCGTTCACTCCTCATCCTTCATTGGTGAAACCAAGATGCTTAATCCACGTTCTCCATAGTCCCACATTTTTACCCATGGGTATGTACCTTCGGGAAGGTTAAATACACACATTTCCTTGGGTAGAATCTTCTCTTTATCCGCAATACAACCATGGGTAAAAGTTGCAGGATGAATAGAGACGACTCGATTCGTATCATTGATATATTTGAATTTCATGGTAGACACCCTTTCATATATTACAATTTTCACACTTTACATTAGAAGCAGGGATACACATCTAAGGTATCCCCGCCTTACTGTTGCAAAATGAATTATATTTGCATTAACCGACGCACGCCAACTATCTGCCCTCCAGCATCTCGAAAAACACTTTTAGGTCCTGTGTCTGGTGTATAAACATCGCGTCTACTCCCTCCAAGTGCTTGGGCTACCAATACAGATACGAGATAAATGGTGTTTGGACGAGACTCTGGTAATCCATCTACGTCCGTGTACTCTACTCGTACTACTGGCACTTCGTCTACACTTGGTAGCTGGATATCGTTCGTATTAACTCTCACCATTTTTCCAGTTGCAGGATATGCCTTGATCACAGCACCAGCATCATCCACGATTTTGACTTCATGCGGTGTGAGATTCACAACCTGTACAGGTAGTGCTTGATCATTTGCCAATCGTTTAAATCCTTCTAAATCGTTGCCTTCGAAACTTTTAAAATTAAACACAAATTGAATATCTTCAAGTGAAGAGCGAACATCCGACAAGAGGCTTTCATTTCCGTAGCCACCGAACTTGATCTCCGTTCTTTCGTCTTCTGACAAATAAATGGCCCAAATGTCAAAGTTGTCACCATCCGTTTCCCATTCTTCCGATCCGGTGCTTAGTATAAAAGCATCAAATATTTCTTGCTTTTCACGTTTTTTCAGATCATTAAAGAGTGTCTCTCCAGACGCCTGCATCACTTCAACCGCTTTTTGAGCTGCTTCCGCCAGTGTATTCATCATTTGAATTTCTCCTTTTTCTGTCTCATTTAAAGAGACGTTTTATTTGTTGTTATGACTCAACTCCAAATTTTTAAAGTCCCTATATATTAGGATGGATTTTTAAATTTATTCATGGAAGGCAAGAAGACCTCCTCCTCAAAAGCGTCAGCTTTAGGGGGGATGAATCAAGCATTTTTCTGTATTTAAAATCGAACATATGTGCTATAAAAACGGCAAGGAACGGAGGTGTAGGGCATGCAACGTAGTCAGGATTTTTCTTCGAAAAACCTTAAACATTTGGTACTGGCGCACCCTCAAGATTGCGGATCCGTTTGCTCCGACAAGTCAAACCTGCCATGTTTGTGGCGCTATGAACACTGAAGTGAAGAATCTCCAGGTGCGGCAATGGACCTGTCCATCCTGTCATACCACGCACGATCGGGACGAAAATGCAGCCCGAAACATTGAAAATGTTGCCATACCGATCGTAATGTAATCTCTTCGAGAACTGTGGGAACCACAGGGATCGCTTGGTATACTTCAAACCAAGAGGTTTGATGACCCAAGAATCCCCCACTTCAAGCGTAGGCTAAGTGGTGGGAGTGTTCAATCAGCAATTATTATTGGCAACAACATTCCTAATTGCTTTTCCAGCAACATCATAAGAATAACCTTTTCGAATTAAAAATTGAGTTAATTTCTGATTTATTTTTGGAGCGATATCTTTCCCTTCAAGTGAGCGATATCTTTTCTCACACAATACAGTCGCTTGCTCCAGCTCCTTTTCCTCTGTACAAAGTTCATCTACAACTTCCGTTATAATATCGGAATGAATTCCTTTTTGTTTGAGCTCAGCTTTCAGCGCTCGCTGACCAAGTTTCTTCATATTTTGACGATCTTTTGCTAATGTTCGAGCAAAGCTTTCATCATTGATATAGTGATAACTCTTGAGCTTTTCTAAAGTAGCATCAATCCAGTTTTCTTCATAACCCTTTTGTTGTAAACGGTTTCGAAGTTCTTGCTCACTGCGATTACGGAATGATAAAAGATGGAGCGCACTGTCCATTGTCTTTTGTATTTCCTCTGCCGTTATTACCTCGTCTATAAACGACTGACTGATATCGCTGCCAACTTCTAAAGATTTACGATGACGTAAATAAACATCTTCCGATATTCCAAATGCAAAGGTGTCATCAATATAAAGTGAGTAACGGGATTGATTTCGTTTTTGTGGTTCGATTTTTGTGATTTTAGCCATAATACATCTCCTTTTTGTAAATTATATTTTACTATATGTAAGAAACACTGTACACATCATCCATTCTGTTGATGTAAAACAAAAAAAGAAGCTTCTAACGAAGCTCCTGTATCATTGGTTATACTGGCATCAAAATAAGATGATGTTCATTTATTTCTTCAAATGTAAAGAATAACGCACCATTAACCCTAATTACACCAGCATGATTCTTGAATTTCACAGCTTTAAAAACACCCTTAAAATGTTCTTCAGAACACCCTTGCTTTTTAATTCTAAACAAATCGCCCTCTTTGATCTCCAGATTATTATAGCAATACATGAAATCAGTCACCTTTCATCGCTCCTTTAACTTACAAGAAGATTGTTTGATCAACATCGCCGCTTCAGAAGCGGTTATTAATGTCTCAACGCCTGTCCCTTTAATCTGAGGTGCAATATTATAATCAATCGCATACCAAAGGTCATTTTCATTTTCAACAAAATCAATTGCGTACAGTGGCGCACGGATCGAAAGGTTCATCCATGAGACATCCTCTTGTTCAATTGAGATTTTGCTCGTATTCCA
Organism: Paenibacillus sp. 1182; assembly: GCF_017833915.1. Taxonomy (NCBI): domain Bacteria; kingdom Bacillati; phylum Bacillota; class Bacilli; order Caryophanales; family Paenibacillaceae; genus Paenibacillus; species Paenibacillus sp. 1182. The sequence continues at coordinate 185,615 of NZ_JAFICR010000004.1, read as the reverse complement.
ATTCGAACGCCAATCTTCACTTTCGTACCGAAGCAAAAAGGATCGATTTCCAACCTTCAAATACCGCCAAGATACCCCATTGAATGCACTTACATACCTGACCATAAAGAAATCGGGGTACTCAGCCAACGCCGCTTTATACGGCAGCAAGAGTTTTGTTCCCCGCGATGACTTGCTATGTCTGTATGAACGACAACATACGTATCATTGGTTAAGGTGTCTTCATTCACCATTTCTCTTACCCAACCAAATATGGGGACAGTAAGCCCTTGAACCTTCAAAAACTCAAGCATTTTCTGACGATTCATCCCACCATTCGTCATTCGTCTGAATACTTCACCATGTAAATCGAAGTGGTGATCATAATAATCAAGAAAATTACTAATTAACCTCATTAGAAGTTCACTCCTTTCATTGTTCATGTCATTAACATTTCCTTTTTATCGATACCTCCATATCCTATACAAAAGCTTAGCAAACAATCAAAAGAGGAGGCTTTCGCCCCCTCCTTACGTCGACCTATATTTCACCACTAATCACCGAGAAATGCCTGTGCATCAAATTCTATTATGGTTTCCCATTCTACATAAGGGGAGTCATCCGGATCTTGTTTGTAAACAGCTCTTTCTACTCCCCCACACACATTTCTCCACATCCATGGTAACCCGAACCTCACAGGCTGCTAATGGTTCATACAACTTATTGATATAGATCAAATTGCTACCGTGCGTATGAATTCTTAGTTTCTGATCAGGTTTCGCGTGGATCTCTTCATTTTTTGCAACAACCTAAAAATTCTCAAACTCTTTTGCGAATATCTCATCCTTTTCAACAATCCATTTAACGCTCAAAAACAATAGCGATGGTATTGCTTGATGGATTTTTCCCGATTTGTTTGATTTCCTTATTCTTCGGAAGTTGATTCATGAACCAAGAACCGTTCATCGTCGAACGATCCTCTCTTATCATTAGATCCAGTAATTTTAGATCGCCCTTCCCTTTCCCAGTTGCCCACTTTTTCAAATCTTTTTGATAAGCGCTCTTGTCGAACATTAGCTCTTTTTGAAGTTCTAATTCGCCTAATATGCTAAACGATTTGATGTAATCCGCTGGAATCCCGCCAACAACACCTACGGTTGCATAATGAGCAAGTGATTCTTCCCAGGTCATTTCAATAAAATCGATTCCTTTTTTCACTGCGGACTTAATTTTTTGGCTAATATATTTCGAATGAAAAAAGTCTTCATCTGGTACAAGCAATGCTTTGGGAACTTCGCACTCGATATAACAAGGTATCGTCTCCCAACTCATCCACCAAGGAAGAACCTCTCGCCCTTCTTGCTCAGCTTTTTTTTGAACATACACATCTGTTGCTTTGTACGCATAAAAATAATGCCATTTATTAGTAAGGTAGATTGTATTTGAAGCTGAGCTGCTTATTTTTTCATAGTTATCGTTATGAGTCTCTTTTCGAGGCAATAATCCATGCTTCAAAATTTGATTCAGATATGCCGTAGTTGTCCCATGATATAACGTAATCGTGTCTTTGATCTCTGAGTTTGAAATCATCTCTTCATGTTTAAAGGATTCCAACACTTTCACATGGGAATCTTTCAAATAATCGGTGATACCATATTGACCTGACTCTGTTCGGTAATCCTCGATATCGAGTATCCCGTTGTTTTGTATATGAACTATCATCGCTTAACTCCTTGTATCTGGTCTATTTTATCTCATTTTAACAGAAGATCGACTTGGTTAACCAGCGTACAAAGGGTATTCTTCTTTTTCATGTACATCAAGTAAGTTTAGGCTCAGGAGGTAAAGTACATCAACATTGTCTATGAACGGATATGTGACCCGTGAATATTGGCTGATTTAGTAAGACTCATGACATTGTCAATCGTGCTTTGTTCATGTCCAGCCAACCAACCTATTATGCTCTCTAATTTTTCTAATCTTTGTTTGTATGCATTACCCAAACAAAGTATCAAATATGACTTATTTCATATGATTACGTGTCTATCCCCTCGTTCTTCTCCTCATTTTTCGATTAAAAATTTTTCTAAAAGCTATTCCTAACGCAAGATAGTTTCATTTTTATGATGTTTTTGTAAATTATAATTGACATGTTCTATATACAGTAGTATGATTCAATTATCGGTACAAGATATGGATGCCGAGATTAAAAAAAACTACCAGATGTTGAAAAGAGAAAGGAGTGATTCTATATGTTGAAACGTATGAAGAAAGAAATTGCTGTAGACATGCTTTATCTGGCTGCCGGTCTTATTCTCGCCCATGTTATTAAGGTGTTCATGTAATGCCTGGCTACTTGGATGTTCAAGCAAGTTTTATGCGGCTGCGTTAGAATCAGTCGATTCCAATATAATTTGTTCTAATGGAGTCTCATAGATTATGGAGTATTTTTTTACTTTTTCATAAATTGACGAATCATTTTCATCACTAATAACAACAAAAGAACGATTACCCTGGTCTCTGTGATTTAAAGATAAGAGTGTTTTCGTGCTTAGCAGAATGTCTTCACCCATACATAAAATTGACGATGCTTTCTGAAGATAGTCGAACCATGTTTTTACGTTCTCTGCTTCCTCTTTATGAAGAGTTGGTTTCATTTCAAAAATGATATATGGTTGCTGCTCAACATTTACACGGTGAACATCCTCCAGACCAAAATCCATCAGTAGATTTTTCAATGCAAGGATTTCTACTGGTGGGTCAACTTTCACCCCAAGCTTCCCACCTTTTGAAATGAGCTCCAATAATTTATTTATAACAAACCTGCTATCTATCAATAACGTGGCTGAAGAAAGCAAGATCATATCAAATTCACGAATTCCCTCCAGCAGTTTTAGTGTAGAGTTCATATTTCCCTTAATAAAAGCATTTCCTTTTAGCAACTCAACCCACATCTCCCTTTATTTTTTTCATTTCTATACAAACATCTTAAATAAGAATATATAGAGCAACAATGCATCTTATGTACAACCTTGTTCGATTCAAAAATGATAGACATTTGTATATAAACTTATCGGTATTTTGTTATGTATAATACAAAAACACCATGTACCCCATGGATAATGGGAAAACATGATGTCATTCATACTGGGATTTGAATGCACGCTTGTATGTGGTACTCAGACGCAAGGTTTATGTGGCTGCCGTACATTCTGAATACGGTTGTTCAAGCTTACGAGTAGACTCTTCCGGATTCCCCTCTTTTTCTGGATAGACATAAATATGAATAACCCCATTTCTCTTCAACCTGTCAATATAAGACTCTGTTAGTGTAAGTCCTTTCCTAAGTAACAACATATCCCTATCTTTGTAAACATCCCTTCCCAGTGTATAACCGATATAGCGATTTCCAAGCTCTACTCGCTCGTTTTGAATAGGTATTTCTGTGTTCTTAATCATGATTCAAACCTCCTTTTATTCTCAACTCCTTTTTTATCGTTGAAGGCAGGAAGACTCCTAACATGCTTAAAAATCATAAGCTGGCGAAATCGATCGCCGATGCGTCATGGAGAGCGTTCAGCAGACAACTCACTTATAAAGCGGAATGATACAGGCGCACTCTCAAGATGGCGGATGCGTTTGCTCCGACAAGTCAAACCTGCCATGTATGCGGAGCATTACACCATGAAGTTAAAAATCTGTAGGTACGGCAATGGGTGTGCCCATCCTGCCAGACCCTCCATGATCGGGATGTAAATACAGCCCGAAACGCTAAGGATGTTGCCATATAGATCGTAATATCTTCGAAAAACTGTGGGAACCACAGGGATAGCTTAGTATACTTCAAAGCAAGCGGTTTGATTACCCAAGAATCCCCCACTTCAGGGAAGGCTAAGTGGTGGGAGTGTTCAATACTTCTTCTATCTTATGAAATAATAGTTTAAACATTCCCTGCATTTCAATTGTGAGCTAAATGGGGGATATTTGTTTCAACGGACCGATTCGGTTCACTTTGAACCAAACAGCAGCACCATCATCATGGAGAGGATGGCAAGATCGGCATCTCCACAGTAGGGTTGATGACTTACTTTATCTCCAGCTTTAACCACCCAATTACGTTTCTTATGATATGTTTTCCAGGTTGATAGGCATTCCAGCGGTAGTCATTATAGATACTTTCATTACTCAACTGATCGGATATCTGTGTAAACAAAAAAACGTATTTAGTTCACTCGACTAAATACGTTTTTTCCTTTTAAAAATGCATATTTATGTTTTAGCTACGACTTCCGAATGAACCCACATATGTAAGATCATCGCTGTCAATGACTTGACCTGGAGTTACAAAAGCCTCTTTATTTGGAGTATAGTGACCGATAATATAGTCTGTGTCATAGTTTCCATAATAGAAAGCTTGCCAAATAAATTTAGAGCAGTAATTAGGGTTTATAGTTTTAAGTTGAAAGTTATCCCAAGAATAAATAGGTATATGGTAACTTGTTACCGAAGAGTAATTGTTTTTTGCCCAATTAGCTGCGTTACGACCGTGAGTCGCTCTATAGACAGCGATTGATTCATTAGGATTATGCCTCGTTTGGTAATAAGAAATGGTATCCCTTTTTCCGCCTTCTCCTTGATTATCATTAACTGCATTTACATGATAAACCATATAATCAGGTCCAATGATACCAACATGTCCAACAATCATTGCGCTTCCGCCTAATGCTTTTGATGAATAAAGTACATCTCCTACCTTAACTCTGATATTGGTTCCTGGGTAGGTTGAATCTGGCTCTAACGCTGATGGAGATAAGCCATACGTGGCCTCTGGAGCACTTATAGAAGGATCAACTTCTGGAGCACTTATAGAAGGATCAACTTCTGGAGCACTTATAGAAGGATCAACTTCTGGAGCGCTTATAGAAGGATCAACTTCTGGAGCACTTACAGAAGGATTAACCTCAGAAGCACTTACAGAAGAATCAACCTCAGAAGCACTTACAGACGTTATACCAAAAAAAGAGGTAAAGAAGAGAAACATTAGTAGAGCAGGTAAAAAAACTTTGATTTTTTTCATAATGCACCGCCATTTTCCATAAATTTAAATGCAATACTTATTATACACAGAATGTACTGGAAGTAAATAGAATAATAAGGTATGATTATCCTAAAAGAAGATTTGTTTGTTTGAATAAGAGAGGGAGATGAAAAATTGAATTTTTATAATAATAGATTGGTTCAGATATTAAGCGTAATACTCTATCCCATTTCGGCATTCATCATATTAAGCAATGGTGATAAGATAGTTTCATGGGGTATACCAGCAGTCATTGCAATTTTGTTTTGTTTTCTTTGGAAAAATGTTCAACATCTAATGATTTCCAATGCATTGTTATGGATTTTATCAGTACCAATTTGGTTGTTTTTGATTGAGGGAGGGCAGGGAGCAGAAGTTTTCATTGCATCTTTACCATTCATCATACCCCTATATATATTTATTGTGTTTCTACCAGAAATTATAATTGTTTCGATTAGGAATTCCCTTCTCAATAAATTTAGACATCGAAATAATGAGCAGAAATAATTATTTTGAAAAATAATTGCATATTAGTTGCTCTTTAATAGGTATCCTGCAAAGACTGAGAAATCCTTCACCAAGAGGTGAAGGATTTCTCATACGTGGAAGCAAAAGTGTCGGCAATCTGGAGGGTACGCCCGTACCATCCTGCTCTATAACAAACTGTCGTCTGAATTCAGTCCAGAACGCATTGGCGATTGACTTCGCCATCTGTAGTTCTTGAGCATACTTCTTTTCATATTGGCTCAATATACAAATAATCCCTTGCCCGTCGCTGCATACGCATCGCCAAAAAATGATTAAAAACAAAACGGCAACAACGTTCACTTTGAAAACAAAAATAGCGTTCCATCCTCCACTTGCAGATGATGGGGATTTTTTCATGAATATTGATAAAAAGAAGAGGTTTAACCTCACCAGATTGTCGAGAAAGTCCAACGGACTTTCCGGCACTTTATTTTTTATTTGGGGAGACTCAACTTTTAAAACAAAAATCGATTTAAAACGATCTGAGGACCCATTTTTATTGATCAAAACGGCCATTTTAAACCTCATTAAAAAACAGGGGGTTTCACGACAGCCTGAGAAGAGGTTAACCTCTTCCTTTATACTTCAACTTATTCTACCGTTAAAAAGTCATGAAGTTTTTTGAGTTTCATTCATCCTCTTCGTTTTCAATGTTTTCAGGTACTCCAATGCGATTCATGTCTACTTTATAAGGTATGTTCCATGCATCAAGAAGAACGCGAAAAGACATGGACCACAAGGCTTCTTCTTTTCTTCGATCCCTTACTTCAATCCAAAGTCTACAGAGCAAAGAAGATGTGACTCCCTCCAGTTTTTCATTGGATTGATTATCTTTGGTAATACGTCTATAAAAATCAAAAAGTTCATTACGATCCATCACCAGTAGACTGTTAAACAGGACAAAAAGGTCATCCCGATCATACAAAGCATCCTCCTCAGATACTCGTTGAAACAGATCCATAAGTAGTTCATTAAATTTAACAAAAATACTGGGTTCTCGTTTTAGCAATGCTCTTTGAAGAAAAACATATTCCATTGTGTTGAATTTCATTGTTAATTGTTCCATTAAAATGAACATCCTTTCTTTCCGAAAATGTTATAATACATTTCTTTTTGTGAATGATCGAAGAATCCAATGTGTTCCGTTACCCATTGTTCTTGCTGTTTGGTTAGAGTAAATCCTGCCTTGCGAAAAGGCGACAAGCTCACAACACCGCTTGCGTCTCCAACAAGGGTACTGGAAAAATACAGACACGCATGCTGAACAATTGGATCAATGGACTCTGCGATAATGTAGTGTTCAGCGTTGCCGCACTTATGGAATACTCCATCAGGTGTTAGTACACCGCTAACGCCTCTACCAAGTTGGAAATGATAATCTGTTACTTTAGGATGATATTTTTGCTGCTGCTTCCTAAAGTCCAAGTATTCATGAATAACATCCATATGGTTAACGGAAATTCCCATTCCTTTTTTCAAAGAAATATCGATGATACGCATGAATACCTCTGCCATGGAAGGGTCATATTCGAAATCGATCAATGGGTATTCGTCTTGAATCTGCTGGAAAATTTCCGGATTTTCATTCGTCTCAAATCGAAAGCATCTGTTAATTGCTCTTCCGTAAGGTTATACGGATATTTTGTAGCTCTGAAATAGACTTCAGTACCTTCTTTCATGAAACAGCCTCCTTAATTGAATATACAAACTCTGTTTTACATCGGTAAACGATAAATCGTTACAGGATAATCATGAAATACTTCTTTAATGATGCCGAGTATTTCACTCCAATCACCACCGCCCAGTCTGCTTCCAAGTTCATAGGGCAGTGCACAAGAGTATCCTTTCTTCTTAGCCTTTTCCTTCATCGCCTCAAGAGCTTTCCAAAGGAATGCCTCTTCTGTTCGTTTCCGGTCAGTTCCAATCTCGTGTTGACCGAACAGATTGGCAACGATTTTAACAATCTTCCCCTCATTCTCGGGATATACAAACAGGGTGTCGTTCTCCTCGACAATATCCTCTTTGACCTCAACCCATTGACAATGCCCCATCAGGCTACGTCCTTTAGGATCGACCTCACAAAGGGCAACATATTCCTTGAAAACAATAGGATATTTTTCTTTAATGTATTTAGCCAGTCCGCCTCCCATAATACCCAGACAGTTCACCTGTTGACCGATAACGAGTTCTTTTGCTTCAAGCAAGTCACCTGTTACCTCATGGACAAACACGCCTCTAAGAGCCAATAGGAGGGGTTCACACTCTTTCATAATTGAAGCTCTTCCCTCTTACACGTATTGGCGTATTACATCTGCCTGGCAATTCTGAGACTTTCCTCTGAACATATCCGTAAAATCATCGAATTGTTTGGCGAATGCAACTAACTGAGGATTGGCATCCAAATATTTGACCCACAGCAACTTATAATAATAAGTAAGATAGTCAATCGGTAGTACAGTTCCTCTAATATTGACTCGAACAATTTGACGCCCTTCTTTTTGCCATGATTTCGCTTCTCGCCAATCTTTGGCTTTTACGAAATGACCTACATGATCAACGAATTCTTTTGCATCCTGATAATGAGCTTCAATGGTATCTAATCGTTTGATTCCTTTGATGTTCACTTCAACCTTGGCGTTCAGAGCAGAGAATCGCTTGTCTCCACGTGATGAACATTCTAAAATACCTGGCAATGATTTTACCCCTTTCTTCAGTTCATATTGTTTAAAACAAAACCTGGTTATGAATTGATCTAATATCTTATGTAGAAAAAAAATGATTAAAACTATAGGTACGTTTAAACATATGATCATTCTCTATGTATTTCCGTTGAACATCGATTTTCAATATGTCCATTCAAGTATAAAAAAAGAAAAAGAGCCGAAATACATCGGCTCTTTCTTGTATAGTTCTAACTTAGCGAATGACAAACTGCATCATCAATGGATTTTTTAATGAGCGTCCAAAAGGAGCCTTCGAAAACATTTTCGTCTTTACGGATTTGTCAATAAAAATGGTGTACATCTCACCTGACTCGAACTTATGATCTTTCGACTTCACGTAGATCAACCCATTGGCAATCTGAACATCAATATTTTTCATCACTTCGCCTTTGTTATTAATCACAAAGACATTTTCAGATGTGATGGAAGAAGCATCAATATAACTGTAACGAGCGTTAAACGTCACCGTTGCTACATTTGCGCTAATATTTTCAGTATCCGTAATATTGGACTTTCTCAGCAATTCTTTGATGCCAAGAGTTTCTTTCAGCTTATCCAGCTCTTTTTGATGCTCTCTTTTCTCTGCTCCATTAGGCATAGCATTGATTTCTGCCATTGCTGTTACATAAGCAAATGCTGTTTTACTTTGTGCAGCACTTGCCAATGCTTTGGTTGCCTGCTCATTCGAGGTGGTCACATTACCTACGCTGCTGCTACCACCACTACCACCACCGCCATCAAAACTTTCGTTTTTCTTTTTCTTACTTTTACCCGTAGAAGGAGTTTCCACAGGTGTAATGACAGGTGGATTAATAACCACTGGAGGGTCAACAACGACCACCGGAGGATTAACAGGTGGTTCTACAGGGAGACTACTTGTCGTAGCTACAATACTTTTCCCTACAGACTCATTTCCATTCATATCAACCGTTTTGAAAACAAAAGTGTAATTCGTAGAAGGTTCCAATCCGTTAACCTGATAAACACTATCTGTGACGGTTATCGCTTTAGCTCCATCTACTCCACTCATATAGATATGGACAGATTTAAAATCACGATCTGTTGGATTTGTCCAACGGAAGGTGACAGCATCGGTTGTCACTTTCTCTACCTTCAAGCCACTGACTTCAGCAGGTGGTGTTATATCTACTGGAGATACGACCACTTCGTTATCCGTTTGAGCAAGAAGATCAACACCTAAAGATTCGTTACCTGCACGATCCATGGTTGTTGCCTTCATTTTGTATTTTCTTCCTGGTACAAGTCCAGTAAAGGAATATTCCGTCGAGTTGGTATCACCCACCTTAACGTCATCCAGATACAAAATCACTTTTGAGAAGTCGGCATCCATTGGATTTTTCCAAGTCAATTTTAAGGTTGTAGCTGATTTTTCTGTAGGAGATAAACTCAACACTTCCCCAGGTGCTGTTGTGTCTGCTGGAGGCACAATCACTTCTGGATCTGTAGTTACCTTTACCATCTGTCCTACAGACTCATTGCCATTCATATCTTCTGTTCTTGTCTCAATGGAATACTTCGTATCGGCTTTCAGTCCAGTCACTTGATACTCTGTCCCAGCAGTATCACCCACTCTACTTCCATTCACATACACATTCACTCTTGCAAAATCTGTATCGACTGGATTCACCCATGTCAACCGAATGCTTGTTGGAGACTTTTCAGTAACTGTCAAATCTTTGACTTCCGCTGGAGGCGTAGTATCCGTTGGTTCAGTAGGGGTAACAACATCATCTTCTGTCGTTACACTTACAGTTTGTCCACCGGATTCATTGCCTGTAGCATCAACTGTTTTCACAGTCAGCACATATTTTTGATTTGGATTCAGTTTTGTAAACGAAAAATCTGTCCCCGAAACACTGCCAACCTTCACACCATCGAGATATAGATTTACACCTACAAAATCGGCATCGATTGGATTTTTCCATTGTAAACGAATCGTCGATTTAGATTTTTCGGCAACATCCAAATCACCAACTTCTGCTGGGGCTGTCGTATCCACTGGAGGCGTAACGACTTCCGATTCAGTGGTCACATTTATCATTTGTCCAACGGATTCATTACCTGCGGTGTCTACTGTTTTGGCGGTGACTGTATATTTTTGATTTGGATTCAGTTTTGTAAACGAATATTCTGTTCCTGAAACTTCGCCAACTTTCACACCATCTAAATACAGATTTACCTTCGCGAAGTCCGAATCAACTGGATTTACCCACGATAAACGAGCTATGCTTGAAGCTTTTTCGCTAACCGTCAACTTACTTACTTCTGCCGGAGCAGTCGTATCTACTGGCGGTGTAACGACTTCAACATTTGTGGTCACATTTACGGTTTTTCCAACGGATTCATTACGCGAAGTATCTTCCGTCTTTACGGATATAACATAATCCGTATTTGGTTTTAGATCACTAAATCTATATTCAGTTCCAAGCGTATCGGCGACTTTTACACCATTTAAATATAAATTCACCTTTGCAAAATCAGTATCTGTTGGATTCATCCAAGTTAGCTTAACCGTGGTTGTTGTTTTTTCGGTCGTATTTAAAGCTGATACCTCCGCTGGAGCTGTCGTATCTACTGGAGGAATCACGATTTCATCGTCCGTTTTCGCATTAACCAATTGTCCAGCCGATTCATTACCAGAAGAATCAACTGTTTTTACAGTAAGCATATAGCTTTTGTTTGGTGTTAGTCCTTTGAAAGTATATTCTGATTCGGTAGCCTCTCCAACCTTTACACCATCCACATACAAATTTACTTTTGAGAAGTTTGGATCGGTCGGGTTCGTCCACTTTAATGTTAATGATGTAGTTGATTTTTCCGTGACCGTTAGGTTGCTGACTTCTTCAAGAGCTGCATGAGCCAAAGTCTTCGCATCAATGCTCAAACCAGTGGATTCGACTCCATTTGCGTCAACAACTTTTACCATAATTTGATATGCGGTATTTGCCTTTAAGCTATCCAGTTTAATTTGACCATCTGTTACGGTTCCAACTCTTACACCGTTTACATACACATTTGCGTATGTAAAGTTAGAAGTCGTAGGATTCGTGAATGAAATGGACATCGAAGATTCCGTTATTTCAGTTGCCTTGAGATTGGTTACTTCACCTTGGACTTGATCATCCGTCTCATTTGCAAAAGTGACCATACCATAACCATATTGATTATCGCGCCCAGGAACTCCTAAATCTTTGATATGATGTCTTAGCTCTTCACGAAGTTGGACATTGCTCATGGACGGGTATTCCTGCTTTAGAATTGCAAGAGCACCTGCAACGTGCGGAGCTGCCTGCGACGTTCCACTAACCTTAGCATATTTGCCACTATTCCAAGTGGAAACGATAGCTACGCCAGGTGCAGAAAATTCATTTTCTGGTCCCATTGCAGATGAACTGCTACGAACCATATTTTGATCCACAGACGATACTGCAATCACACTGCTGTATTTACCAGGATAATAAACACTATCTTCTGGATTTGCTACTTTTTCCGCGTCATTGCCTGCGGATGAAATGACAATGATCCCATCGTTGTAAGCACGATCAACCATATCATGCAACAACTCTGAATCATAATTCATCGAGAGTGAGAGATTGATAATATCCATCTTGTTTTGGATCGACCAATCTAAACCCTCTAAAACATCCCCTAATGTACCGTCTCCATCTGCTCCCATCGCCTTTACAGCGTAAAGTTTAGCACCTGGAGCTACACCAACCATGCCAATATTATTTTTCTTTGCGCCAATAATACCTGCAACATGGGTTCCGTGCCCGTTATCATCTTCGTATGAGGTCGTATAGTCTACCGTCGAGACTCCCCCTGCAACAGCGAGATCAGGATGCGTAGTCATGATACCTGAATCAATAATGGCAACCTTCACGCCGGCTCCGGTATAACCTTTACTCCACATGTCTGAGGATTTTACGGATTGGAAGCTCCATTGGGATTCTTCAGCAGGAATAGTTGTTTGCTGAACTTCTCCACCATTAATTTTCAAAGCAATATTCGCTTCGATATGATCAATATTAGGATCTTTACTCAATCGGTTCAGCTCATCCCTTGTAATCCTTGCAGAAACGGCTGGAATTGCTTTAAACTCGTGATCTACGTCTAAACTTTCATGAATAGCCTTCTCTTTTCCTTTATTATTCTTGTACACAATAATGACATCTACCATGTCTTGTGACCCCAAAGAATAACTTGAATACGCTTCTCCAGCCAAACTTCCGTCTTTCGCACCTGCATGCACTGTCGCTATCCCCGTATTCATGATCAGAGATACGACAATCGCTGATGTAATCACGATACCTGTTTGTTTTTTCATTCAATTCCTCTCCCTGTTTTTAACCTGTTTGTTGGGTTTAACCCATCTGTTTCTAAGACCTGTAGCTAATTCAACATTCAACCTAAATGAAACCTTTTTTATATAAACAAAATATCATATGCAAATTGTTATGAAAGATAATAAACAAAGGAATCGAATCTTCATTCTTGAATCAATATAGCATATTGGAATAATGTGGGGGAGACAAAAAATGACAAATAACAGACTTTTTCAATATTTTTTTAAAATACCATCCTGCTTTAGTTCTAAATTGACTGTATCATCACAGTTCTTTTGAACCAATATAAAAAAGCGAATTCATCATGAATTCGCTCAACAGATTACAATCAATAAGTCACTTGTCCCCTAATGTTTTTAAAAGTCAGAATCACGGTTATTTATCCTTAAATACGTTCAAATTCGAGAATCACTTTTGTTAACCTGCTCACTTTTCCAATTATTTTTCAGATATTGCTCAAATTTATTACTTTCAGAAGCTTTTTTTAGTTTCAATATTTCGATTTCCTTTTCTACACACAGAACATTCTGGTAAAGGGAACATGCTATTTTTAAAACATTCTTTTCTGCTTCTGAACAGATAAGCAATTCTACTTCTTTAATATCATCGATAAGATAGCTTACTAATTCAGGTGATCCGAATTGATACAACTCAATGATCGTAAAATCTTTATCCGTCACTTCGACGAGGATTCCTTTAAACTCGGTAACTCCTGACAAAGTTTTCGCAGTAATCTTCACAATGTTCATAGGTTTAAGTAATTCCATATAATAACCTCCATATTGTTTAGAGAATAAGAAAATGATATATCAGGTCACTCCAATTTCATAGTGTTGTGGATATATTTCAATCCAAATCCATACCAACGTGGATTGCCCAAACCAAGAATTTCAGAACAAATCTTTTCGATCAGATTATTCGGCTTAATCTGAAAACTAACCTGCATGGGTTCTTTAAAATGAACTGGAGTAGTCGTTGCCTCCATGACTACTCCAGTATATCCAAGGCGATGTAGTTCCTGTTGAGCAACCGCTATGCGCCTCTCGGTAACTACATTTTCAAGTTGACTTCTATCGAGTAACTTGTATCCTATTTTATCTATACTTTTCAGCTTGCCTCCGCGAGAAACCTTTGTTTCAGACTTGTAAACCGTCTTCTATTTTTAAATGTTCGAATAGCATGAGCAATAGCTTCCGGTTGACCAATGACGCAGTTAAAGTCTACAGAGCGAGTATACCCTGTATAGAAGATACTGTTATCAAGCATGTTATAGTTCTCCATCATCACAGGCATAATGACGGCAGGCCATTGTGAGCCCTGGCTTTTATGAACCGTTAATGCATATGCATGATCCAATTCTTCAAAGTTATCGGTGTACTGCACATAGCCATCTTCATAACGGACAACCATGATCGTTTGATTCACATTCGTTACTTTTTCTTTTCGAATTTCTTCAATGACTCCGCATTCTCCATTGGTTATACCCATAAGACTCGAATCCTCTACCAGGTTACCTGATGGATCTTTTTGATACCAAGGCATTGAATAATTATTCGCAATATGAATCACCTTATCACCAGTTTGAAAGTAAAGTGGAATGTCCACAGGATCCTCGCTGGGAGAAAGCTTCTTTTTGATATAGCGATTTAACACCTTTTCCCCTATGGGTTCTGCATTGAATGCTTGCTGTATCATCCAATTCATCACATAAGTTCCGATCTCACCTATGCGCTGAGGGCAAAGAATTTGAATATCTTCAAACGTATATTTATTCCCGCTCATTAAACGTTCTATAGATCGGATGATTGTTTCATGTACAACATCAACCTTGTGCTTCAGAATGACGTAAGCATCTTCAGTATCCTGACAAGAAGAGATCATTTCTGCATTGATAATCTTATTGGCGTTACGGATAATACCCGAATGATCAGCCTGGCGCTTCACTACATTTAACGTAATGACAGGGATCATTCCACACTCAATCAAATCGTATAGCACATTGCCCGCACCCACAGAAGGAAGTTGCTTCGTATCTCCCATAAATATCACTTTACAACCCTCAGGGATCGCATCAAACAAACTACTCGTAAGTAAAATATCAAGCATAGAACTCTCATCAATAACAACACAATCGGCTTCCAAGGGGTTGTCTTCATTATATTGAAAACCAACACCTCGAACATACGCTAAGCCTCTGTGAACAGTTGTACATTCTCTTCCTGTCGCTTTCTTAGCCACTTTGGAGGCTTTCCCCGTGGGTGCGAAAATTTTAACACGAAAAGGTTTCTTCTTTTTTTTGTACTGTTGCTCCATGAGTGCCAGAATGACTTTCAGGGTAAACGTTTTTCCGCAACCCGCGCTTCCATTTAAAATGTACATTCCGCCCGTTCTGCTCACAAACTCTTCAACGGCTTTTTTCTGCATCTCTTCCAAGGTAAGTCCATTGGTTTCTAAGTAATGCTCAACGTCTTCTCCAACACCTTCAAATTCATTCTGGTTTTCAAGCATTAAATGGATAATTTTTTCTGCTACTTTTAATTCAGCCTGATGTAAGTAACTAAGGTATACAGAGTCATTCTCCATAACAATTTTCATATTTGATTGCAACGTTAATAGCTGCTGCTCAATTTCCATCAACTCAAAAGAAATGACACGATAGCGATACTTCTCACGTCCTCTGGCAGAGGATTCTCTTTGATAATGGTTCCAATGATTGTATAAAGTTGAATAAGGGATCATGTAGGTCTTTTCACCAAATGAATAAGGAACCTCAACAACGCCTCGATTACGATCGACAAGCTGTTTCATTTCAATAGCCGTAAGTTTAAAGTCCAAACAATCCCTCGCTCTTTTCAGCAGCATTTCTCTTGGCAAAAAGCAATGACCATCATTCATAGCTTCTTTTAAGATATACAAAAGTCCTTGTTGAATCCGTTCTTCCCCTTTGGGATCATATCCAACTTGGCGAGCAATTTCATCACATCTTAAAAACCCAAAACCTTTTACTTCATTCATAAGCATATAGGGATTACGCTCAATCATTGAAATAATTTGACCATGAAAACGTTCAAGTAATTTTTTGGCTTGGCGCATCGATATTCCCCAGGCAAGAAGCTCGCTCAATACATGATAATCCTCTTCCAACAATTGAAGCTGGGCACTCCAACTCTCGACACTTTTCTTTCCAATCCCATTAACTTCTTTAGCGATTCGCATAGGATCTTTCATTAAGATTTCAACAATTTCTTCGCCATACAAATCGTACAATTGCTCTGATCTCTTATTCAGCCCTTTGAGCGTTTTCAAAAATGATATAATTCCTTTTCGAGACGTAGGTCTTTCTAAACGCGCAGACTTTAATGTAACCTGCTTTTCTTTTCTATAGATAGCAACTGTACCTTTAATGAAATATGTTTGTTCATCCATGAGTTCAATCGCAAACGTACCCGAAAGCGTAAAGACATCACCATTTTCGTCTTCACAAACATAGACAGAAAATCCAGTGTCCTCACTATAAAATTTCCGATACAAAATAACGACCTTACAGTTTACCTCTTCATTCACATCAAGCGATTCTAACCAATCTGGCTGGCTATTCAGGTTACTCGAAAATGAAGCTTCTTTGTTAAACCAACTTGCAAATCCCATTCCATTCACTCCTTCCTTCCACTCTTGTTTTAACTCATATATATAAGAAACCACCCATCACAATAATAAGTTGTTTTTGACAATAGACCATTCTTTTAAAACTATATACTATATACAATAGATATTCAACAAATAAGGTAAATTATAATTTACGCATCTAATTATGGATAACATCGCAATAAAAAAAGCGGGGAAACCCCGCTTTCAATTCATTTTGCCTATTAAATTACACCATAACTACAGCCCTTCCACAACTTTATTTTGCACCCTTTTTAAGGATGGATCCATCGTTAACAACATCAACTGTCTGCACATTTGCGATTCCAGTCAGAAACACCTGTATATCGTCCGTAACTTGATTGTGAGACAACTTCAATTTTCCAAGATACGCATGGATATCTTTAGATAATTGAGACTGTGGGTATTCCTTTGACGTTCGCTGATAGTGGTCTATTACCTCTTTCAATACAAACTTCTTGCTGTCTACTAAAAATTCATTATTCATTCCAAAATAGATTTGATAGTAGTATTCCTTGCTTTTCTTGAAAGTCTCCTCGTAATACGTGTTAGCATACTTCTTCAGGTTGTCTTCCAACAGGAGAATACGTTTTGCAACGATATCTAAATTAAACTTTTGTGTTTCTGCATCATAGAAAGGATGTTCAAATTCCTCTTCACTAAACTGTATTGTGGCTTTTAGCGAATCTGTCATATACGGTTCATAGTTTTTAAGCATATAGGACATATTAGGCTGCACTGTGATTCGTCCATTTTCTTCAACAAAATAAAAATGATCCTTTAATACTTCACCGACAAAAGCTTTTAACGTCTGATCCTCGATTTTCTTCACATCTTCAGTTTGATTCAAATCTATCTTTTCCGCTTTAGCAGCAGCCATGACATCTTGTAAACCATCTGCTTTACTCGTTAACGTTGGCAGTTTTTGATACATGGCATACAGCAATCCATCAATGGCATTGGACGAACCTTCTTTACTCAAACGATCCAAATTAGGCTTCATTTTCGCTTCCAAAACTTGAGGCTCCGAAGGCTTTGTTGCCATATCCATATATTCCTTCATAAACGTTTTTTCATCTTCTTTCGTAAACGGTCCTTTAAAACTAAACACAAGTACCAGGGTTAGCGCAAAAAAACACACACCCAACCCTATTTGTAAGTGAATTCTGCTCAATTCATAAACACCTTCTTCTTTTTTATGATGAGGTTACGACATCGAACCATTTCCGGTACAAACCAAAGCCTGTATCTAAGCGTTCCTTCACTCGGTACAGATATACTCCATATCCAAATTGATTGTTCGTCCAGGTTGAGTCGTGAACCGTATAGATTTTTCCGTCTTCTCGACTTCGGATCTTTGTTCCCTCTGGTAGTCTTATTTCAATATTGCAGTTATATTCCAAGCCAATTCCCTCCGTTTTCCAATTTATAAAAATTTGATTTGTTAATCCTTTATGAAACAATCCTATGAAGAATGCCCCTCTTAAACAATGATATAAAGTTAGACCGCTACCTTCCCTTTAATGTGGGGATGAGCTTGGTATCCAACAATTTGAACATCGCTCATTGTAAAATCCTCGATACGCCGAATGAAGGGATTCAGTTTCAAACTTGGAAGTGGATAAAATTCTTTTGTTAATTGAAGTCTGATCTGTTCCAAATGATTGAGATAGATATGAGCATCCCCGATCGTATGAATAAATTCCCCCACCTTAAGACCCGTCACTTGAGCCACAATATGTGTTAACAATGCATAAGAGGCTATGTTGAAAGGAATTCCTAAAAAGATATCTCCACTTCTTTGATAGAGCTGACAAGACAGTTTTCCATCCTCCACGTAAAATTGCACCATGGTATGACATGGCGGTAGACTCATGAAAGGAATCCGAGCGACATTCCAAGAATTCAATATTAGTCTTCTGGACTGTGGATTCCCCCTGATTTCTTCAACAATCCAATGTAATTGATCGAAGGTCTCACCATTTTGTCCTTCCCAAGACCGCCACTGCTTACCATAGACAGGACCTAAATCACCAAAACGATGAGCAAATTCATCATCTTCCAGAACACGCTGTTTAAAAATATTCATTTGTTCCAAGTATAATTGTTTGAATACTGGATCGTGCTGAGAACGAATACCGAAATCCGTCATATCGATTGCGTCGTAATCTTCACTCTCCACCCAATTCTTAAAAGCCCACTCGTTCCAAATATTGTTTTTATTCTCCAATAAAAAACGAATATTAGTATCTCCTTTGAGAAACCAAAGAAGTTCAGAAGCGATTAAATTAAAATTCAATTTCTTTGTAGTCAAGAGAGGAAACCCTTCTTGCAGATTAAATCTCATTTGATACCCAAAGACTCCAATCGTCCCAGTCCCCGTACGATCTTTACGTACTTGAATATCTTTTTCATTTAAATGTCCCTGGATGTTCGCTTTTTTTAATACCGTTTTACACAAATCATGATATTGCTTCAATCAAGATAACCCCCTTAAATCGTAATAGGTTATCTTCTATGCAATAAAATAGATTTGTAACGCTAAAAAAGACATTTCTTTTGCCTATAGTCCATTATATATAAAACATAATTTATAGTCAATTTTAATGATCACTGCATATCATATAGAAATGCAGATTCGAAAGGAGTGAAATGTTTGAATACAATCTATAAAATAACATCTTTCACCTTGTTGGCAGGTGTACTATTCCTTACGGGGTGTTCTCCATCGGACACTGAAAAACAAACACAGGAGGTAGCTCCTCCGAAACAACAGGAACAGTCCATGCAAAAAGATTTTGAAAAACAACCTGCCAAGGGAGAATTAAAAATCACAGATGCGCAAAAGGTACAAGCCTATGTAGATGAACAAAATCGAAAAATGGAGGCTATGAGTCAAGAAGTCGATTACTATAAGCAGTATGCTAAAGACATGATCTTGATATTACCTTCAGATAAAGTTCAAGAGTTAATCAATAAGGAATATCATTATGCGGTCACCATAAATAATATTCAATTTCCACAAAGCGGCATCCTTGAAATCAGAGAAACCGCATTTGATATTGTCTTTACCGAAGACCGAGTCAAATTTTCAGTTTTGCCTGAAAGTGAAAGTGTAAAAGGAAAAATTCCTACAGATCTGGAGGATGCAGTATCTACGTCCGCTTCGCCTCAAACCAAAGATGAAGATGGTAAAACGATCCTGACCTACTCCTATAAAGACTTAAAACCAGGAGAACGCATTTCGTTTAAAATAAGTGATGAGTTAAAGAAAAAACTCAGCGTCAATACAAATGAGCTGGTAGTAAAGGTTTTGAAATAAACAAAAACGAGGCACATTCCTATGGGAAGAACCTCGTTTTTGTCATTTTGCTATACTTAAAAATACGATAGTACACGCGAAGCGAACCTTTAGTATTGGCTCGCTATAGTAATCCAAAAGGCGTTATAAACCTTTAATTTACTTCTCAAAATCTTTGAACAACTGGCTACTTTGAATACCTTGATTGTTCTGATATTTCCCCTCTTTATATTTCTCGAATTCTCCCTCTATTGTATGGTAGAATATCTGACCAATTTCCACATTCGGATAGATTCGAAGAGGTTGAATCACGGAAATCTCCAAAGTCCAAAACCCATTAAAACCAACATCTCCGAAACCCGCCGTAACGTGAATATAGCAACCCAATCGCCCTATAGATGATCGACCCTCCAGCATGGGCACCAGATTTTCGGTGCTTGTATGTTCTACCGTTCGCCCCAGGTACAAGATGCCTGGTTCTAATACCAATCCTTCCTCTGGAATAATCATCGTCCGTGTGTGATGGTTTTGTTTCATGTCGAGAATTTCCTCGTCGTATACGACTAATTGATTATGCAATCTTACATTATAACTGTTCGGATTAAGTCTTTTTTCACTAAAATCGGAGATTAATATATCATTCCCCAAACGTTTCTTGATTTCAAGTCCTGACAAAATCATACCTCATCCCTCCTCCTATTTTGTTGCCTACTACGTATTCTATGCATTTGAAGTTCGTCTTTTCCCATCATAGATCACGATCAGGCTTTACCACCGATTAGCGAGGTGTTCACGAACTATAATCTCTTAGACCATCAATAAAGGAGGCAATGCTATGAACTTAGAACAAAGCATAAAAGGTGCCCTATATGGGATACAAATCGGCGATGCTCTTGGAGCTGCTGTCGAAGGATTAAGCAAAAATGGAATCCGAAAACGTTATGGCAAAGTTGAAGATTATAAAAGTGGGATCTGGGGAATTCCGTATTTTCTAAAAACAAGAGGTTCGGGTACAGACGATACCCGTTTGTCATTTGCCGTTTTACGAGGGCTATTGAAGGACAGTCCTGAAACTGGCTTGACTAAAGAATTCAACAAAGAAAGATTTAAGATTTTGCATATCGGAAGAACCCTGTTTTATGCATATCTTTTACATGGTATCAACTGGAATTGTACTGCTAAACGAGTACATTTAATGTTAAAGGGTAAAACCGCTGGCAATGGAGCATTGATGCGAACTCTACCCGTCGCATTACTCTATGAGTCTTGGGATGATATCTATCGATTGACCACAATACAAGCCGAAATGACTCATCTACATCCAATTTCTACTCAATCATGCTTGATCTATAATAGAGTCGCCATGCTCATCATGGATCAAGTTCCGCTTAGGGATGCTATAATGGAAGCAACCAAGCGCACGGATTATGAGGATACTTTTTTACAAACCCCTAAATTACCTCCAAATGGATACGCGTTCCATACGTTAATATGGGTACTCTATTGGCTCTACCGCAGCGAGACTTTTGAAGAAGCTGTCATCGGGGCTGTGAATGAAGGTGGAGATGCAGACACGATTGCATCACTTGTAGGTGGTATTGCAGGGCTCTATTACGGATTTAATTCAATCCCTGAGCGCCTCCTCTCTTTAAAAAGAAGAGACCGTCTTGATGATCTCACTCTAAAGACCTGTCTGGCTCGTTCATCCCGACATCAGCGTTAATTCTCCAATCAAAGCAATGATCTGTAATTTATTATAAAATGAAAGGATTTCCATAGAATAAACAGATTACAATACAAAAGGTTGTTTATTCACTTACTCACTTTACGGAGGGATTTTTAATATGAAAAGGGAATTCAAAGTTAACGAAACAATCGTACAAGTTGAAGAAACAAAACAAAAAACAACGACGATTCACATTGAGACAGCAGATGCCGAAATATACGTAAATGGTGTGCTTCTTTGGCAAAGATACAAAGATCCGAAGTTTGCTAAAATCCCGCCACTATTTAGAGCATTTGTTGCCGATAGAACCGACTATGTTGAAGAAACAGGCGATGGAAAAATAGCGGCTGATTTGTACATGGAGAATTTTCATACCAGTGCTTTATTCTTCTTTCCTGAAAATGCGCGCTCACCCATCCATGTTCGGCTTCCAGCCGTCACTCTTCTGGAAGAGCTGAAATCGGACTACATTCGAAACAAAACGTACATTAACGAAGAACTGCTGACCAATTAACTTAAGAATTCAAAACACATTGGGACAAAATTCAAGATCATGTCGCCGCTGCTGGATGGAAACTTGAATATTCGCACGACTTAAGTGAGAACTGTTTTGCTTGGGGAGATGTTGTCTTCACCCAAAGCCAATGGAATGAAGAAAAGTTCCTGGATATTTGGAGACTTTTTTCCGATTTCAATAAACACGTAAATAAAGTCTTTAAGCAGTACCATATGTAAAGAACGTCAGGTTGATTTCATTCGAAAAAATTGCTTTCACTAACGAAGAAGAAATCTTACGATCTAATTGTTTGATCTTGGAATACATTTTTGTATATACTGATGGCGAATGGGCTGAAGACTGAATTAAACTTTGATTTTGATTGAGAGGAAAAACCAATTATGAATAAATATGAAAACAATTTGATTCGAGGAAATCAATTGAAGCATGTGATAAAAAAATTACATGATTTATTGAAAGAGAGTGAAGCAATTTCTCCAAACTATCAAAAATATTCGATTAGAAATGCAGAAACTTGTTTATACCTCTACTTTAATCAATCAGAAGGATATGCAGAGAAGTTGAGATTTGATTTCTATTCTTCAAAAGAACCTTTACAGGTCGACGAAATAAAAATGTATTCCATAATCAATTATATGGATGATATTATTAATACCTCACGTAACGCAACCAAAATTGAAAACTTACCGATCGTATTCGTAGTCGCAGACAAAGCAATAGAAAATGGTATGAATAAAAAGGTGTTCACAGCAAAGGTAAAAGCATTTTTTTCTGAGGATGAATACCGGAAAACGGAATACTGTTCATATACTATGAGTGCATCAGCGAGGAAAGATCATGTTCAAAAACGTATTAAACTGTTGTGGGATACAATTAAATAAACATTTATAGGATATATTTAAAACAGCGACGATAGTTCCTGAAGATTTGATATGTATATATGATATAATTATGGGTATGATGATTATCTCACTTATGTATAACAAGTAATTACTACAGAATCTATGTTTTTCGACTTAAGCGACCCATCTTGAGTACTTCTATGAAGAGTGGGAAAAAAGTATATTCTACGATTTGGTTGATGAACAAATCGTAGAGAGCAAAAGACAAGGAATTAAATACTAATTTCAATAAAAAGATTATTTCATAAGGAGATGAAATGATGAAGAAAGTAGTGGAATATACCAATGTTACGTATCATTATGACAGCAGAGAAGAGCGTGATGAACACGTAGAGTACATGGAGTCTGATGGGTGGGAGTGTAGTGGGCAAATTAAAGAAACGCTCTCATTACATGATAACGAGTTTGTGTGGTGTGGAAAATTCACGAAGTACACTCAATAGGTTGATGAAAGGATTCATTTATCAAGCAGGGGAGGCATAGATTTGAGTAATAGCTAACTATCACTTAACCATAACAATAGTTTGTAAACATTGAAGTTTACTTTTTTATTGAGAATGGGGTGGCGAAAATGGAAGAAAAGAAAGTCAAGTTTATTGAGTTAGTCAAGATGAATCTTGAAACAAGAACCGACGCTAATCAATTTATCGAATGGGAACTTCTTCATAAGCTGAATTTTATTGTGCCAATTATCAATACTGGAAATACTGATGGCATTCAAATTGCTATCAATAATGGAGTTATAGCTGATGGAAGACAGATATTCCTTACGTTGAAGCAATACATTAACGATGGAATTTCCAGCGAACCAATCGGGAACTTCATTCCATATGGAATGCTTTCTAAGGAAGCAAAAATGTTTGTGGATAATATTGAGTTCAAAGTAATGCTTGATTCAATTTAGAAGGCTTACTTTCTATTTTATTTGATCTAAGCGTAAAGGCATAACTATAAGAGTAACTTTATCGACAAATAAACAGAAGACCCCTGTGCCAAATACACATTAAGGGGCTTCTTTTTTTTAGACAATCTCTTTCTTTTCCAACCATTGCTGAAAATGACGATCTGCATGGAATGTAGCATGTAAATGCATCGGAAAGTTGGTTAGAGTCACTTTTTCTTGAATGATATACTCTCTATTTCTATTTTCTAAGGTGAATAAAGTGAAATACCTCTGTTTGCGCCCTCTACATAACTGTTCGTCTTGTTCCGTGAACGTGGTTAAGTTAAATGAGTCCACATTAGAGTTTCGAGAGATACGCTGCTCACTTGAAAACAAATTTCCGTCATGTCCTAATGTTTTAAACTCAATTAATAAGTGATGAACGACAGTCATCTTATCTCCAACCGTCCATCTCAGGGTAACATCAAGCTTTTCGGGAAAGGAATCCCTATCAGAAATTATAGGATAAAAACCAGCGGATGTTTTTTCTTTGCCAAACTTGCACCCTGCTACAACATAACGCTTATTCGGATATGGTTTCATCAGAATCATCTGCTCTGGGGTATCAATCCCTTCCATTTCAAGTGTAACCCTTTCATTCATCCACCTCTTTGGAAGAAATAGCTTAGGCTGAAAGTGAAAGATCTGTTTATCTTTAATGGACTCATATCCAAAATGATGTAGCAGATATTCATGATATCCCAGTATACTCTTATGATAATGATTCATTTTAAAATAATGCTGGCAAATATATTCAACCGTTTTCCCCTGCCAATACAAACTCGCTACAAGCATCCTTTTTAAAGGCAACTCGCTGAGCTCTTCTGTTTTGTTTCGCAATTCGTTTTCAAACGAAAGAAAATCACTCCAAAAATCGCTTGTGTAAGTCTTCATCATGGATTCAATCCCCTTTGGGGTAATCATGATCTCTCGACTGTTTTCTCTGAAAGAATAAACACGAACTAAATCCTCATGTATCGCCTCATCTATAACCGTTGAGATTTTTACTCCTCGTTTTTCATAGATATTTAAACCTTGTCCTATAATTTCTTCCCTGGTTAATCCAACCCGTTTTTCTCTACAGTCACGTAGCACCTCTTCTTGAATACGCTTTTCTTTTATAGGGGAAGCATATCTGTTTAAACGTCTTAATACATTTAATGTTTTCAAATCCATATTAACGATCTCCCATCAGTGTAATAAGTTTTATTATTAGGTATATCTATAGCCGACCTTTTAAGCTGCTACATATCTTCTGTTGTTGTTCTGTAATAGTTTAGGTGTGTTCTTCTTGAGGAAGACCATGACCATGCTTACAATGGCTAAAAACCCCAAGCCGATAAGTAAATTCCCGAGTAGACTTCCATCATTCATATGAGTTAAAACAGAATAGATCAATAGCCCCATTCCGACGATCGTATCCACGATAAGTTTCATTCCCTCAAGAATAAACTTCCCCCATAAGACGGAACCTTTTTCAAATCGTGATGCATACCATATTGGAAATAAAACGGAATATATGATCAAATTAATAAAACGAAAAGTTTTAGTTAAACCGAATCCAGCAATGAGGATAGCGCATAAACCTTTATGAACCACATTAAACACTGTCAGATTCTCAAAAATGATTAAATAACTTCTTTCGTTCATTTCTTTTGGATAAATGAAGTCGAAGATATCTTTAAAATTATTGATAAAAAAAGGATAAAGATAGTTTTCAATCGAACTACTCCAATGAGCAATTATAGCAACACCTACAAAAATCCCAAAGGAAGTTGCAAAGGTGATCAATATCCCTCTCATAAAGGATTGGGTCTTATCTATCAAACGAACAGATGAAAACAGTTTAAGCATCACGCCAATACCTGCAAATACAACCCAAAATAGCGATAATTTTCTTACAATGAATTCGAATTGAAATCCTATAACTACGTGATAGCTAAGTTGCAAGAAGTCATTTAAAATGTGGTTTTCCGTTGCAGGGACATCCATTATGGTATCCATTATGAAAATTAAAAACGCAGGCATAAAAAAGCAAAGCCCCAACAGAAAAGAATACCATACATAGTCAAATACAGATACAGAATCATCTAATTGTTCTGACATTCCCATTGCCTGTTACCTCCTTTTTTGTGTTTTAATTTCTAATTTGCTGTGCTTGAATACATATCATTTGAGCGTATAAAATCGATACAGCGATGATTAAATACCTTTTCCCTTTCAATATTGCAAACATGTCCACACTTATGGATGATATAAAGTTGGCTATTTTTCAGGTGATAAAAACGGGTTTTAATCGTAGGCAAGAACATAAAGTCCTCGCCACCCATGATGTATAACGTGGGCGTTTCATCATATATTCGCTTTCTTTCGAAAAAGGGATTGAGCTCACGACAAAGCAGGTTATACCAACAAAAAAACTCCTTTTGACCCAATTGAACAGCTTCATGGATAAAAACCCGCCTGGCTTCCGCATGTCGCTTCCTTGGCATCAACAGGTATGCTGCCATCCGATATAGCCACATATAAGGAACCAAAAATTCAATCCATTCCATGAGTTTTAAGAACGTTAGTAAAGGCTTATATATTCGTTCAACTGCCCCTCCCAAAATCATTGTTTTTACCCTCTCTGGAGACAGCTCCTGTACCGCTTGAATAATAATGGTACCCAGTGATATCCCTACAAAATGGGCTGCATGGATTTGACGGCGATCCAGCACCATTAATATTTGTCTGGCAATTCGAAATAACGAACGATCATCATCGTCACATATTCCTTGTTCATTCCCTCCGTGACCAGGCAAATCAATCAGTATTAAATTAAATTCCTTGCGCAACTCTCGAATTTGCTTAAACCAAATTGAAGAACTGCCACCGATCCCATGAATCATAACTATCCACTCTCGGGACTTCGAATGACCAATTACCTTGTGATGAAGTAGTATTTTTCAGCACCTCCCTTTATAGGTTGTTACAATAAAGATCGATCTTTCGGGATTGCGATGTACTCGGATGTACTTAATGCAAACTCTTTTTTCATTTGAGACGTAGGTTTGATATATTCGCAATGGTATTTCTCCATGAGGTACGTCCAAATTTGATTCAGATGATGTTTTTTTTGTTTCTCGGTTAACTCCCCAACTTCTTGTTCCAACACATTACTCTTCGTAACAACAGACGCTCGGCGCGCTTTTTCCAAAAAGTTTATTTCCAATTGGTGTTGCACAACTTCGAGGCGCTTTGCTTGCTTTTTTTTATTTTTTTGAATGGTTTGCACATAAATCGATTCAGCAAACTCAAGACCGAAAACTTTGGAAAGAACCGTTTTGCTGATATTCGAATACCTAATTCCATTCTGGTTTAGAAGAGCAGCTCTTCGTTCTGCTTCCTCAGCCACTTGTTCAAAGGAATGAACGATATAAAAACTCACAGTATTTCCCAGACATCTTTGCTCCGATATTTTCAAAGATTCTTTTAAAAATAATGGATGAAGTTCAGACGTTGGTACCTTTTCAATCAAACCTAAAACAGCAAATACATTTAAAAGCTTCGCAATTTTAGATGAGGTATACATACCCATCACATTTGTGATATGGGAACTGGAGGCAAAAAAAGAGTTGTGATTTTTATATGAATACTCTTTTTTGTGTATGTGCAACGTCGCTAATGCATTTAATGCTTCCAATAGAGGAGCAAATTCACGAAGATAGCGATACAGCATTGGATATTGATTTTCGTCTTGAATCTCCGACTGGATAAACTGATAGTTTCGAATATATTTTTCTTTTTGTTCTTTTTTCCACACTTCTTCCATAAATCGAATCGAAAAAATCTCTGTTGCCTTTTCAACGGCTTCCATGGTGGGAATGCCATAGGCAATTTCAATCAAATCCAGTAAATCAAAACTAACCACATCACCAGATTTCTTTTTTGAGAAATATCGATAATGACCATTGGAGTCTTGTGTAATCCAAGCATAATTTCCAAAAATATATTTACAGGGAAAGTAAGTGTCGAGAGTAATAGCAGGATTCATGCATTCGTGAAACGGCAATTGCGATAGAAATCTAAATAACTCTTCATAGGATTCGATCCTGAGTGTTTTATCTACATATCTTCGGAGCACTTTGAAATCAAACAAGCACGTATAAAGCGCGCTCCCATTTTGAACCAGTCGAGCTTTCTCCGTCGGAAAAACGCGCCTTACCAGTTGAGGCTTGTACTTTCTTTGTTTCCGTTCACTGCGTTCATAATCTTTCATCGTCATGTAGTAGAATAACCCGGTTGTATCCAAGATGTCAGACAATGCCTGCATGCCTACTATCCCTCCCCTCTTTATGTACTCTGTCAATATTTATATTTTATTGCCTATAGTCTATAAAAGTGATTATATCACAGCTTCATATCGAATCCAATATAATTAATTCTCTCAAAAGGAGACATCTCAACAACAGACATTTAAATAAACACATCTTTCAATTGCGAACACGTATAAGTTCCACTAAAACAGCTTTATAACAAAAAAACAGGGATTGGTAATGTCACCGACCCCTTCGTAACTCTCATGTATTTATTGCCAAACTTCTGTAGCTTTCCTTCTAACATCCCAAAAACGGTCATATTGCTCGGCGATATACTCATAATACTCTTCCTCCGAGCAAGCCGGTTGCAACCTCCGCTTTAATCTTTCACGTGCTACCTCTTTATCCTCAGAAGTAGATTTATATACCTTGTTCCGATCTACTTTCATCCTTTTTCCATCCATTCTTTAAAGATTATTAGACCGTTACTTCTTTAATCCACTTTTAAGCAGACAAGCCATGCAAATGGCTAATGCTGGTGTATCCCCGGAGGTGAATCCCTGGATACCATCTTCAGTAACACTGGATATCTGCCAAACCCATCTTTGTGTAAAAGCCCCCTTAATATAATGAAGAATATACCCATCCTCAAATAAATGAACGAATTTAGCCGCTTCCATAGCATCATCCATGGATTGCGAAGGTTTGAATGCACGAACCTCTCCAGAAGGTTCTTTCAGTCCTATAAAATCTTCACCTACAACCATAAGGTCTTCCATTTGCAGCACATCAACAATAATCAATCTATCCATATCTACGTCTCTCATCTTTTAAGATCCTCCCGAAAAGTCTTAATCTAAGCCCCGCATAAATCTATCAACTGCTCCATTGATGAACTGGCGAATACCAATTCTTCTTGCTTACACGCAAAAAAATGCCATACTAAAGCACTCCTTCTGTTCTGTGATTTTGTATTATATGCACGAGAGACTCATCCAATAGAAAAGCGATCAACATTACGTTGACCGCCACAATTTTGTATATCAATGAACTTAATAGAGCAGATTTCCCGTGTCTTGATCAATAAAGCTAAGTGGTATGGAAGCAGGAACAGAAATCTTGCCAAGCAAATACGGTGTATAGGATTTTGGGGTCGGAGGATTGTGTCTTTCTTCTACATTGACATAGATGCGAACTTCATTTGATCGTGTCTCTTGATGAACAAAGGAGATTTTTTGATCCGTAGATTGCTTTCCCATGGAAAGAATGACGATATCATCTTTTTGAAAAACACCTCGGTCACGCTTTACAGTATTTACAAAATCACGTTCATTCTTGTTTAGAATTTCTATAGATATAGAAGTATATTTTCCGATTTTCACAGGTTTTACGTCTGCATTGTAAATTCCATTCATAACATGTATCTGATTTTTGATCCCTTGGTTAGATGGGGCAATTCCTTTCAAATAAGGAACTCCCCCGTACACAACGCCGACCATCATCAGAATCGCAGCGAGATAAACAATCAATCTCTTACTCATTCTGAAAAATACTTAACGCAAAATGCCTTGTTGACGGGCGATGCGTTCCCAATCTGGATATTCATTCATCAATCGAGAATACAATTCTTCATCCGAAATTTGGTTAATATCATTCAACTTGAAGAAATTTGCGTTATCAATGACACGCCCCGTAAGTTCATCGAGTTTTTGAAGAAATGAAAACTGCTCATGTCCGATACCAATAAACTGCCAGAAGATTCCGTGGTTAGACAATTCCTTCATTAATTTCACGGTTGCAGCTTCATCGCTGTTGTTTCCATCCGTGATAAATGTAATGAAGGTTGGCACATTCGAGGGCTCTTCAACAACATACTTTTGATATACATCGCGCATAACAGGTGCGTAAGAAGTTCCTCCCCAAATTTGATTTTCACGTTTACTCATAATCTCACGATCTACATATTGGTAAAAATCACGGTCGGACACCGGATTTAGACGTTTACTCCGATCAGCAAACAACCACACATCCAGCTCACCATTGTCATCTAAACGAAGGGCAACAGGTAGTAATCGTTCCACTACCGATTGAACCGTCCCGTTTCTATATAACGAACTCATCGAGCCTGACTGATCCAGCACGATTCCAACTCTTGCAGGACCTCCCGAATAACCATTTTTCGTAAGAACCAGCTCAAACGTATCTTTTCGAAGGTTCAGCACCTGCACAGCTTCATCTTTCGACAGATTCAACGTTTGTGTTGCCTGGACACCATTGTCAGCCTGGCTATTCTTATTACCAAACAAATTCTTCAAAAAACTCATCACTGCATTCCTCTTTTCATATGATTAGTAATCAAATTGTATACTCTTTTCTATATAGTCAACTTTACATTTTTAATACACTATAGTCAATAGATATATGTAAAAAATAAATGGAAAAAACGATCTTATGCAAGATCGCTACAGCTTTCCGTTTAAACTATATACATTCATTTTGATCATACTGGAATCAAAATTAACTACAATTTTTTGATGACCTTTAAATAACAACTTCAAGGAAGCATACACATCAACCGAGCTTCCTATCGCATTCAATACAATATTAACAACGATTAAAAAGGGCATAGATATATATAAATGCAAACCGAAGAAGAATAGGGACAACAAAATGAGTGGAGACAGAAGAATGGTGATCATTTCCCAACGTTTATAAAAAACCTCTTCATTGACCTGGTGCATAACCACTGCTCCTACAGATTTTTCACGACTTACTTTCATTCTTGCTTTTCCCTTTCCAAAGAGTTTAAAGAATGCAATATGAATACATTCGTGGATAACAAAAGCGATTAACATTGTCGGTAAAACCAATAACACTTCCCAAATCTTATCTTTTTGCAAATACACAGAGAGATTTAAGTCTAAAGTCCATATGGAAAGCCATAACGAAATAACCGTTATGGTTAATGCGATCCCAACTCCGCACCAGATACTTGTATTTCCTCTGTGTATTTCTCCAATTTTTTGCATGCCTTCATACCTCCTTATAGAAAAGGGTTTCTCCAGATCTGGAGAAACCCTTTAATTTTATTCTTTATTTTCTTCCATTACTTATGGGGGATAAGCAATGGTTGGCACAGGTCATCCTATTGGCAATGGTTGTCCCCACAACATCTTGCCCTTAAAATGATCCACACCCTCCTCCATGTTCATAAGCTCTTTTATTGGGGGAATAATTGAGACTTAAAAAACAAAGGAGTAATTTTACAGGTTATGGGGGAATAACCTGTACTTTTATAGTGTTTGTGCATGCTTGCAAACACTTCATATACTACGTTTGGCTTAACACATTTATAACCACTTCCATCAAGCCGCAGGTTTAACCATTTCAGCTTTTGCTTGTTCGTTGGTGAAAATATTCATTTTTTCAACTTCTTCAACTTGTCCGCTCTTTCCTTCTATGATGTTTTTCACTAAACCAAGAATGCGATCGGAATAGCCAGCAATTTGGACAATAGAAGGATTTTTTGAAATTTTAATTCCATACGGAACAAGTTGCCACACAATAAGTTTAGCGCCTGCTGGTTTTTTCGCTTCCAGCCAACGTTTTTCCAATTGATCTGCCGCATTGTTATCCGTTAACAGAATGACATACTTTTCCCCATGGTAAACTTGCATCAATTGCTCAAAATAGGTTCCATATCCAACCTGAGCTTGTTCAATCTGGCGAGCCATATCAAACACATCATCTTGCTTTGCAAGATTTACCTGTTGAATACGAGAAGCTACCGCATGAACATTCGTCTTCGCATGAGACTTCTTTATCATAGCTCCAAAAATAGAAGCGATATCCATGGCAGACAAGGAACCCGTATCGGTTACCATACAACCACTCATCGAAGCAGACGTATCGACACCTACCAATAAGTCGATAGATTCGTCGATTTTAAAGACATCATGAGCAACATTACGCAACATATCACCAATCGCTCGTTTAAACTCTGGCGTAGTGACCATTTTTTCGGCATTGAGTAATGCAAATGGCAACATGTTGGATTTACGATACAACTCAACGTCTCTAATGCGTGCAGCAATCATATCCAACACATATGGTGGAATATCTGTTTCATCCACTATGGTTTGTTTTAGTTGCTGAAACTGTCCATCCTTATGAATACATTTCACTTCCACATGAGTACGAGTGGCATAAACACGCTCCAAGGCAACCAAATTTAACATCAAAGCTGTATAATTAAGCCCTTTATACATGACTTCATACAACTTTCCCTTATCTTCTTTCGTTAGATTTTGGGTTGCATGCTTCAATTCTTCCAACTGTAGACGGTTGTTTTCGATAAGCACAAAAGTCGTCTCATTAAGCTCACCCTTTTCCATGAAATTAATGACTTCCTTGAGCGCAGCCGCTCTCGGGAACGTGAGCTCACCCTTAGAAATATATTTCATGTAATTTTGAAAGGTTTCATCTTGGGAATATGGACGTGTGACTTTTATAATATTCTCCAGTTTCCCTTTATTACGGGACACTTGATATTCATTTAAATGATTAATCAACCATTCGTTCATCACTTTCTTCGTGTTACGACCCAAACCTTGACGAATACCCCCTTTACGAGCAATTTCCATAAAGTCATGGAGCATCTTCGGATTTCTTATAATTCGAGGGAAAGCGGTTTTAAACAAATGCTTGTCATCCAATGTTGACAGATATACAAGCCATATCGTCGGAACAAGTTTCAGGCTGTTTACATGGTTTCCATAGATCGCAGCTTTTGTGGCAAACTCTGGACATTCCCCCAGAGCTCTTTCAAAGAGATCCTTTGCATTTTTAAGAACTTGCTCTTCGCTTTGATAAAAATTTCCGTTAAGCAGCCCCAAGCTAAAAAACTCTGCTAATCGTTCTTTGAATGACAAGTGATAGGCGACTCCACCTTCATAGGTGTTCGTTTTATCCCCTGCCATTTGTTGAATCTTATTTATTCTTCCCATCTATATCATCCCCCTCATAGTGTTGTAATGTACCTCATCACCATCAAGAATGGTTTTAGAGGTTATGTATAAGGATTTTGGTCTTTAAAGCCTATGGGAGCTCTTACCTAAAAAAGAGAAATTAAAAAGAGGAGCTAAAACTCCTCTCGCTTTTCGGTTAAGCCAGGTCATGTAAGGAAATAGGAAAAGACATCTGCCGGACGGCTAACAATATCTCAAATAGTGTAATGTAGTCTTTTCAGCACCTCATATGCTTGTGTTGGCTCAATCCACCAAGTAGGGAAAATGTATTAAGACATTGGATGGAATCACTGTGATCACCACCCGATAACCTTGGTATTTGTAATGTAGTCTTAACTGCACCCCACGAGGCTTTATATTATCACATATATTAGGTGATATTTAGATTTGTATTATAGTTATGAAATAAAGTATTTATTCCGATTATTTTTTAATAGAGAATAAATTTCACTTTATTATTCACATCATATTCAATGTAAACTAACTTAAAAACATCATTATGAATAGATTGATACCATGAAGTATACTTTCTTCCATCTTCATCTTCGATGAAGTCTTCGTTTCCAGGCCCAAGCTTCTTATCTACTTTTGCTTTTTCCATTCCCACGCGTACACTTTCAACTTGAGTTTTTGTTACCTCTGGATATTCATCAGACTCATAAGTATAAGAGCTACACATTAAGAACGAAAGAATACATAACAATAACATCCCAATTGGCACGATAACCATGAAAAAGAATTTATCTATTTTCATCACCACCTATTAAACAGATGATAGATCGCAAGTCGTTTAACCGCTGGGTTGCTTACCCTCATGAGGGATGAACGCTAACTCCGACTTGCTTGGAACTTCGCGGTACAATCGCCATGTGCCGTGAACGATATGGTTTTC
Organism: Paenibacillus sp. 1182; assembly: GCF_017833915.1. Taxonomy (NCBI): domain Bacteria; kingdom Bacillati; phylum Bacillota; class Bacilli; order Caryophanales; family Paenibacillaceae; genus Paenibacillus; species Paenibacillus sp. 1182. The sequence goes on along the minus strand of NZ_JAFICR010000004.1, from coordinate 151,666 downwards.
AAGACCTGTTCCAAGTTTTTCCCCATTTTGCATCTCTCCAATTAGGCACATTCGTCATTTAAGGAGCAGGGAGCGGTATGAGGGGTGCCAAACTTATAAGTTATAACACCCTATATGGTAATTGAATCAAGCATAAGATAATTATACACATTTTATTGACTATAGTCAATATTAAAATATTATCGTCTGAACAATGTGCCACACGATGTTTGACCTGCTCCCACAGACCAAAGAACGAATGCATCTCCTTTATTCAATAAGTTGTTTTCAAATGCATGATTTAACGCAAACAATGGGCTGCTTGTACCTGTATATCCGAATTCGTCTCCGATGTATACGAATTTATCAACGTCTTCCCCCAGCAATTGGCTGAACAAAGTCCCGCCTTTAACACTGACTTGTGAAAAAAAATATCTTCGCACATCTGTCTTCGTGACATCATTTCGGATCAGCATGTCTTCAATAAGCTCTTTCGTCTCTGGCGCAAGACGGAGTGCTTGATAACCAGGAACCATAAAAATGAGATGTTCCTCAAGCAACCTCTCCCCTTTGATAGCTTCAGACAATCCTTTAGCGGGAAATAGTAGTTGGTCGGCAACGCTTGTATCTGTGTGGTAAAAGGAGTCTATAAATCCTCGCGCCTCATCATCAATGGATTCCAGCAACACAGCGCAAGCACCGTCACCGTAAACTCCTCGATTGATCTCATCCGTTTTCTTTGAATATTGCGCCATCCGCTCTGACCCCACAATGATGGCACGCTTCATCTTCCGATTTCCCTGCATCGAACGAATAACCTGCTCTATAGCTACAACCATGCCAACGCAGTTTGCATTCATATCATAAACCGTACAATGCGCTTTTCCTCCAATAGCGTGGTGAACAAACATTGCATTTGCTGGAATGGTATATTCAGGAGTACCAGATGAAAAAACGATAATGTCCACATCTTCCCCCCTTAAATTCTCCTTTTCTAACAAAGCTATGGTAGCATGAATCGCCATCGTTACCGATGTTTCTTCTCCCGTATGATCCAGGTAACGATTCTTCCTGCCAATCGTTTTTAAAAAGTGATCAATATCCTTACCATATTCTTTAAATTCATTCACCAACTCTTCGTTCCCCACTTGCTGCTTTGGATGATAAATGGCTGTGTTTTTAATAATTACTGACAATGGACAACCCTCTTTCTCTGTTCATTTATGAAAATAAAAAAACGCCGATCGCTCAGCGCTTCTATACATCTTATTTCATTGTAGAATCCAACTTTCAAAAATATTCGGCTTTACAGTTCAATAACAACGAGCAACGCTTGTAAGTTAGGAAACGACTTAAAGTCTGTTTGCAAAGAAGTTTTCATATGATATTATTGACTATAGTCATTAAAACCATAATTTAGCCTATAATTAAATTAGAATTTATTTTAAAACAGGAGTTGAAAAACATGATTCTTATGAATGGAATTCCCGTCCACTTCACTACATTCCCAAACGGTGAAACCAAAGTTGATGGGAGTCAAATTGCTGGGCTTTTGCGGTCTGTTGGCAACCTTAGGGTAGATTTAACTCTCAAATTTGAAGATGATGGCGACCTCATCAAACTCTTGTTTGTCAAAGAATTTATGGATGAGCTTGGTCTTTCTGCATCTCTATTGATTACCTACATGCCCTATAGTCGCATGGATCGCCAAGAAGGGAATTCTGTCTTTACGCTAAAATCGGTTGCGCGTTTTATCAATCAAATGAAATTTGACTCCGTAACGATTATTGAGCCACATTCTGATGTTACGCCTGCCTTGGTCGATCGTTCTCGGATACTTTATCCCACACTCACGCTACTGAAAAAGGTATTAAAATTGATCGAATTCGATCCAAATAAAGACTATATCTATTTTCCCGATGCTGGAGCAGCAAAACGCTATGGTAAAGGCAAGGAATTAAAAGGATTTAAACAACTTGTTGGACACAAATCCAGAGACTTCGAAACAGGAAAACTCGAAAAGCTCGAGATTGTTGGAGACGTAGATCGGAAAGATTACAAAGTTCTTATCATTGACGACCTTTGTTCCTTCGGGGGAACTTTCTCTTGGGGATCTGAAAAATTGCGTGAAAAGGGTGCATTTGAGGTGTATCTCCTTGTGACTCATTGCGAAGAATCTATTTACCAAAAGGGTCTTCTTGATTCTGGACTCATTCAAAAAGTGTTCACGACGAACACAATGCTAAATGAATCGAAACATAAAAATTTAGAGATTATACACCACTTCTAATCAAACGAAACAGTAAAAAAAACAGGATATTGAACTTTAAGGGTGAAATTCACACAAATTTATGGTGTAACAATACAAAACCTTCTTGAACTTTGAAGGTGAAGAAAAGACTGATATTGTGAAACAAGAAAAGGAGACTTAGTATGAACACGAAATATTCAAAAATTGAGTTTTTGGCGGGTAATACGATTGAAAAAGCAGTTAACCAACTATTGGACTTCAAGGTAAAAGGCATACTGGTCTGCGGTGATTTTAACGGCACTACTCTGTACTCGGATACAGTTACGATGGACGGAGCGTATAAAGCAATCACTGGAAAAACTAAATCCGAATTCGATGACTTTCAACGAAAAAAAATCGAGGAAAGCAAAAGAGCCAAACATCAGGAGAGTATCCCTTCTTTTTGCGAAGAATGGAAAGCAAAAGGCAGAGAAATTCTCGACGAGGATAAATGGGAATATTGGGATAGAATTGTCCCAATTAGGTTGGGTGATCTGTATCAGGGAATGGAACTTGGGTGCTGTTTAGAGATTGCAAAGATACTAAATAACAACGGAAGCCTTGACGATGCGAAAAAGGAAATTGAGAGTCAAGGTCATTCGGGAATGTCCTTCGGATTGGTCTGCTCCATGGTCAGAGAGTTTTGCAGTAGAGGCGAAGAATTCGTTAACTACGTGAGGTAAATGTGACGCACTACAAAGATTAACCACACTTACAGACATTTTTGAGATGGATTATTTTTAGTGGCTAATCCCACTATTTTCACCTCGAAAGTTAAATACCCAAAAAACACATGCTAAAGGAGATGTCATTCAAATGACTATTTTACCAGTAATCAATAATCCACTATATCAAGCTCGCTACAACATGTTTCTTAACCCTGCATTGCTTATTGATTTTTATAAAGATGCTCATCGGGTGCAGTATCCTGAAGGAACAGAAATGGTTTACTCGACTTGGATTCCACGATCGAGTCGCAAAGAAGGGATTACCAAAGTTGTTGCATTCGGTGTGCAGGCATTTGTCAAAGAATACCTCATCGATTATTTTAATGTGATGTTCTTTGCTCAGCGTAAAGAGGATGTTGTTTTTGACTATCAATATACAATCTACTTTACTTTGATCAACCCTGGCAACATCTTGAAGGTACTTCCCGCGAAAATTGAGGAAGAAATACGGAAAGTTGATGCTTCTCATATTGCAGATCTTCATGATCTCGGTTATCTGCCCCTTAAAATTAAAGCAGTAAAAGAAGGCACACTCGTTCCTATTAAGGTTCCAATGGTCACGATTCAAAATACACAGAAGAAATTCTTCTGGCTGACCAATTATGTTGAAACCTTGTTCTCAAATCAAAATTGGTTACCCGCAACGGATGCGACAATTGCGTTTGAATACCTCCGAATCTTTACAAAATATGCGGATCTGACCTGTGATGATCGCGAACACGTACCTTTCCAAGGTCATGATTTTTCGATGCGGGGTATGTCAGGACTGGATGCGTCTAAGGCTGGCGGGGCAGGACATCTGCTCTCATTTAAAGGCACAGATACCGTTTTAGCCATCCTGCACTTAATGCAATACTATCAAGCAGACATCGCCAAAGAAATTGTCGGGACATCTGTAAAAGCTACCGAGCATTCTGTTATGTGTGCAAATGGTCGTGATGAGCGAGCAGTCATTAACCGCTTGATTTCTAAGGTTCACCCTACAGGAATCACTTCGATCGTAAGTGATACATGGGATTTCTGGCATTTGGTGAAGACCGTCTATCCGTCCCTTAAACCCAAGATCATGGAGCGTGATGGGAAAGTTGTGATTCGTCCCGATTCGGGCAATCCGGTTCTTATTCTGGTGGGTGATCCTAACGCTAAAACAGAACACGAACGTAAAGGCTTGATTGAATGTCTTTGGGACACCTTTGGCGGGACTACAAATCAAAAAGGATTTAAAGTTCTTGATCCTCACATTGGAGCGATATACGGAGATTCCATTACACTTGAACGAGCAGAAACGATCCTTCATGGTTTAATGGAAAAAGGCTTTGCATCAAGCAATGTTGTCCTTGGCATTGGATCCTATACGTACCAATATAACACTCGTGATACCTTTGGCTTTGCGGTCAAAGCCACACATGTTATCATCAATGGGGTTGAACATCAAATTTTCAAAGATCCAAAAACCGATAACGGGATGAAAAAATCCCTCAAGGGAATGACCGTTGTTGTCGAGAAAGATGGAACACTGGAGTACATTGATGGGCTAAACATAGAAGAACATGCAAGCTACGCCAAAGTAGATCTTTTGGAAGATATGTTTGTTGACGGCGTATTGGTTCGGGATGAATCGCTGAGCGACATTCGCAAGCTTCTCCACAGCCAACTGTAAGAATAAACAAAATCATAAAAAAAGAGTCACCTAATCGTATAGGTGACTCTTTTACTTTTACAGACTACCATTTTTGACCTCAACAGGAAAAGCCATTTGAAAGGGTGTTAAGTTTTCCTTTGTCGGTGTGGGATCAAAAACAGCAAATACGATTTTCTTAAAAGCACTTCTAAAACGTGTTTCATCTAAAACTTTTTTAAATAAGTTTGCTACATCACTTGGCTCGTTTTTAAATACTCCACAACCAAATGCCCCTAACACCAATACTTCCTGTTGATGTAAAATTGCAATTGATAAGATCTTTTCAATCCTTAGCTTCATCACATCAAGAATCATATGTCTTTCGTTCCATGCCTTATCTTTTATAACGGCAGCATTTACGGCTGGAGCTGTTATAAATGATATCAAGTAGGGTTCATCCCATAACGCTCCCTCATCATCTTTTACAATGGGAATATCGGGTGAAAAGATCATATAGTCCGAATAAAATCCTGAATGAAGTTGACGATTATGATCATACATTTCCTGCATCTGTGATATGCAAGAGAATAAACCTGACGACCTTGCAATGCTCTCTTCTTGAGCTGATGAACCTCTTTTAAACCCACCTCCTGGCGTTATGGCTGAGGCGAAGTTTAGGCAAGCGACTTGTCCATACCCTTCTTGAGAAAGCCGCTTCATGGCTTCCAACGATGTCTCATCCGTTACTTCAATGGTTGTATTGTATTTAGGAGAAAAAGCCTCCCTCATACTTATATCGAATTCAATTTTCGATTCATCGTCAGGTCGATACAATACAGAGTTTTGAATTGCATTGTTCAAAAGCAGTTCAATTTCAACTCGTTCAGCCCTCTGATTTATATAATACCCTTGCTCCAGAATCGACAAAGTATCTTCTGCAATCTCCACCATTCTTTTTCTCTTATCCATTGATTCAATCATCCAATCTCTTTTTGAAATTATCTTATGAATTGAAAAGGTATATTCTTCTATGTGTAGTTGGTTCTCTTGAATCAAAATCATGATTCTACATACAAGCACATTCATCATCCAAAGAATCAGCGAATAAATTCCCGCAAAAGTAATCTCCCAGTCGATCAATCATATCTGGAGAAACTGCGTAGCATTTTTGAGAAAGTTCCGTATAATGAATGTCTTCCCTATCTGCAACAATGCAGTTGGAATCCGACTTTGGATCATTGTCCACACCTTCAAAAACCATCCCTTGATCAAGTAATGAAAGAAATTCTTCGTAGGTAACTAAAAGACGAGACTGTCTTTCTCTTAAGTGTAAAGTTAAACCCACGACTTCTCCCTTATCATCCACAATTTTATTGCAAATATGGTTCACACGTTGGATAGACTTGTTTACATTGAAGTCTACCGTGTACTTTAATTTTTTAAGATAAGCCCAATGTTTATGTCTCTCAATATGGGCGGTTCTGTTATAACAAATATGACAATATAGGTGTTTAATATGGTCAACTTCCTTTTGACGTCCGATAACGCGATGAATTGTTTTTACATCCCCACACTCTGAACATGTTAAGTAAGTGGGGATCGTTTTGAGTCTCAACTTCAAATCTTCCTTTCTTTCACTTTTGAAAATAAAGCTTCATAAACCTGGATCGGTTATAACATTCTGCTTTTTTAAGACCGCTTTTGTCTCACGCTGTAAATAGTTCGCTTGGATAAGCATGAAGCGATTAGCCACCTCGTCAAACAACGATGTGAGATATATCGTTACCAATCATAAGATGTCTCCTTCATCTTGCAGGCGAGTCGAAGATTCAAGCTGAACATCATAAGCCTTATCTAACCAAGTCATCATGCATTCAGCAGCAGACGCTGGATCTTCCCATAATTCATGTTCGGTTCGCGCCATGCTTATAATGTGCTTCAGCCGTTCTATTTCTGAGTCCCTTTGTTGTATAAGGGACTCAGCACGATCTGCGCGCTTCTTATGCTCTGTCCTCTTGCTCTCCCAAAAGTCTTTTTCCTTCTTCAGTTCGTCGTAATTATCACTTAACGCCTGGAAATCAGCTTCTGCTGAATCAGCACGTTTTTTCTCCTGCTCCAGACATTTTTGCCAATTACGTTTTTCAATCTGTATATCGGGTTGCAGTGATGGATCTGGAGCAAAGGAACCTGACTTTACTTCACTCATTAAATCTTCATAAGCGATTGCTCTCTCAATTCGATAATCATTGTAGGGTTCACTGTTTGAAGCAATTTTGCCCTTTAGCCAATGAATCAACTTATTCGTATCTGTGAAACGTGTCATTATTATTCACCCTTTTCATTTCGCTTCTTTACTTTTCTTATAAAGATAGTTCCAACAATTGCTACACACAAATCTCTTATCATTTGGAATTGGAGACTGTATCAATTCATATCTTTCACGACTACATTGTTCGCGTTGACATTTTTGCTTAACATCATCTGGATGACATTTCATCTATATGATCCTCCTCGATAACCTCAAATTCTTCATTGCGGATAAGGAACAGTCCTGTTTCTCCGAACGAAATCATTACTCCTTGCTTGTTTTTCTCTTTAACTTCGAACACTTCTCCAATCAGACGATTTATGTCACTTTCATCTTTTCTTGGCTTACTATCAACAACTCGTATTTTCATGACTATATTTCCTCCCTTCGTATCATTACGAGCAAATGCACGATATGATCGGGATGTAGGTGTTACCTATACCCTGGTACAATCGTGGTTTATTGCGACACCCTTTTAAACTTGCAGCAGTCAGTGTATTCACCGCCTGTAATTTGGAGCTCATAAACTCGACCATGTATTAACACTTTGTCCCCTTCTTGCAGTGGAATAGAGTCAATTACTGATGAGTCATGTTGCATGCAATAGTAAATTGATCCATCCCATCTTGCTGTGCTATACGCAGATACGTCTCCCGGCACGCCATCTACTCTAAATCTGCGTGAATCCTCATGGTTATAAATATCCTGCGGCACAATTACAGGCATTTCTAAATCCATTTGCATGTTATATCCTCCTTTAGTGGGTGCAGGTGTTACCTACACCCTGAATTGGTTTAATCCTCAGTTCGCTTGCCTATAATTTTACCAGCTGTAATTGCCGCATCTACTTCGCTCTGCATGGGATAACGCAACATGCCTGATGCAAGACTGTCCTGTAACTTTTTCGCATTCCAGTCACCTACTGAGAGATCATTGATTGTGTTTTCAGGATCAAGCGAGAGACATACATACCCTCGATTAACCTCATCTACTTTAACTGGGTTCGTTTTTTTTCGAAACGGATTCCACATTTTTCCCATCCTCACTTATCCCATAAGAAAATTGCATATCCACCTGGCTGGTCTTCACCAGTCACGTCTTTTATCGCTTGGCCCTCGTATTTGCCGCCCGTCTGATCATCTAATCTGGCAAACAAAACAGGCTGGTCTCCAAAGTAATCAATCTTTGATTGGATTTTTTTATTAGTTCAGATGCTAACAACATATCTATCATCCTTCCCCGTATTGGTTTAATCCTCAAGCTTTGTTGTTGACTATGCTTGGAGTTACTCCCTACCTAATGCCTTACGGGCAATATGACGCATCTTTACTGGTGTGCTGCCAATTAACATTTCTTCCGCTGCTATTTCTTCCAGTGCCTTACGGAGTTCATCTCTGTCCATTCTTAATGTATGCAAGTCCTGGACAAGCTGTTTTGCCCCTGAAGTATGGAGTGCATCCATTTCTTGTAACTGGGCTATTGTCCGGTCCCTCTCTGCAAGCTGCTTCTTGAGATCATCCCGTTGCGCAACAACCCTATCAAAACCAGCAACAGTCTTGTCCATCCCATCGTCAATGAATTTAAGTCTTTCAGATACATGTGACATTTCACGGTCTTTCTGGATTAACTGATGCTGGAGTGAGTCTATTTGTGCATAAGCCGCTTCGAGGGCGTTGACTAAATCGAACACATCATCACTTAGATAAGCTTCGTCACTCCGAGCATTGTCGGCTTTGTTCCAAATCGTTTGCAAATCATCCCCTGACATAGGCTCCAAACCATCTGGCAAAGTAATTATTCGTTCGTCTGCCAACCTCTTGTGTTGTCGAACGATCAATTCTGCTGTTTGAGCATCCACGACCATTGCAACCAATACACCTCGATCGTCGTTGATGATATGTTTACCATCATGTTCGCTATATTTCCAGTTTCTCACCTTTACCGCTTCTGCCAACTCCTTGTGTTGCCTAACGATCAATTCTGCTGTTTGAGCATCACATACCATCGCCACCAATACGCCTCGATCGTCGTTGATAATATGTTTGCCGTCATGTTCGCTATATGTCCAGTTTCTCATGACTGTTTTTCCTCCTTAGTGTGCTGTACCCAGCTTGATAATGTCATATAAGCAGCCTCTGCCCTCTCTCGGGGGCTGGCGTTGCACAATTGTGCTACCACAGGCAATGCAAGATGCCGTATTTCGCAAGCCATTTTTGTACTCATGCCCCTTACAACAAGCATGTTTCTCGACCATAATGAGGCATCTACCTCACATGCTGCCGCCTGCACCTCCAGAGAGGCGGAAGGATCGGTGCAATATTGAGGGATTTGTCCATAAAAAACAGTGGTTACATCCATCTTTACATTTCCCATTAGCTTTGCTAATTGTATGTTTAGGTGCTCGTTTGTCATATCCAACATACCTATCATCCTTTCAGTATAGACGCATGTTCATGATGGACACGCGTATTGCATTGATGGTTACTCTCCTAATGATTTACGAGCACGATACCCTCCATCTTTAATCACTGGTATTTCTGGACCCCAACCAATTATGTGTTCGATGTAATTGCCCTTTTTAGCGTAAAATTACCAATGTCTCTCTTAGCTCGGCTATTGTCCGATCCCTCTCTCGTTGCATCTCTGCCAGTTGATCACGAAGCTGAATGGTCTCCTCCAGTAAAGCACGGTAATTATCATCCGCTTTCTTTTTGTTACTCTCGTTTTGTCGCACTACTGAAAGGGCTTTATCGTAAAGTTCTCCAAACTGCTTAGAAGATACTTTGTATTCCGATAACTTTTTAACCTGCTGCTGAAGTGAGTCTACCAGGGCAAGTACATCAGACGGATGTAATGCTAATCCACAACCCTCCTTATCCTGAGCAATAAAAAATGTCGTCGCTGATCTCAGCGTATCAATTACGTGTTGATGTTCACTCATGACTGTTCTTCCTCCCCTAATTTCTTGCCGCATTTACCGCAATACTCATAATCAAGAATAACTGGATCATCAAGGTCTAAGTATTTTGTTCAGTCATATCTTTTGGATGCGGACACTGTTCTTGTAATTCATACAAGGTCTGTCGTTTACTCACCTTTACCGCCTCCTTGGGGCTGTAACAGCTCCGGGTTATCGTGTATGTTGCCTATGACCTCAAGCTGTCTATTATCGTTCTGAGGGCAGTTGTCCCAATGCCAGAGCGGAAAAATCAATCCTTTCGATAACGCTCCACCCTGCAACACCTTTACTCCCCACTGATGGTTTTTAGTCCACACGATTTGCAATAGGGATTTTCCATCTCCATCCTTACAAAGATCACCGTCGTAAATCTCTACCGCTTTCCGATCTGGCAGACCCGTGGACCACATCAATTCAAAGTCACTCAGTCGCAGCCGATGAAATCCCTTATAGTCAATCTCCATGTACACGCCTACCGTATCCGTATCAAAATTAATGCTCACAACACTTTTAGGATGGATCATAACTCCAAGTGGCTTATACCATGCACGAGGCGCTTTAATCTCTCTCATAACTATCCAATCTCCTTATAGGTCGGGTATAGGGTAAAAAACCAAAAGATCCCCTATTCAACTCGCTCAACTTTTGCTGAATAATAATTCTCAATGCATATTTCTTTCAATGACAAGGGCGTGATCTTGTCAGATTCAATCGTTTCTGGCGAGTAAATACATGGTTCAACTTTTATGTCTTTAACTTCACATACCCCGTCGTCGTACTGACTTTGGACCTCCTTTTCAAAATCTTCTTTGTTCGTAAACTCCGCTTGACGTCCATATGCATATTTATAACATTCTGACCACAGAACTTCTTTAACCATGGATTATTCGCTCCTTTGAAATAGAGTAAGAGGTTGTTACGCCTCTTACCCCTCGAATTCAGTTTTGTTATCTTCCTTGGCATAGTCTCCTATTTCCAATACACAATCAGGGCATAAGCCGTCATAATGCACTTCCCAGTCATGCATTGTGCCACCGCAATGGGTAAATTGATGTATCACAGTTTGTATACCTCTCCTTCGGTATAGGCGGTTACACTTCGTCTTTGTTTTTCAAAATGTTGTCTTCAATAATATCCGACCATAACGTTGTGCTTATGATTTTCCCCGTATGTTTAGCAGCCGTTTCCTCACTCACGAGCACAGGCACATCATTTTCATACTCAGCCTGAGAATCACTACTGTGTCCGCTTGCTAAAATGCGGTAAGCCTCCGTTCGAAAAAATTCTTGCATATATTTTTCATCTGCTGCCTGCTCAGGTGTAACTAATGCCCTTAAATCATCGCAATTAATACGAAACTCTGCACTTCCCTGTACCAAAACACGTTTAACTGTTAATTTGTTTGTCATATATATCTCTCCTTATAGGTGAATAGATTCCTCTTATTAATGCTCTCGAAAAAATTACCAAAGCCGTCTCTCATTAGACATTATCGTACGTGGTATCCCGACTCTTGATTAATTTCAATGCTTTTTTAACCACAATGCGTTTTTCATTTTTAAGCAGAGAAAGATCGATTTCATCATCACATTCCATACAGTAAGATTCTAAAAATCCCTCATCAGTTAAAGAATCAAAGTCTTCTTCATCTTCCATCGATTGAATCCTTTTCTTTAACGCATCCCATACCTCTGTTGTCAAAGGCTCTGATAAATGCCCATGTGTACAGCAAGGGCATTTAACAATAAACATTTGCTCGACAATTCCTTTATCAACCAGAAAGTCTTCCAACATAAGCACTTTTTCACTGCTGCTAATGAAGCGATAAAAGCTATTCAAATATTGTCCTACACGAAAAGAAATTAAGTGTTTATCTATTTCCAACTTAGTAGCTTCATTCAAGAATGTGATTTCTTGTAACTCAGGATAATGATGAATGCCTAAAATCTGTGGAAATTCATCTTCCTTTTTCTTCGCAATTATTTTCCCAATCTCATAAGGCAAATTGCGGTGGTTCACCTCATGAAGTTGTTTTTTTAATGTGCTTAAATCTTCACGAGATAAAGATTTAAGTTCCTCCATGTTAATGCCGTCTAAAAACCTTTGGAATTCAATGTACTTACTCAAAATATCATTTTGAACATTCATTAAATGACCTCTTTTCATTGTCTATAGTCATTATAATATCATTTTTTGACTGTATTTAAAACAAAAAAGACGGATTCATATCCGTCTTCATAAATAATGCAAGTTCTGTGTTTTAAATCGTTTGTGATTCAATGTGTTCTTTTTGGAAATATAACAAATCATCAATTTTACTTTCTGTTCTTTCGATCGTAATCAAAAGTAAACTTCTCTCGCATTCTCTTAACAATTCATTTTCGATATAATCACCAATATGACAGGTGAAATTATACGTATTAAGTCGTCTTGCGTTAGCAAGTTGATTGTAAAAGCAACCATCCCCTATCTCACTTACAGGAATAGATAGATATTCGCGTTTACAACCTTCTTTATCGATACCAAACATTTTCACACCATACCGTAAGCCTGCAAAACATTCATTAACATCACAAAACCTCATGAATGATTGAATTTCGACCTTCTCAATTCCACTTCTTATAAATTGATTGCTAATAAAATCGAAATCCATATTTGCAAGAGAGCTGAATGCACCCATGATTGTTTTCTGCTCATACGACCAGGATTGGGTCTGCTTTAATTGCTCGTTTTCAGCAACAAGAGCTTTATTTTTGTTTTTCAATTCATTCATTTTCTTAAAAAAAATGAGGTTCACCTTCTCTCTATTAAGACGCTCGATCTAATGGTATACTCAACCCCGTCAAAGATACGTCATGTTTAACGTGAGGTACATTTTTGATACGTAGTTGTCCTGTAAACTCCACTTCGAGTGGAACTTCATCGAATCTTCTCATTGCACCTTTTTCCCTTCAAGTCATAGTTAAAAAAACGTCCTAAGAGAACGTTTTTGAATGCTGGGATGAAACTCCATAATTTCGACAGAACTCAATCTATTTTCACTTCCGTGTAAGAAGGTATCGCTTATGAACATCAATCGCATCCAGCATAAAGGATTCATTATCCTCATTCGGGTGTTTTTTGTTTTGATAAGTTAGAAAAGAGCTAACCCATTTAAAGTTACTTTTTTGTGTTTTATCTGTAAAATCAATCAACTCTTTGTATTGATTTAGTAATGCTTGGATGCTCACATTTAACTCCCTCCCTACTCCTTAATAGATTGTCTTTTCTTTCAAATCTCCTTCTTGAAAACGATCGTAATGTGTTGGCACATCACCATAATCATAGTCGACGCGTTTACAAACCCTTCTGTACGTTCTACAGATGAAACCCGATCAAACACTTTATACTTTTGAAGCACCGACATCCACTGTTCGGCATATATAGGTTCACCCGAAGTAACCTGAATTCCATTTACATAGAGCCATTCCAGTCCTGTATCAGGTTCCGTAACAAGAATTAATGGATTGGACATATTTATAACCCCCAAAGAATCTTTTCATTTCACAATGATGAGTATGGAATTCTCCCTACTACCACCACACGATATCGTCCCTATGATTGACGACTTGTCCACTTACTGTTTTCTATGCACCCGTAGATGCGAATTCGGTCATCGATGATCAGTCGACATACCCAAACGGAATACTCCCCTTCACCGTTTCATGCTGCCCCCTGCTAATCTCCATGGCAGCTTTCCAAAGACTCATATAAAAAAGCCACTTCTGCTCGTGGCTTTCCTACGAAGTTCTCTCATCCATGAATGCTATCAACAATAAAATAAATCAAAACTAATGACCACAAACAACCAGGCTCATGCAGCAAGTATGTTACTGCACCCACAACCACAAACCCCACACATGCCGCCATAGCTTTATATTTCAATATTTTTCACTCCTAAATTGTAATGTAATGAAAAGAAGCGGACGAAGGGAATCGAACCCTCACTCTCTGCTTGGAAGGCAGAAGTTCTACCGTTAAACTACATCCGCAAATATCAGCCCACGAATTAGCTACTTCGTGAACCAATATTGATGAGGTCAATCATGGGTCAAGCTTAACTCAGAGAACATGAACCTCTGGCTCGCTTTTTAATGCTTGTGTTTAGGTCAAGGATTGCTACACATGCATTACAATTCCCTGCTTACACTCTGCAAACCAACATATGTTCAAAACCTGCGATCCTTCCCCACTGTTAAGAGAAGTATCATATAAAACATATGTAAACACTTGAAGGTAACTATGCTCGGCTTCTGCTTTGAATTAAAGCATTGACACTCACCTTATATTCCTTAGGACACGAATCTTCATGATCTGCGATATCTTCAACATCTGAGAATAATCGATAAGTCAAATCATAAAACAATTCGATATTAGTTAAAGGTTCTTTAAATGCTTTGATTCTATTTTTGTACTTATATATTTCCTTAATTCCACATTCCGACCACATGTTCAAGAGCATCAATTCTAATTCTTTCATGGCTGTAAACTCTCCCTTGTATTTCATCATTTATGTTTTTCTTTCTACCATCGGTGAGCGACGAATTCTGTTTGTTTTTTATGGTCATTTCGCCCTGGTAGAAAAACTTTTATCCAATGCAATGCTGACGAAGGGACTCGAACCCTCCCAACCTAACATTTGTGAACCAGCCGACATATTGTACGTACAGCACACAAATCACTTGCTCTACCCATTGAGCTATATCAGCATAATGGCATCGCTTCTTCAAACGATGCTTATCTTTAACTTTATTGAAAAGACCAAAATAAAATACTCAGTCGGAACTTACACCGCCACGGTCTTCTTTTTCACCGCTTGATTTAGATATTTAAGTATTGTTCGATACATAGCAGGAACCTTACCTTCAAGGGAATGCTTAATCGACTGCTGATCCACGTCATTTTGCAGTACAACAAGCTTATTCTCCTTCTCGCCATGTAAGAGTAAATCCAAAACATCTTTGATCAAAGCAGGAGACTTGATCAACTCTGAAACAAGAACGTGTACCCTCTTCATGTTCTCGTAATGGTAACCATTTTGGGTTTCAGCTACCGCCACAGCTTCATCTACAGATAATTCGCATCGATCCGTATACACATGATAAAACAAAATAATTCACCCCTATCTCTATTGTTTCTGTAACCTTCATTTGGGATATCTCTCTGATGGAATGATTTCTAAGATGGGAAAGTCAAAAAGTCCATGTGTAACTTGTACATCCACCAGTGCCCCCTGATTAACCAGATCAAAAACCGTGCGTTCAACCGAATAACTATACCGACTGCCATTTTTATCGAGTGTGATTAAGTACGTATCTCGATCGGCAGCATGTGATTTCGAAACAACTTTCGCATGATTAATCGTGTAATCTTCTGAACACCCAGCTAACAAAATTAAAACAAAAAGGCTAAACAACGCCAGACTTTGTTTTTTCAAAAAGAATCCACCTCAATCCTTAAATCCTTATTAAAAACATGGGTACTTATACGCCCATGTTTTTAATAAAAAAGAAGTTTAAAAATCAATACTACAACTTCCGCTGTCAAAACTTGAACTACTTGAACAGTCTGGACTGCTACTGATTGTGCTTGAAATGCTGGAGATTGTACTGTACGTCAAAAGATCACTACTTGATACACTGGATGTCGATTTTACATGGGAAGAAGTATTACATTTTCCACAACGACTCCCACTCAATTTTGTATTACACCGGGTACACACATTCATCATAAAACCTCCTCAACTATTTTATTTAACAAGAACCTCTCCCTCCCTCTTGTTAAACAGAGTGTGCCAATACACTCCTACCCTCATTCCGAAGAGTCTATTTAATTGAATTAGGAGTTAGAATCGTAATGACTCTCACTCCCTTGTAAGATATAACTTAAATAATTCATGCTCAAACAAAATAAAAGCGTAATAAACCAAGTGAAAACACCCGTTCGTTCGTTTCCGATGATCGTCGTTGTAAGGTAAGAAAGAGCCAGCACGGTTACTGCTCTCCCAAGCGAAATGTCATACAAAAACCACTTAAAAAAGTTCACAATTCCACATCCTTATTTAATGGAAGGAGGGTGTGGGATTCGAACCCACGGAAGCTTTCACCCCTACGGCTTTCAAAACCGTTACCTTCGCCCACTCGGTCAACCCTCCAAATTAACAACATCAGTTCACGACTTCACTCCTGTATAGTAGTGAAGAATGATGCATATCGCGATTACAATTATCCAAACGAAGGCATTGATTAAGTCGATACCATTGACAGCTTCCGTTACACTTACGTAAAGAGTAACTACAATTGAAACTATTTCGAATAAACAGAGCAGTACAAACCAAACGATGTTAAACCAATTAGGCAACTACATCACTCCTAACAAATTTCACTGTAAAAACAAAGATTCTCAAGTGAATTGCATCGAAGTTGAGAATCAGCAAATCGCAAACTATCTTCGGTCTCTAAGCCAACGCTTCACTAAAACAATAATTATTAAGCAATCCCCAGCCTGTAGCTCTACTTTTGAAAGGTTAGAGTCAACCCATCTTGTGTTGTTGGTTATCCTGGGTAGCCGCCTCCAACATCCGCCATATTGCTCAACTTTAATCATCACAAAAAAATCGGGGTAAGACGGAGCTTTCTTTCGTTTGGATTTTATCCACCAAATTTAGATAGCGTTCGTTATGCGTCATGCCGTAACCTCGTTCATCGTCATCCGTTCAGCGTTCGACCTAATACTTTTTTAGTCAAAAACATCTTAAAAAGATGTGACAAGTACGAATGTCATCGCCACTGATACCCCCAGTGAACGGGTCGCTCTCAATACTTACCCCTACTGGTTCTCACCAGTAGACAAAACATCAAAAATGAATATGATGATGTCGTCTCTACTGGTGAGAACCAGGTTTATGAATTGCAGTTTAGTCCATATAGACAGAGTATCTTGGATACAAAATCATATTCTGCAAATTTGCCTCATCAATCAAGTCCGAAATCTTGTTAGCTTTACGAGTCAGCTTTTGTGCCTTTTCCGCATAATCTTTCGGTCTATAAGTAAGGACTTTTAAAACGGGCGTTGTCAACATTCTTGAACGATCAATGTCATTATCTCGCTGAGAACCATAGTCCCCATACTCACGAGCTTGCTCACGAAACAGCTTAGCCAATCGGAGCGCTTCACCAATTGTCATATGTCGTCCATCCCATTCGACACCAAATGTTGAGTTTGCTTTTGCAATCTTGCTTTCGATTTCAAGCAAATCCATTTGAGTCGCCTCTATTTCAATGTTGACTTGATCAAATGTTCGATCCTCAGGAGTATCAGGTTGATCTCCTTTTGCAACAAATAAATAAGCCAATTGATCTCGCTCCTGTTTAAGTTCACTGAGTCGTTTTTTAATGATCGATTGTAGAGTAACTGCTTGAGAAAGCTTAATTTGCATATGAACCCCTCCCTTATAAAGAATCACAAAAATTTGTTATGGTTTATTAAAAATTTGAATTATAAAAAGCGGACGATGGGAATCGAACCCACACTCACAGCTTGGAAGGCTGGAGTTCTACCATTAAACTACATCCGCATTTTTTTGGGGGTCGGTGGTCACACTTCCCGCTTCCTTCGCCAAGTCTACTTGGAACCCCCATAATAGACATACCGTCAACAATTTGTTAAGTTCAACCAAAAAGCGATTCGTTAAGCTTTCCTCTTACTTCATTTTTAACTTCATCCGAAAGGTTCTCAAATATTTTTGTAATGAGCGTGACT
Source organism: Paenibacillus sp. 1182 (assembly GCF_017833915.1). NCBI lineage: Bacteria > Bacillati > Bacillota > Bacilli > Caryophanales > Paenibacillaceae > Paenibacillus > Paenibacillus sp. 1182. Next base: position 133,981 of record NZ_JAFICR010000004.1, on the reverse strand, counting down.
TCCGCTCGATCCACACCTCGTTCTCCATCTGCTACATCAAACCATTCAAGAATTGTAAGAAATTCTTCTTTATTTAAACTCATCATGATTTCACACTCTCCTTGTGTCTATATTCCAGAATGGCTGCTACGCCCTCTCCCCAGATATAATTGACAGATTGGAAGATTTGTTCGTTTATATGCACAGATTTTAACCTTGTATCACATTTTCCGACAACATCATTTCATGATGCGGAGAGAGGGACTCGAACCCTCACGTCACAATGACCTCGGATTTTAAGTCCGATGCGTCTGCCTATTCCGCCACCCCCGCAAATAGAGTGCAGGTGAAGGAAGCTAAATCCTCACGATCTTGACCCATAGATTTTGAGTCTAACCTATCGGACATTCCATCACTTCTGCATCCCACAACCAACAAAGTTGGTTAGGAACCATATTGAATCTCTCACCCTATAACCCCCTACCCGAATAAATTCAAAGATTCGAGAATGCCTTACCAACGCTACATCTGATCATTGTTAGATGTATTGATGCAAGGTCTTACACTTCGGTGAGATGTCTTCAGGGAGGATTCGCACCCGCCGAGCGTTGATCCACTTTTACGCGCCCTAAAGAAAGTTTTTATCCCTGCTGTCTTGGGTTGGCAAGTTCTCAATTCACCGCAAGGACTTATTATAGAGGTAAGTAAGTTGTTCATTTAAAACCCTAACAAAAGAAATCATGCACCCTGCAAGGAAAGTAACGTTAAGACAATAATAGATGAGTAAAACCGGGTGTCGTCTCTTAACGAGAAAACTTAAAATCAATTCATTAATATTTTTTGATATTTGTAATGTAGTCTTAACAAGCACCTCGCAGGGTGATGATTGATGCACTTCCAAAGAAAATATTTCACAAGACCGTTAAATTAAAGATTGCTCATCCAATGATTTTTTCAATTATCCGTAGAAGCAGACCCCTAATTATCATTTCATTCAAAATGATAATTTGCTGTAATGTAGTCTTATGCTGCACCTCGAAAGTTTTGAGGGTAACGTCATTATAGATATGAGCGATTGATGTTATTCCAAAATCAATTTATAGTCAATTAATAATGTATATTGCTTATAGTCAATGACTATATGGTTATTATATGAAATGTTATGTTCATTGTCAAATGTTTATGAAGCGTGACAAGTCTGATCTTATCTACAAAGCTCAAACCTAATCAAACATGTATTTCCTCCCTTTTATATTCAAAAGTAGATAGGATATAGAAGGAGGGAATCTCGTTGTTGACAAAGCGCGTAAAGATGATAGCTGAACTGAAAGGAGTGTTTTAGCATGGAATTTCATAAAAGAATTTTGAAATGGATACTTGCGTTTGTTGTCATTATCGTAATCGCATTTTTTCTTACCCAAATGCACACAGATAAAAGTTTGGAGAAATCTAAAACAGATAAAAAAGAAAGTACAGTTACTTCATTGAACCAGGATTTCAACAATCTTAAACACAAGAAACAGATCATACCTTCTCCAGAAAGTGCAAACATTGATGCGGTCATGTATGAAACTGCTTTAGTCGAAAAATCAAACAATAAAGCCATTTCACACATCATTGCTTCTGGAACATCTGGGTCTGTGGCTGAATTCGCTTATTCATATGTTGCTTTTATGAAAAGCCTGAATAACGACATGGATAAAGTAACCCTCCAAATCTATAAATCTCAGGATGCTTATGCAGCAAAAAAACCAGCATGGACATTTTCGGAAGGTATACTTTATGAGTTGTAAAGACACCTTATGATCGTTTAACAACAAAAAAGCCCAGGGGAAACCCCCTGGGCCTTTTTTATCGACGGGACATATACATTGAATCTTTACTGGTGCAAAAAACAAAACTTCTTAGCTTCTTTCTGGCTTCGCAGACCTCTAACTGAATCGTTTTTCGCACGCTATCCACATCTCCTTCTTCATGTAAACGAAGTATTTTCCTATCCCTCTTTTGAGGAATCCATTAGGATAATGTATCATAAGCATTTGGGTCATTACTAATCACCCTATTCACCTTTTCTTCAAAAAAAGATTCATTGCAAATTCAATCAATGCTTCATGTAAATCCGAACCTCCCGTCAAAAGGTGTTCAGATTCTCTTTGCGCCTTCAATTCAACAGCCTGCTTACCCTCCTTGATAACGGGTTGAAAATTCAGGCAATAGCCCATCGAAAGGGCTTTTGCACTTAATTGTTCAATCGTTTCTTTTAAAAGTCTTTCTCTAAGAACAACTTCAACCCCCTTTCGCTTAATGTTACGAGTCGTCTCCGTATCATAAGCATAAGCCGCCATCAATGTCGTAAGCTGAAAAGCATCGGACACATGTTTTACAGGATGTGTGTTATACGTAAGTCCATATAAAAATGTCAATTGCTCCAAATTGAAGTGTACTGGACATTTTAAGCGATAAACGATTTCACTTTGCACATTCCAAAACCGACTTTTTAAAGCTCGAATAAAATCTTTTGGGAGCGTCATAGCAATTTGATCCATACGTTTAACAAATGTCATGTATTGCTCAGCATTAACACTTATCAAACGACATTGCCCCTCCTGTTCAATCCATCCAACCATTTCTAATGCTGATTCTTTTTGAGATAGCCTCACCTCCAACACATCCACAATTTCAATTTTTTTATTCACTTTCATCAAGGTCAAATGCTCACTGTTTTCATAATCTAAAGCGACTAATACAAGCGTCTTTCCATAAGTCAAGTTTTCCACACTTCAACACATCCTCTCTAAAACGATTTACATTATTCTAATCATGTTTACTTATTTACTAAATGAAATCCTGAACGAACCTCGTCCAACCAAAGGGAAAAAGAGCATCAGCAATATGCTGACACTCTCCTGGATTTCATCTTTCTTTAACTTTTCAACCATGCATTCATAAAATCCATCAGCTCTGGAGCCGAAAGGACAATGGCATACATAACAATCGCAATGACCATAGCGATGATACCTTTACCAATTAAATTAGAGTTGCCCAATGATCCAACGGCTGTTAGTATTGCTCCGACAATAAAAATAGCAATGGCAAAAGGTTGTACAAAAGTTTGCAAAAATCCTACAACATCATACCCTTTTCGCTCTACCCACTTTTCAGCTTGATCTATTTGAACATTTGGAAGTCGAACTATCGGCATTCCATCATGTACTTTTGGATCGGTTGTAACCTTAATTTGATCTAATTTCCCATTATCCGAAGGTGTTGTAGGCGCACTAACTCCTTGCGTCGAGAAATTTTGTGTTTGTCCTTGTGTTGTTTGAGCAAAAGCAATGGATGTGAAAGACATCATCATCACAACAGACATGACCACAAACATCAACAAGCTTGTTTTTCTTTTCATGATGCTCACCTCCTGTGGAAATTTGATATGATATTATAGTAAGGCTTCCATCAAGTTATAAGAAAAACAAAAAAGGATTAGAGAATCTCCCCTAATCCTTTTTCTGCTATGCTTATGGTTCTGGAGGCAATGAATTCTTCTCTTCATCTCTCACAACAATAGAGTAAGGATCTGTTGGTTTACCATTCAGATGGTATTCAAAGTGCAAGTGAGGACCTGTCGATTTCCCTTCATTTCCTGAATATGCAACAATCTGCCCCTGACTTACTTTGTCTCCAGCTTTAACCGCCCATTTACTGATATGACCGTATACAGTTTTCGCTCCATCATCCAGCCGAATCACCACCCATTGTCCATAGCCGCTTGCCTTCCCAGCCGCTTCAACGGTGCCATTGGATATAGCATATACAGGAGTTCCAATAGGCAGCGGTATATCCACACCTTTATGGAATGCACCCTTTTTATGTGTCACAGGGTCAATCCGAGATCCAAAACCTGAACTAATTCGAATCGTATTCAGTGCAACAGGAGAAATATAGCCATCTGCACCTGGAACCATTTTAGCGAATTGATCCCGAGATAAGTTCCCATTTGTAGTCGAAAAGGCATCATCCCAGAACTCCAACTCCTCTGTATTCCCAACCTCAGAGAATAGAACCTTTTGGCTAAAAGTAGTCACCGATTTAATCGTCATATCGATTTCTCGATTTCCCATGTTGTGTGTAAATTTAGTTCTCACTTCGTTATCTTCATATTTTTTTTGTTTAATATTGAACAGTTTATTAAAAAAGTCTACTACGGCGTTTGATTTATCGCTATCATGCTCTTCAAGACCATTCATAGCCTGACCGCCATAATAACGAAGTACGTGTTCAACATAGCAAACATCCCCGTATACCTTTCCTGATGACTTCTGCAAATTAGGCGCACAATCATAGCTCGCACTTCTGGTTTCCCCGTACCCTTCTTTTTGTCCATAATAAAGGCGCGCTTCTTCTCGATAGTTCATCCAATCTGTAGTTTGCCAAGCCTCAGGATAATGTTTTTGGATATATCCGCTGACATCAACATTATAAGCCTGGAGTGCTTTTAATGAATCTCCATCAAACTTATCAAGCTTGGTTGCAAAATACATGACGGCCCACCGGATCGCTTTCTCTGGGTCTTCGCGATCCGACTGATTCGACACCGCAAATGTTTCAGTCTGCCCTGTTCGGACATTTTTTGCACTAATGGCTCGATAATTACTTGTATAACTAATTTGCATTAATCCTTGCCCGTTACTTGGATTGGGATTTCCCCCCGATTCTTGAGCCATTTTAGCGATGATAATATATGGATCTACCCCATAATCCTCAGCATATTTTGAAACAATATCGAAATATTGCATTGATCTTCTGAAGTTTTCACTGTCCAATTGAGAGCCAACGTCTAAATCGGTATCTAAAATGGAACCTACGCGCTCATCAAAATTAAATTCAGTCATCACGGATTTTGGAACCCAAGCATTAAAAAAGAACATATAATCTTTAATATATTTAGTCCCATATTTATTTTCAATGTTGTTTTCGGGTGTAGGCACAGGCTTCGTCTCATACACATACCCTTTGCGGTACTTATACAAGTCAACCTTGCCGACAGGCTGTCCATCCTTATCATAAATAATCTGTGTTTTATAATAGACTTTGGACAAATTCGTTTTCGGATCTTTCGTTCTCCCATCTTTTAATCCTTCCAAGGGAGTTTTAACCTTTTCATAGGCGAGCTGCACGTCTAAAGCAAACGTAATAGCCTTATCAATCAAATGAATCTCTTTGGGATAATCATGCATCACTTCTCGATAGGGTTCATTGATAGGAACAACTTCAACATGCTCTCCTCGTACAACTTCGGCTGCATAGTAATTCCCTTCTACAGTATTAAGGATTTCATCTTTTTTGTATTTAAATATAGAACCAATACCGTAATCATGAACTGACTTTTCCTTTTCTTTTGTTTTTAACCCTGTTTTTTCATCATATTTCATTGACTCAGCCGTTACTTCGTATTTGTCATTCACAAGTTGCTTCAGCTTTAATTCTTTTGGGTCATAATTGACAGGTTGAATAAACTGCTCAGGATATTTAAATTGTCCTTTAAAAACGTACTCGTCCAATACAAATAGAAAGTTTGGATTAATGGAGAATAGTTTTTCTTGATTATAAAAATCTTTAATCTTTGTATCTTCTGGTTTTTCAAGCTTTGTATTATCGTTACCTACAATTTGCCTATAGGCTCTTGTACCAAAGTAATTGTAAAACTCTAAGATCGCTTTATTTTTACCAGACATTTTTGAGGTTGAAAAATATCCTTTATCATTCATCTTCGTTATATTGTCATCTTCTTGATTGAGTGAATAATGGCTCTCCGCTCCTCTGGTTTCGAATAGAACATAATATCCAGCTACAATGACGAAAAGAATAACAATTCCTAACAATATATAGGGTATGAGGGGAGCAAGTGCAGAAGCAATAGCTTTCATCGCTACCGCCATCCCTTTTTTTGCAGCCGATAACAGAGCTTTCCCTGCCATTTTTCCCGCTTTTTTAGCAAGTGCTTTCGCTCCCTGCTTCCCTGCTTTGGCGGCTTTGTTACCGACTTCTTTTGTTATATTCTCTAATGGATTTTCTTCATGATTCCCGTTTATATTCATCGCTTCACCCTCCTTTTCGAGTTTTTCGTATTTACTCTTGTACTCGAAAAAGAATTGAAACATAACCGTTTGGCATACCTACCTACACTTAGAACAAGGAAGATTCATTGTCACACCTTCACTTCTCCTTTATTGACTAAAAACAGCCGATAACATATAAAAATGGAGTTCCGAATTCGGAACTCCATTTGGCTTATTTTATGATGTTGTTATTTAATGTTCCACCCGTTATGATGACATCATTATTGACTACAACATCTCCGGTTCTGATCTTTTGATTAATCTCATCCATCATTGATCTCGAATGATTCGATGCTTCACTTGGCGATGTATTCCGAATGGAGGAATTGTTTATCTCTCCTCCGCTAATTGAAACGCCACCTGATTTATTTCTGATTGAGGAATTATTAATCTCTCCCCCACTAATTGCAACACCGCCTGATTTATTTCTAATGGAGGAATTGTTAACTTCTCCACCGCTAATGGACACACCGCCCGATTTATTCACAATCGAAGAGTTATTAATCTCTCCTCCACTAATGGAGAAACCTTCTCCGCCTTTCGATGCACCCGTTGATGCATTGGCAGAATGGTGAAGAGGCACTTGAAATGAAACTCTTGTCGATTCTGGTTGGTTCGAACGTTTCGTTTCCACGATGTTTCCGCCAACGGTGTCCACTCGTTGAATCCCCAATCTCTCCTTACCTGTTTGGTTGTATGCAACCCCGATACTGCCATCTTGATTTTTCCAAGCACCTTCCACTCCACTTTTTCTTAATTGGGCCATTTGATCTTGGTTATTCCCACTAAACGTGTTGGCATACGTATTAATATTATTACGATCTCCATCACTCAGTTTTGAGGTGTCGTAAGAATACACGGAGGTTCCGTTTGAGTTTTCGCTGGCTTTAAGAATACCTTGCTCTCGTAAAGCTTCTCCATCTCGATACACTTGGAAATCTCCATCATTACCTATCGATCTTTGACCCATATTCTCAGTGAGTGTTCTGTAGTTAGCGGCATTAGCACTATCCAGATTCCCAGAATGTGATGTGCCAGGAGTTTCATGAGATTCTGTTTCACCCTGACTCGATGGAACATTCGAACTTCCCTCGCCCATTTTTCCAGCACCTTGAGGGTTAAGCGAATTTGTTGCTGATCCCTTGGTTGAACCTTTGTTCGCTGAGCCCATTTTTGCGGCAACGAATCCTGCACCTACTGAACCCGCCATTAGTGCAGCTTGACCTACGGAAGGAGCTACTTTTGTAATGCCTGCTTTAGCTGTTTGGTAAGCAGTTCGACCACCCATGCCTGCAACTCTCGATCCCATGGCTATAGCTCCAGCATTTTCTCCGCCAAATGCCATTGCAAATCCAGCACCTGCCATCATAGCCGAAGTACCAAGCAGCGCTTTTCCTGTGCCCATAGCCATATTTTTAAGACCCGTTCCAGAAACTGCATTCTGAATCCCTGATTTCAAATCTGCTTTAAAGTTGTCTTTCAGATCCTCATATTTTGCTTGGTTTTCACTTAGTATCGGTGCTCCCATGTATTCCTGATATTCTTTGGAATCCGTTCCCTTACTTGCGATTTCAGGCGGAACTTGTTTTTGAAGCTGAGCGTTGCGCAGATCTTGATGTTTTGTGCGCGACTGCATAACTCCTGCTTCGGCTTTATTGCGTAAGTTATCGCTATTGCCCAGTTTCAGGTCATTCATATTCATTTGGCTCATCGCATTTGAGCCATCCGATGTAGCACCCCCATTGGATGAAGAAGGAGATCCCGATTGTCCATTGCTATTCTGAACTCGTTTTTGCCCCATCGATGTCCCTTTTTGTGCTGCACCCATGGCAAGACCAGCCCCCGCAACAACCGATCCCATCCCCATTCGACTTGCTATTCCTCCAGCTTGTCCCATAATCATACCTCTAAAAAATTCGGTTAATGGAATCAAGGCAAAGCAAATCACAATCGCTTCAATACCGCGTGACGAAGTCGTTGAAATAAATAAAAAACTTAAAATAAAGGAATGAAAGCTTTGTAGGAAAATGTTTGAAGTCAATTCTTTCATCCATTGTGAGAACAAACCTTTCCACTTTGCCCCCAGCGACAGTGTCACTACAAATAACGGAGCCATTGCCGTTAAGATGGCAATCGTGATGGAACGAATGATATAGGTAAAGTTCATGTAAATCATAATGAACAAGAAAAAGAATTGAATAATGATTCCTGCCAACATGTTAGAGTAATTGTTCACACCCATAACCGAATCCAAATCAGGACCCACAGCCGCAAAGATATCAACAATCTTTGCATTAATATTCAGCAACACATTGATGATGGGCATAGTAAAAGCCAAAATCATTCCGGTTATCATCAAATCTTGAATACCTGATATTAATGACACCCTCATCGATGGATTAATGGTCGAGATGTTTCGAGTTATTAACAGCTTGGCAATCGAGAAACTTATAACAGTCCATGCAATCAATTGGAAGATCCAATGGTATAAGGTTACATTTTCCTCCCAATTCATAGGCATTGCGCCATAATGCCACGCAGCAGAACCACGTACGCCATCGTTATAAATCAGCTCCCCCAGATCATACAAACCCAGAAGATTTCGGATTCCGTTATACAAACTTTCGAACATCCAAGCAACCATTTCTTCCAATTGCCCTGGTTTAGCAACTTCTCCACCGTTCTTAGAAGTCATACCTTTCGCGCTATATGCATAAACACCTTGATACATGATCATGTTCCAAGTAATATATTTGGTATCATTCGGATTTTTGTAGGCTTCATTGTAAACCTTGTTATCCCAATTCCCCTTTTCCGTGTACCCTTTTACAACACGGTAAATAAATTCGTATTCAAGCGTTTCTCCATTTTTCATTTGGCTAATGGTTATATAGTCCTTGCTTTCAACACCCGTTTTTTTATTTATATCTGGATCTTTATTGAAAGACGCTCGTCCCTGTCGGATGGTGAACCCATTAACGGTTGCCGTTGAACCATTTGCCGCCTGTCTTATCGCATTGCCGAGTTCATTGGATTTTGTAAGTAATTCTCCCATATCTTCAAATGGTTTATTCTTGTTCAAAATACGTAGAGCATCATTTAAACCCGTCACTAACGTGTCTTTTACAAAATAAGCCCGATTGACATCATCCTTCGTTGCGTTATTTACAGGCGTATTATCGAACCATCCATCTCCTTTTTCCTCTGGACTAAAAGAAAAAGGTAAAGCTTGTTGTCCTAAGACTTTTGTTTCTTTCACCTTTTCACCTTTTTGGGGGATCGCGGTGTAATTATCTTTAATGAGTGGTGTGAAATCGCCAAATTGTGCTTCCATATGGCCTTCCTCATTGCTTAACCAATCCGCTTCATCTGCTAAAACGTTACCCTGATACGTGTATTGGTTTTCATCAATCAGAACTTGGAAAAAGTAATTCTCATGAGCGTAGGATTTAATAGGTGATATAAAGACACCAAAGATAATAAGGAATGCCACTAAAGCGGCAATTCCTCTTTTGGTCGATTGAATATTCATAAAGGAACCTCCTTTCTATCCGTTTTAATCTTTCGAAACATATGCTTTCGAAATGAGTTCCTGCTCGTAAGGGAAAGACATCGCATAGGCGACAGAACTTTCACCGTTCATCTTGATAAGGAATTCCCCTTTCTTTGCACTCAGCAGGAAGTTTCGTTCCCCATCAGACAATTTGAAGGTATCTTGCACGGCATCAATATCGGTTGCATCTTGTCTCAGGAAAATATTGGTCATTGCATTTGTCAGTACCGCCTTGCCTTGATCGTTATTGGCAAATTCAATAAAGTTTTGTGAAGCAACCAACAATCCACCATTCCGCTTCCGTATACGACGAGCCGCAGTTTCAAGAAATTGAGCCGTATATTCAAAACCAGCCATATTCTTATTCACAAGCATCCAGGCTTCATCGCAAACAATACGTTTTTTGATTTCAGGATTCTTTTTGATAAATTTCTCCCACGTCCATGAAAGTGCAATGTACATCCCAATTGGACGAAGAACACTTTCTTCGAGTCGAGAAATATCGAACGTTACGATTGGAGAATTCTTAAAATCCTTCAAATCATCCGAGGTTTGGCAGTCAAACATATCGTAGACGCCGCCCTTTTTAAACATATTGAGCGCGTTGGCTAATCTCGTCAGCCTGTCGTTATTTTTTTCATTCGCCCACTGTACTAACTTGTTATGAAATGTCGAGAATGTTGGCATTGGTTTTTTGACGCCATCATGATAGAACTCTCCAGTATCTTCATTAAAAATCGGTTCAGTGACATACAAACTCTGGCGTGTCTCATTAAAACCTTGATCCTGATACACTTCATTAATAATAGATGAGACACTACTTTGCTCTTCTCGGTTCAGTCCTCCTGCCATAACCGCAATCAGGTTCAAGACATCAGAAACCTTACCTTTAATGTCAACCTCTGGTTTTCCTTCTGCAATCTCTTCATCTGTAAGCTCAGATTCTTCCAAATCGAATGGGTTAATGTGGGTTCGACTATCTGGAGCAATATAAATGTGACTACCACCCACCGCTTTCGTGAGCTTTTTGTATTCACCTTCTGGATCGATAATAACGGTGCGTACACCCTTCAAAGCGGAACGAAGTGTCAGCAAGGAGACCAAAAAGGTTTTACCCGAACCTGCTTGTCCAAATACCGTTAAATTTCCGTTCAGCAATTTATCTCGATCGTAAAAATCCACAAGCATAGGAGTCATTGTAGACAAATTAACTCCCAAGAAAATACCCGTTTCATGAGATATTTCAGAATTATAAAATGGGAAGCAAGCCGTCAATGCACCCGAGTTGAAATTTCGAAATTTATCAGGAATATATGATTTACCGAAAGGAAGAACGGTTTTGTATCCATCATCCTGCCTCAAGTAGACAGGCATGTGAAATATCTTTCTACCTTTCAGTTTGTTATCCAATTTTTGAGTTTCTTTCTCCAATTCTTCTACGGAGTCCGTATATAAGTTTGAGGCGATTTGCACATGGAACAAATTTTCGTAGTTTCGTTCCAACCGTTCACGTTGATCGTATAGCTGAGTAACATTATTCTTTAAACGGGTTATATTTTTAATATTTCCCTTTTGGTATTCCATCTGAAGTTGCGCTTCAAATTGTGTAATTTTTGCTGTTAATTCATCAAGGGCGGTGCGTTCATCTGTAGGTTCAACATATATAGCTGTATCCATATCCCCGTCATAATTAAAAAGCTGATCCAACCAACCGACAGATACGTTTGCGGGAAATCCGTTCATAATAAATGAACGAACATATTTGTTTCCCACTTTCATATAATTTTCGTTTCCGCGATCAAACGAAGGCGGTGCAAATAAATCTTTAACCGTACGAATGCCTTTTCCCAAAACGCTAACTTCGCTCATAGATTTTTGAGATGGTTTTTCTTTAGCATTCACTCCTTTATTTTTTTTGAATCTTCCCATGCTTTAGTCCCCTCCTTTATTCTTGGATCGAATTCGCCGAATTGTTGCCTTCATTGTCAATAAGATCAGATGATTGATTATAAGCAACATCGCGCTGTTTATAATATCCACTCGTCTTATCACGCAGGACATCCAGTTCACGAATACTATCGTCAAACGTCTTTTTCATAAAATCAGGGACTTGGGCATTTAACAATTCCGTTTGAATCCGCATTTGTGCTTCATACAAAATCCAGTCCAGCCGTGCATCTTCGGTCATTTTTTCAAGATGGTTATTCTCACCTTGTGTTAAAAGCGTTAAAAATTCGCCATTCACTATATTTTCCACATGTGTGTAATTGTCTTTGTGGTAGCTTGAAAAGACCAATTCAGCAAGGTCTTTTGTATCTAAAATTCTTGCTTTCACATCTACACCACTGAGCCCTTCAACGATGATGGAAGCTCGATTGCGTAACTCATTAGCGGAGAACTCATATTTTTCAGAGTCTGAAAGGTCTGTTAAATTAACCGCTTCATCATATGGAACAATGATGTATTTCTTTTTTTGCTTGTTGTTCCCAATGTATGAACTAAGCCCCGCCATTTCGTTAAAATAAAGACTTCCGTACTCTTTTAGCTGCGGAAATACCTTCATAGATGTTTCAATCTCTTCTTTTAAAGCTTCCAGCATCTTGCTGTTATCAATGACTTTTGTTTGGATGTAGAACGTAATTGGAAACGAAATTGAATTAATAAATCGTTGGAACGAACTTTCAATCATGACTTTTTCGCCATCTGTTTTTAAGTTGTAATTTGTAGAGGAGCACTCAATAACTGCCCGATAACGATGAGCTCCAAGCAGAATCATCTTGTCTCGAATATCCTCAAATGGAAGAAACTCTTGTGCAGATGAAATATTGTCTCCAACGGAAGTGTCCATTTTAGTGGGGTCTGTTTTTTGCAATTGACGATAAACTACAAATCCCATCACGCCGATCAATCCAAAGAAAGCAATAATTACGATAATAGCCAGCATTAAAACTTCACCTCTTTCTGAATATTTGACAGTTTATGAGTCTTCTTTTTAAATTTCCTTTTATAACTTAAATACTGATAGAGGGTTAATTCATTTTTTTTGTAAATGGCAAATGGCGTCCCAATTAAACAAATCGGAATGGCTAATATCAATCCGATTACGCCGCCAAACAATTTCACGAAAATGGCAAATGAACCCGCACCTATCAGCAATCCAGCTAACACCCAAAAAAATTGATTGATGTTAAGGATTCCGCCAATGACCTTTTCTTTTTCATTCATGTCTGGTGGAATTTGATAGTTTCTCATAATAAAAAAGTGTCAATAGCCTCCATATAGGAAGCCATTGACACTGTTCACCTCCTTCAGTGGCTTAAATTCTTTCATATTGGCGACGTAGCATAATGCTTAAATCGCGTTGTAGAAAAGACCTACAATCAGGGATACAGCACCAAGCCCTGCGGCGGCGATACCTGACCATAACACACCCGTTAGTGCCTGACTTCGTGCTTGAGGGTTACCTACCGATGCCCCTAATTTTAAGAAATTAACAATAAAGATAACGATCATCGTGAGTGCCGCAACACCAGATATCCCCGCAATGAATCCACGGTATTTTTCAATGATGCCTGCAAATCCACTGGATGTTCCTTTTTCTCCAAAACCATCCCCTTTTACAGTTACACTTCCATCTTCACTGATGGTTACACCAGGGATACTTGATTTAGATTCTCCTTCGGCTGCAAACGCTAAAGTGGGAGAGAAAAACACAAACAACATCGCCATCAACATCCCAATTGCAACAGTCATTTTAAATCCTTTATTCATTGTTGCTACCATCTGATTCACCTCCTCCTGTAGTAATGTTTTACAATGTAGTTCATCGAGATATCGGTATAACAAATGATGAAATTGCTCATTGCTCATTTACTATATGCAATAAAATTCTCTTCAAAACTAATCATTTAATCTTTTTGATATGTTAGTCTTTTACTCGCTTTATGCCGACTTTATAATTAACGTCGAGCTGAATCATGCCTAATACATACAAAAAAAAAGCGTGAGAACAATGTCTCACACTCTTTCGTTCATTTTTATATTCAGTTACATCAATCTCATGACGAGATTCATTAGGTACCCCTTCACTTAACTTCGGACATATCTACTTCAACAACGTAGAAATGTAACAACTTACACAAAATAATGATCGCTTTTATTACGGTTTCACATAACCTATGACGTAAACAATAAGCATAGCTATAACGAAAACTGCCATACCAACCGATAGGGCAAAAAGAAGTCCTATCATCATCCCACCCCCCTATAAAATACTAACTCGTGGATGTCACCCTGCTATTTTCTTTTCGACAGGAATCATCGGTACATCCCCCATCAACATTTCTTTGGTGATGGTCAGACTTTTAATCTCCTCCTTCTGAGGAAGAGAATACATCAAATCATACATTCGTTTTTCAACAATACCTTTAAGCCCCCTGGCTCCCACATTCTTTTTCATAGCTTCTTCTGCGATATGTTCAACAGCTTTATTGTGGAAACTCAGCTTAACACCATCCATTTGCAACAGTGCTTGATATTGTTTCAAAACTGCATTTTTCGGTTTCACAAGAATGTTCATCAGGTCTTCTTTACGCAAAGGATTTAACACCGCAATAACGGGAATACGACCGATAAACTCAGGGATAAAGCCATATGAAACCAAATCTTGTTGACTCAGCTCCTGATCTTGCTTTTCGTCCTTCAGAATGGCAGGCGTTGTAAAGCCTACGGTTTTCTTAACACCTTTCGTCCGTGACTGCAAAATATCTTGCAAACCAACAAAAGCACCGCCAAAAATAAATAATATATTTTTCGTGTTCAGTATCACTCGCTGTTTGGTTTGCCGTTGGTTCCCCATTTGAAGGTGAACCTCATTTCCTTCAATCATTTTCAATAAACTTTCTTGTACAGCTTGTCCCGCAATATCTTTCGTTCGTTTTCTACCATCTACTTCATAAGAAGCAATCTTATCAATTTCATCGATGTACACAATTCCTTGTTCTGCTTTGTGAACATCTCCCCCTGCTTTGATGATCAGTTTTTCTAAGATGGTTTCTACATCATCACCAACATAGCCAGCTTGTGTCAAAGAGGTGGCATCTGCAATCACCAAAGGAACATCAAGGATTTGTGAAAGTGTTTCAAGTAAATAAGTTTTGCCTGACCCTGTTGGTCCAACAATCATTATGTTACTTTTCTGTATATCCACCTTTGTCTTCGTTGTAATCCGTTTGTAATGATTGTAAACAGCTACAGAAAGCAGCTTTTTTGCCTCATCTTGACCAATCACGAATCGATCCAGTTCCTCTTTGATTTCATGTGGCTTCAACCCTTGCTTAGATGGCATATTTAAAGGTGTTTGCATTTCTTCAACACATGTTTCTGCGCACTCTTTACAAATCAATGCAGACGCACCTTCAATTACTGGCAATTGGGGACTCTCCATTCGTCCACAAAAAGAACATCTCTTTTCCATTGTATAGCTCCCCTCTATTTAAAAGAAAATTGTTTATCTTATTGTTTATAGTCAATGTAATATGACCCATTATAGCATTTTCTTGGACCACACAACAATCAGAGGATCTTATATATGGTTTAAGAAGCAAACAGCTCCTCTGTCATATGATAGCGATCTTTTAAGATCTTCTTCACTTTATCAAGTATATTCTTTTCAATTTTGCTAACATTAGCCTGGCTCATGCCAATTGTGTCTGCGATTTCTCGTTGCGTTTTGGTAATCCCGCGATCTAATCCGTAGCGATACGTAATAATATATTGCTCTTTATCCGACAAATCGCTTAGAGCGGATCTTAGCAGTTTGATTTCATCACTTAATACGATATTATCTTCAACGCTCCGCTCATCTTTATCGAGTGTACTTACCGTGTCTTCTAAAGAGAGACTATTTCCATTCTTGTCAACAGAAAGGACACAGTTCATCGAAATACTATTTTTAACATGATTCCGTTCTTTACGAAGGAAAAACAATATTTCATTTCTAATACAATTAATCGAATAGGTCGAAAACTTCACGAGTCTATTTTTATCGAATGCGTGTAACGCTTTAGCAAATCCAACCATCGCAATACTCACAAGTTCGTCATAATCCACACCCGAATTCTCAAACATTTTTACAACATAAAAAACGAGTGACTCGTCTTCTCTTGCATATTTATCTTTCTCCGCATCCGTTAAAGGCAATTTTACATATTCAACAACTTCTTCTGAGTCTTCAGTTCCCTGAGCATTGAAAGACTCTCTCGCTTTTGTATCCTCCCATGGTGTTTGTTCTGCAACTTCATTGGAAATCAATACCGCACGCTCTTCGTTATGAAATGTCAAAATTTACGCCCCCTTCTTCTCTTTTTCTTCTCTCTATGGATTAGCATATAAAAAAACAAGACGACTTCCTATACGGTTTATGTCGTATTCGTATCGACAAAATTGCTGTTGACAGTGGTTGTCCTTTTTATGGATAAGACCATATGTTATGTACTTTGACGCTCGTTTATTATCGATTTTCAATAAAAAAAGGAGCCCTCTTTTTAGGCTCCTATTATCCTTTTAATCATGCGATTTCTCCATCCTTGTCTTGGCTTCGAAGGCTTAAATAACAAGCAATTTTGGATTCCTCCAAATATACGCTTAATTTTTCAATCATTTTATTCATTGTGAACAAACCCGAATCGTATAAACAAGCAATACTGGTGATGACCGGAATTTGATGTTGCGGCACTTCATGTAGAAGGTAATCTTCCGCTATGGTCCTCATCTTTCTTTCGGCATTTCCATGTATTCGATCGTACACTTTCTTAAACTTGGCATAGTAAACACTTGAATGATATGCCGATTCTAAAAAATATACTTTACCTTTCAGATAAATGCCCTTGCCTGCATTTAAGTATTCTTCAATAAGCTGATTCTCCTTTTCAATTCGAAATCGACCATTACCTTGAGGAATACCTACATCAAAGTTCGTACCCGTGTACTCTCGTATAGCAAGGCTTTTTCGAGCAATCATATGACTCGACACGTCAAACGTAACACATGGTAAATTCAGCAATTGTCCTTTTTCCAAAGCGACATCCCCCTTTATAGTCACCATCTCATGATGATTCCTGTTACATCGTTTTCATTTATTTTATACAATACAGACTATTTATATTATTAATTGACTATAATCAACGTTAAAAGTATAATGAAAATCAACACAAGGGAGGGTTTTACTGATGAAGAAAACATGGGCTATTGGAGCCTTATTAGGCGTACTTCTTATTGCTGGGTGTGCCAATGAACCTAAAACTGTCGACAATTCTACTAAAGCTGCACAAGAGAACGTTCATTCAAGCGTAGAAACACGTAACACTACGAGCAATTTAAACCTGGACGAACTTTTTCCTGATGAAACCATTCGAACCTATATTAAGGAAAGCATCGGCAAAAAAGCGCCAGATTTCACACTCACAAACCTTAATGGTAAGGATATTTCTCTTTCTGACTTCAAAGGAAAGAGTGTAATCCTTGAAATTGCTCAAACCACTTGCGGAGCTTGCATTCAAGCACAACCCGAAATGGACAAATTCAAATCGAAGCACCCTGAGATCTCAGTTATACAAGCCTTTCCTTTTGAAAATAAAGCCGCCGTCCATACTTTCCTGAATAAATTAAAATCGCCAGCAACGGATAACATCCTTTCTGACGAAAAAGGCAACACCATGATTCGAGATTACAAGGCTAAGTGGACTCCAACGATGTATTTCATTGATAAGGAAGGAATTATCTCCTTTGTGTATGTGGGGAATACGGATGTTAAACAAATTGAAGAGATAACTAAACATGCATTTTAAAATCAAAATCCTCTTAGTGGAGGATTTTTTCTCTTATAGCGATTAACACGACGTTATTCTTGTTCCTTTTTTTCTATGTATTTGAAATAATATCAGTCGACAAAACGAGGAAGGAGTGTAGCCTATTATGAACCAAGAAAATGATTTAATGCCATTAATTCATATTGAGAATGATTTACTTAACGTAATTAAAGATAAAGGCTATGAAATACTAACAATCGACCCAACAGAAATACCACATTATTACAACCCATTCGAAGGCTCAATTATGGATGCTGATGAGCACCTTGTAAAAATTCGCGTTTTTTTCAATACGCTCCGTCAGTATGGATATGAAGGAGCAAATGATCTATATCATTGTATTACCAACATTGACTTAACGGACGCCGATAAAAGACGGAAATTTGAACTGTGGAGAACGAAAGATGTATCCAAACAAGGATTGATGGAGATTTAATTGCATACTCTATTTTTTACAAGACAAAACGCAGGGTTATAATTAACCTTGCGTTTTTCATGTGTATTTTTTCCGCCTACGTTTTAACTACTCACATAAGTACATAATAGGCAACCATCAGCGTAATATGTGACGCTAAAAAAAACGGAGCAAATGGCAGCATTCGTTTATTCATGCCTACATAGACCATAAAATAGATGCAGGCAAGAAGAATAAATATCGGTACTAAGTACATCCCCATATAAAGTCCCACTACACCAGCCATCTTAATATCTCCACCCATTTTATGATTTTTCACCATAGCAGGTATCAATAATGCTATAAAAGCAATGACTGCCCCTATGAGATCAAGAATCGAAAATGGAAACCAAGGAATCAAGATCAGTCGAACAAGTACAAAGCCTAAATTCAGCTTATTGGGGATTTTGCGGAATTTTACATCGATGATCGTAGCGATGAACAGATATAGCGTAAAAAGCATAGCGATATAGCCATTCTGGTATACATGCTCCACAGACATTTGAACATTTTCCAAGTAATTATCGATAAACAAGTCGGGACACACTCCTTACTGCCAACTCGATATTGCCATCATTGTTTGTTCCAAGATACGACACCTCAAAGTCACTACCTCTTCTGGAATTGTAAAATTTTTCAGCAGTACCAGGAATTAAATCGAAAATCGTTGATCCTGAAACAACAATAACTACACTGCTATCAAGCAATACCTGTGGACGCGCTTTTTTGGTTTCACCTGTCCCCCATTTTTCGGTGAAAGATTCAATCTCAATTGGATTAAAATGAACACTTTTGATTTTTTTTGTATCTTTCAATCGCATACTGACAAGCTTCTTGTATTCAGAAATAGCTACGTTTTTCTCCACATCAAATTCGCCAATTCGCAGCTTTGTTTCATCCACGCTTGCACGTAGCGCAGAAACACCCGATGTATCCATAACCGATTGAACCTCTTGCATAGACCAACTCTCAATCAGAATATCCACGAAAGCTGTTACCATCATGACCCCAATGAATATCAGAATGACAAACAGAATGCTAAAGCTTCCTTTTTTATTTTTAAGTAATTGCTTTAGTCGATTCACCTATATCACTCTCCGATCCAATAATCATAGCGGTATTTAAATTCGGACATAACCGAACGTTTGGAGGAGATCCAATTTTCGATATTTCCTGGAATAAAGTTACTCACCATCGCCCATTTATACTTCACTTTCGTTTCTACATGAAGGTATTCGCGGTAATCGACTTTAACTCCTGAACCTAAAGGAACTCCGTTAATTGTGACGGTATATTCTCCATTTTCAATCCCACCTGATTTGAAGTTTTCAGCAATATTATTGGCTAACTCCGATGTCGAAACATATGCCGCATTCCCCCCTGGGAATCCATCAGGGGCGGAACTTAATACTCCACCTTGCAAACCGACTGTACGCGCAATATACGAGTTGGTTTGTGATACGACCGCAAATCGCCAACCCAGCATCGTAACGTCCACCAAGAAACACAGGACAATCAAGAATACGAAACAACCAACAACAACCTCTAATGCCAAAGAACCTTTATTGTTTTTTCGAAGTTGATCAGTTAGACTCAAGTGTTGTTTTTGGAATAGTAATTCCCTCACTATTTCGCACCACCCTTCCGTATAATTTAAGAAAGGGGAGATGGAAACCATCCCCCCCCTCCTTTCTTTTGTTAAATCAAGATCGTATGATTAGCTAACTCTGAAACTATCTACAGCATTCTTGGCTTTGCTAATGAAGCTTACAATCGCATCACGGAATAACCATAGTGCTGTTGCTACGACAAGAACGACAGAGATCCATACGATAATTTCAACATTCGATGCTCCATCCTCCCCAGCCATAGCAAATTTTGCTCGACTAACCCATTCGTTCATTCGATCAACCCCCTTTAAATTTAAATAAATCTCGGTAAAGCAGATGATGTTTATGCATTAGCAATATCATTCACGGAACAAGAACAATCCTTTTGTAATGGCGAGGATTAGCTATACATAAATCAGACTACTAATGATTATAAGAGGCTGAAACCTCTATTATTCATTGACTATAATCTAATCTTGACCGGATACGGTTCAACCCTTACATCGAGGTAAAGCTTGTCATGGAGCCTACCGTTGGTAAACCAAATACCATAAGATTACATAACAACAATGGTCCTTGAAGTATAATCCCCATTGTTTGGCGTTTTCCGATTTTGATTGCGATCATATCCATTTGCAATTCGCGTATTTTATCTGCCTGTGCGGTAAAACCGTCTTTAGCATCGCCGCCTTGTTCTAAAGTCAACTTTACAAGCGCAACAAATTCACGAACTTCAAACATATCCACATCCCGCTTTAATCCATCTAAAGCTTCATTTAAGCTTTTTAGTTCACAATCAATAACAAAACGTTGGAGAATTGGTTTCCATTCGTCTCCGACATACTTCACACATTCCGAAACAGCTTTGGCAAATGGTACATTCGCCGTTAAATATCCCTCGGTAATTCGAATGAAGTCTGGAAAATCCGCAATCAACTTTGCTTTGCGATTGTTCGTTGAATTCATAAATAAAAAATCCATCCCAAAGATCAAAACAATTGCCCATATCAACGCAATCACTAATGAAGCTTTGACTAAGACCAAAAAGCATACAATACCCACAACTTTGAGAAGCAGACTCAGCGCGCGATATTGAATCGCTGTAAAGTGCTTGTCCCATTGAGCCATTTTTAATTGGGATTCAATCTGATCTAACCGTTTCGGTTTAAAATGTGAAAACACATGCCGAATCACGGGTTTCGTGACGGTATCGATTAATTCGGAAATATCCGCGTCTTCTTTCTTTCTTTTAAAGTCTAATTGTTTCAGCCGTTTACGGTGAACGCTGTAATTTTCCATCGAAAATATCATCATCAAAATATTCTTAGCAAAGAAAAAAAGTAACACGAGGAATATCCCTGCACATACATATTGCAAGATGTACCCCCTCCCTTCTATTCGTCAATCGGAGCAGAAATTTTATTATTTATAAACCAGACAGCTCCCATAAATACGCCGATAATGATAACGGAACCCACTTTACCCAAGAACGTTCCAGTCATGAATCCAATATAATTATCATTTGTCATGACTTGATATATAGCAAACATAGGAATCGAAACTAACATGATGTATGCTTCACGTACCACAGTTGCCAGTTCTTTTTTCGTCGTTTGTTTATTAACGCGATTTTCTTCAAATTGCGTATAGGCTTGTTCCAACAATTTCTTGCGGATTTCATCTGTACCGATGGCAGATGCAATTTTGTAATAATCGGAAAAGCGAGCCAAATACTTGTTACCCGTCCGTCTCGCAAGAGAATCCATAGCATCCGTAACAGGTTTTCCCAAGCTAATGTCCAAAACCGTCTTTCGAAGTTCAGTATATAAGGGCTCTTCCCCTTTAAATTCGATCGTCGACAATTCCAGCGCTTTACTAAACTCTCTTGTCGTTTCATAACGCTTAATGACCATGTGCATGAATGAACCAATTTGTTTTTCCATCATTACAACCCTTCTATTTTTCCGGAGTGTAATGACTTGTTTAGGGATCATATAGCCGACAAACAAAAAGATGATCCCCAAAATGGGATTGTTCATGACCATCCCAACAAAGATGGCAACAATTAGACCAGAGGCAACCGAGATCATTAAATACTCAGCGTATGTCAACGGGAAACCCGCTTGCATACACAGGGTTTCAATACCATATCGCTTAGAATATCGAACTCTTCCCTCGGCTATTTGCTCAATTCGTTGTTTTAGAACATTTTCTCTTAATAAATTTTTTGATTGTTCTTTTCGATTTTCAAATTTATTTTTTCCTCGCATTGAAAACAAAGAAGATCCAATAAAAAAGAAAAGCGTTATCGCAAACATCATCCAATGAAAATGCATGTTATCACCTACCTTTTTTTGATATTTTACGTTCGCGACATATTGTTTATAAGCTATTTTTGTATATCATAGCATGTAGTCGATATTGTAAAAGGATAAATGGGGCGAAGTCGGTTTTACCTTTGTTTAGGCTGCGGTTTTCTCATCTTCAACCCAAGGTTCTAATTGATCCCAAGTTACCCCACGACTCATCATCATATCTGCCTTTGTTCTTGATATCTTATTTTCAAACTCGAACTCTTTTGTTCTGAAATCATATCTATAGATTCGTTTTAATTCGATTCGTCTGGTCTCGAAATTATACGTAACCTCTGAAAGAGATGTACATTTACGACCCGTGCCAGGAA
Source organism: Paenibacillus sp. 1182 (assembly GCF_017833915.1). Lineage (NCBI taxonomy): Bacteria > Bacillati > Bacillota > Bacilli > Caryophanales > Paenibacillaceae > Paenibacillus > Paenibacillus sp. 1182. The sequence goes on along the minus strand of NZ_JAFICR010000004.1, from coordinate 111,715 downwards.
TGTCGTCTTGAATAGCGATGTAATCCAATGAGCTACCAATGATCCGTTCCACTACGTCAATGCCAAGAGACGGCATAGCCATGAGATATTTTGTGACAAGTCGATTAATAATGTTCCATGGATTGCCACCATGCATGGTGAAAATGGTCGAGTGTCCTGTTTCCATACCCTCTACGGCAGCCTGGGCTTCTTCACCACGAACCTCACCCACAATAATATACTTGGGTTTTAAACGAAGAGCGGTAATGATCAATTGACCTAAAGTAACACGAAGTGATGCATCATCTGATTTAACAGAAACCAACTCCAACGTATGTTCGTTTTGAAGGAACAACTCTTGTGTATCTTCGCAGACCAACATACGTTTGTTCGCTTTGGCTACATAATGATCCAGCAAGGCACGAATGGTTGTTGTTTTGCCTGATCCCGTTATCCCTGCATAGATAAGATTACTTTCTCCCGTAATCAACAACCCAAACAAATCCGCCATTTTTTCATTCAGCACTCCATTTTTCACGATGTGCTCTTTCGTAATTTGCTTTTCGGTATGTTTACGAATGGTTAACGAACAATCTTTTGGAGAAACCTTTTTAGAAGTTGCACATCCACGATCGCCAAAGAGCTCAAAATCAACAATTTTCTGGTCACCGTCATTAATGGCTTTTCCCGATTCCCGTAGAAAACGTTCAATCGTATCTTTCAGATGTTTGGGGTTTCGGAATGTGTATGGGTATTTTATATTTATTTCATTTTTCTCTACAAAAATTTTATTCCAACTGATCACGTAAATGTCCGTAACGCCTGGATCTGCAAATGCTTTTGAAAGAATGGAGTACCCCGCAAACTCTTGTGCCATTTCATCAATAAATCGCTCTATTTCATTGGTTCCCTCAAATTGGCGTACTCTAATATTATTGGTGTGTACGATGTCTGCAATGTGATCTCTGTACATTGAGATCTTTTTTCGTAAAAACTCTTTATCCTTAACGTTTTCATCAACGGGTTTGTCGGATTTATTGGTTGTGTCACCTTGGCTCTTTAATATATTTTCAAGTTTTTCCCCCAGCTTTGTCCGAACTTCCTCCAAAGCCTCTTCATAGGTTAATAACACACTACCTTCTTGCTTTGCATTTTTAAATTTCGCAAGATCTCTGCGAAATGAATGAAAAGACTGTTCCATGGCTTCACCCTTTCTTTTTGGTTGGATTTGAACCTCTATCGAGTTAGAAAAGAAGATTGTTAGAAGAACAATCCCTTTTTCTTTTTGGTTTTTGAATTTATCACTTCTTGTTCTATTTCATTGAAATTTTTAATGGGCCAGATTTGGTTAGCGACCTTCATTAATTCGTAGCGAGCCTTTAATGTGTAAGGAATATTTTTATCCAGCACAACAGGTGTTCCCTCGTACAATCGATTGAGAAACACTGTTTTGGGCAACATAGGTACTCTGGCTTCCAGCTTAAAATCCGAATCATCCAAATGGTCTGCTGTAAATATGAGTTCTTCCAAGTCATTGCCTGAACCAGGGCTATCTTTCTCAACATTCTCATTCAGAATGTACTTCACTTTATCCAAAACGCCAATTTCCTTTAAAAGATCTTTGTATCGTGTATTGTTTCGAACATTATTAAAATCAAGATTGACAACGTAATAACAGTTCTTTGACATATGCAGGAGTGGAAATGTTGTAACGTGAGTAAATGAGGAGTTACTGTCAACTATGACAACGTCGTAATCATGAATGATGCTATCAATGAGATAGACATAGTGATACGGCTTCACATTCTCTATTTGGCTGAAACTAAGCTGTGAACCGACCAAGGCTTCCAAGTTTTTTGCGTGATAATACGGCTTAAAACAGCTTTTGATAAATTCGTTTACACGTTCAGTTTCTTTCATATCTCCAATAAGGGTTCCGTTTTCGTTTACAACCGTAGAAATTTTATCAATCACTGTTTTCAGGTTTTTTTTATCATCATCAATTTGAAGTATGGTTCCCACAGACAAGTTCTGAAGATCTCCCTCAATCAAACCCACTTTTGGTTTTCTTCCATTTACTTCAACTCCAAAGTGGGCAATCGCTGCGGCAATATTGGCAGACACAAAACTTTTACCTGTCCCAGGCTTAATGGAAGATATAAAGGTTAGATTTTTATATACGTCTTCATCTTGTTCCAGATCCTCTTCTGGAATCTCGAATTCAATCATATTTAGATTTTTGGCACTTTGTTCTTTCACTCGTTTCGTAAGATATGCCATTTGTTCTTCGTTCTTCGGATGATCCAAAATATTGCGGAGTGATGGAACCGTAATTCTTTGTTCATGTACAATGTCGTAAATGCCAGCCATAACCATCACACCAAGCGCACTCACTTTGGACTCATCTCTCAAATCAACAAAACCTGCCAAGTAGACGATACGTAAATGAGGATAATCCTTAACGATTTTTAGCATGAGCTGCATTAAAGATTCCTGACCTACTAATCCTTCTCCAATGAGTAAAATTTCAGGTTGATGAGCTTCAATCGCCTCATATACTTCATTTTTATATTCAATAGCGCCTACAACTTCATAGTTCTCGAATTTTCGAACTGCATCATCAATGCCCCGTTGTCCACTTGCCACTAAAATTTTTTTCATATAAGGAAGACACGCAGGGTAGCCATTGTACAAAAGTGACCAGCGTGTCTTCTTTCCACCTCCTTCTTCTCTTTCTTGACCCAATTATTGATTTGCGTTAATGGTACCTCTGCCTGTCTCCGCATTAGCAGGAGCAGAATACACTTTAGAATAATCACCAAGAACAAATCCAAGCGTTTCGTAAGATTCATTGTCAGAAAAACGAGATACCAAACGAACATTTCCCGCATTCATACGAGCTGTGATCTCTTCCGCTTGATCAAGGGTTACAGCAAGCGTTACAACAGCCAGTTCATCTGAATTCGCAGAAGTATCGATTTTTTCACCGGATTGACCCGAAGTTTTTGTCAAATCATTCGTCGAATGGTCTTTAAACTCAAAACCATCTGAGGTTGTTACATTGTAAATAAGCACATTTTGTAAAAAGGCTTTTGAATATTGAAAGCTTTGTTCTGTGCCTTTGTCATCCTTTTTCTTACCTACTCCAGTGAATACAAGATCTACCGCATCGCCACGCTTCACATTACCGCCGAAGCCTTCTACATAAGAAATAGGAATTGAAATTTTACGATATTTGGTCAAGTCCATACTCATAAAAGGATCCAATTGACCTTTGTCTTTAATTTGTTTCGTATAAATAAAAGAGCCTGCATATACTTCAGTGCCAACATATTTATTTAAAAATTGCTTGGTATCCAAAGCAAAGTCTTGAGTTACTCCACTTTGTGGAACAGATACTTCCTTTACATCTGCTGCTGTAATTTGTTGATTTACTTTTAAATCTTTATTAAAGACATACACTTTAACGGGTTGCAGCTCACCATTCGTGTAAGCCATAAAACCAACGGCGGTTCCGATAAGTAAGAGCAATTGCAAAGCAAGTATTAATATTTTTTTCTTCTTCAACGATAAGCACCCCCTATATAATTGTCTTTTCTATTTTTTGAAATGCGGTTTTTAACTGTGAATTTCTGGTGTACAGAATCACGGGAAGACCTACAAAATTAGCATTTATAAAGTCTTTATTAAAGCATGGAACCGTCAGAACTTCGTCAACTTGAACCCACTCGGCGATCTCCTTCATACTTAAATCCGCTTTCTCAAAACGGTTTACAATGAATTGAATATTTTTTGATAATTGAAATCCGCTTTTTCTCATTTCATTCAACATATACACGGCATTTCCGATGGCACTTACATCCTGAGAAGTGGTGATCACAGTTGTATTGGAGTATAGCAATGCATTAAGCGTCGCTGGATTTTCCAAATTGGAAGGTACATCAAGAATGATAAAGTCATACTCAAGCTGAAACATCAGATACAAATACAGCTCTTTAGTCAAAGATAAATCGAGTTCCTCACCATCCGCCGATCTTCTTGTTAAGTAGCGATTGGAGAAAAACATGAAATCCAGTGTATTAGGGAATTTTTTATAGTTCTTCTGTAATGCAGATTCTTTTACAACAAGGTCAGCCGAACATATAATTGCTTCCTTAATCTTTTCAAACTGATTCTCATCAAAAGCCTTCAAAGCACTATCAATTCCATCATTGACCATTCCCATTTCATACCAATAGTTCACTGCTGGCGTCCGATCATTCATCTCAATATAAATGACACGCTTCTTCTTTTGACTAAGCTGGATCGCTGTATTTAAAGCCAACGAAGTATTCCCTACTCCAGCTTTAGAACCCATAAACGTAATGATTTTCTGTTTATCTGATGGAAGGGAATCATCATTTACACGGATGTCTCCACTCTTTCCTCCTAACAGTTTATTCAGAAGTCTAATTTTTTCTTTCGGCTGGGAACTTTCTGTGCTGGTAGATTCTCCGTTCGTTTTTTGGTTTGTTTGATCCTCAAAAGTCTCACTCTCAGCACTTGTGGCGTCAGAGGATGGTTTTGGCGATCTTAGCTCTGGAGCGGTTTTTTGAGTGTCTTCACTTTCGAAGCTATTCGTTTCTACACTTTTAATTTCACTTGAAGATTCCTGGAGTATTTGTTGATTTGCTTGTTGGACTCGCGTTTCAGCTCCCGTATCAATGTAGACCTCTTTCAGAACTTCTTTAACAATCTCTTTTTCGATCGTATGAACATCTGGTTTTTCAAATAATACTTTGTTTTTACGTTCATCCAAGACAGGTTTGGGCTGTAAGTGCTGAACGTCTTTGTATCCATTAGGTTGACGAATTAAGCGGATAATTTCTTGCGAAAGAATTTTTTCACCATAAAGTATGTCGTATACACCGTAGCTCACCAAAGTTGCAAGTAAGGCGTCTCCAGGTACACGCTTTTTCGCGAGGAAAATAATTCGTACATTATGAAATTTCGTCCTAATTTCATAGATAATATCCATAATATTTTCATTACCTTGAAGAGTTTCACGGATCACAACAATGTCAGGCATTGTTTGCCCCATTTGACGGATTACACCATCCCGATAGGTGGTTACACCCACAAACATAAACTCATTTTTCAGACTTTTTTTTATAAACTCTTCAAGTTGACGAAAGTCTACAGCGAGCAACACTTTTTCCATATTTTTTTAGACACCCCCTTTTTCTCATGTACTATAAACCATTTTTCTTATATTATTTCATCACAATACGGCTCCAACAATTCAATAAAGGTTCAAGCATGTTCGATAACGACAACCCTTACTCCAAAGCCATTGATCCATTATAGGTTTTTCATTATATGCATCTTTTTTTGAAAAATAAAAAGCATCGAACTGTATTCGTTCGATGCTCCTTTAGCTGAAATGCATGTCAACAACAATACCGACCGTCAAGCTTTAAAAAACAAAAAAGCATGTGAGGATATGCCCCACATGCTTTATACATTACATTTCTCTCTTATTTTAATGAATTTTTGTATTGCTCAATAGCATCCATGATTTCAATCGCTTCCAGGTGCTTCTTTTGGTCCCAAGAACTATTATTAATTTTACTAATAATATCCACAAGCTTTTCTTTCGATTTCTTCCCCAGTCGCACCCCACCGACGGTATAATTTGTAGACAAAAGGTGTTCTTCCAGCGGTTGCAATTCAGTGCTTTCATTTTCAGGATTTGCAACATTAAGCAAATCCTTATAATCTATATCAAGCGCCGCTGCAAGCTTCGATATAACTTTAACACTTGGCGATTTGCGCTCACCTTTTTCGATACGATTAATATAGGAGGAAGATATACCCGTAGCGACATACATATCATCAAGTGTGTACCCTTTTCTCTCTCTCAAATGCTTAATCAAAGATCCAAAATTATCAGAAATCGCGCGTTCAGTACGCTTTTTCAGTATACGCAGCTTTCGTTCGAAATTAGCTTCCCAATCAGAAGGAAATTTAGCATATTTAATGGCATGTTCAATGTCCTTAACATTCTCTTCCGTTTCATTTCCTTCAATGGACTGAATTCTACGAAGCAGTTCTTTTGCTTCCTCATTGTCAGAAGAATCGATTTTTGAGATAAAGTGCTCTTCCCAACTCGATAAATTCTTTCCGTCCCCTTCAACCATGAACTTCAGTTTTCGGTGAAGGCTCTTACGGGTACTCACCTTAATATCTTGTAAAGCATCAATGGCTGCCTGAAGCTCTTCCACTTTTTCATCAGTGATCATTTCAGCACCAGAATCATAACTAAGAATAGTCTTAAGCACTTTCTTAGCCTCTGTATTATCTGATTCTTCGATTTTTTCAATCATCTTCTTTTCCCAATCAGGAATGTTCATCACAGTCACCTTCCGTGGTTTAATGATCAATGGATCAAAGAATTTGTGCCATCAATCTCATATGTAACTTTTTTTTCACTTTATCTATCACTTTATAGATCACGTAGATAAACGAATTTGTTTTTAGCTCAACTATCCACTCAGTTAATATATTTTATAGTTTGTTTATAGTATCGACTACCCTAATTCGTTATATACAATCTCTCATGCTGTTAATACGTAAAATAAAACACTGAAAAACATTCAATATCAAACCTAAATAATATTGACTATAGGCAATAAAATAAATATAATGAATTATAGTCAAAAGAAAGATGTTGTTCGGTAGAAACGAACATTCATATATATACACGTTAGGAGGGACATTGTCATGTCAACTACAAATTTCAAACTTACAAGAGGCACCAAACAACTTATTAAGTCCGCAATAAACGAAACCCAATCCAATAACCGTTACGTTTTATGCGCCAAGATTGCAGATAATGTTGTATCCAGATATAATGGTTTAAATTTAGACTACCAGTTGGAACGAATGGGACTTCAAACCACTGGGCAAATTTTAGAAGCCATTGATACTTTTTTCTTTAAGCATATGAGCCATAAACCTCAACAGTAATTTTTACAGTCAATTAAAAAATCAAAAACCTTATATCATCAACTATTTTGTTTTATCTGAGACTATATTATCAAAATTATAGACTAAAGTCAATAATACCAAATTGCATTTCATAATGCATAATCTCTATTTTATTGACCAATGTCTACAATTTACACCCTCATTCGATCTACGATGTAATTTATATTATTACCCATAGCCTTTCCACCTATAATGTGGGGAGGCTATTTTGTTTCATATTTCTATAAAGATACCAAGGGAGGGAACCGAGATGAAAAAATCTCTCAATGAACTGATGCGATCCCTTTCTACAAGCAATGTAGACACGCTGATGTCCATTTACTCATTTCGTTGTTTAAATGATAACCAAATTTACCAGATTCATTTTCAACATGTCACACCCATTAATGAAAAACTTTCAAGAGAGCTTGCTAAGGCATGCATTCATGACCTCCTCTCTTTCGAATTAATTAAAGAGGTTAAATATAAGGGAGAAGAACACGTATATTTTCTAACACCATCAGGTATTGAAGTCATTCGTCATTTTTTTGAACTACCTACCAATATCTACGACGCACAAAAAAAGGTAGTCAAGCGTGGGTACTACCGTGCATCTGAACTTGAGATCTACCCCAAAAATATCAACCATCAAGCTCACCTTAATCAATTTGTAATCGACTTTCAACAGTTAAAATTAGACGTCAATTGCAAATACTTTGATGAAAAACATGTAAGCCAGTATACAAGCATACGTCCGGATGGCATGCTTTCTTTATTGGATACCGATTTCTTCTTGGAGATGGATATGGCTACCGAAAGTAAAAAACAACTATTCGAGAAATGGGAGAATTATCGCAATTTCTTAACCTCCAGGGAATATGCTTACCGAGAAAAACGAATTATCGTTCTTTTTATTGTTGAGGGCACTTCCAAAATTAAAGAGCGCATCAATCTTATTAAATACACCATTTACGAACGTTTGTTAGATGTTCTTGATGATGAATTCGAGATTTTTGTAGGAACCCGTGAAGATTTACTTTGTTTAATGAAAGAAAGACTAATTCCAGCATGCAAAGAATCTGATCCTTATACGGCTAAGATTAAACACGTACTGGAAGAAAAGCATGGTTTCTATGCCAATGATGCTGAACAAACTCGCTCCATTTTTCAAGGTACAAAATATGCACTTTATATGCGGAAACTTAACCAAAACAATAAAATACTTATTGAAGAAGGTAAAATTCAGGAATTTGTAGTTGATGATTACTTTTTTGAACCTACATCTACTGTAGCTAAGATCGCATATATGGATAAAAGTAATAGTTTCTTCAAATCTCAATTCAATCGGGAAATCTCATATCTGGTGATTGGAGAAACCGAAGAACAAATATATACCGATCTTAAAATGATTGACTTGATTGGTCTTAAAAACATTTACTTTTCCACGTATCAGCGTCTAAAAGAAAAACCTTTTCATGAGGCTATATTTCAATTTGACCTGCTGGGAAACATTCATCACTTTGTGAACAATGGATTTGAAGAAAGAGTCTTCGAGGAAAACCTTGAACATGCTCACTTATTCTAATTCATTCATTAGCTTTTATACCAACCCAGGAATCAAAAAATGGACATAAAAAAAGACATGTAGGCATTTTACATGTCTTTTTTAGTTCGATACATTTTTTTATCATCCTTCTCTATATTTAAACTTTTTCTCATTTGGATATATAAAAGCAATCCAATGATTACAAGAACAATCGCTAAAACGGAGCAAACCATAAGTACATTTTTATTCGTTATAAACCATGATGGCAAGGCCATGAAACCAAAACCAATGGAAGTAAAAATAATGTATCTGTTTTTGCGGCGATCATCTTTTTTCATTTTAAACATGTAATACACGAATACAATAAGCAAAATAGCAATACTACCAATATATTTAACAAGGATCAATGATTCTTCCCCCTTCATTTTACAAACGGTTTTTACCTAAGAGATGTACGTGATAAACAACTTTAATGCCACCTTTAGCGATCAATAACGCTAAAATTATACTGATTAGAGGATCAATCCACATCCACTTTAGAGAAGATGATTACGCCAACCGAACTCCAAGCATCCATTAAGACATGTAGATATGCACTCCTTACGTTTAAATTAGACGATACATCTGAGATTTGCGACATATACCATGCACTACATAAATTTGCTATTAAACCCACAATAGCAACAACTACCAGCAAGTCTCCTTGAACATGCTGAGGTTCTTGTAGTCGGCAAAAGGCTTGCCAGATCACCCATCCAGAGAGAACAATTAAGGTTACGCCATTAAATAAGGAGGCTGCTATCTCAAAACGGGAATAACCATTTATTTTTGTTGTTGCACGATGACTTAAATAGATTGCAATCATACTCAATAATAGGGATGCCAAATCACCAACCATATGACCTGCATCCGATAACAATGAGAGTGAATTGGAAATCCAACTCCCCATGAATTCAACGCCAACAATACCAAGTGTAATCAAAAAAGCTACCCTCAACCCCTTCTTGTTCTTCATGACATGGTCAGGATCATGAGTAGTATGATTACAAGTAGCTAAATGCATATGTTCATGCACTTTTTTTTGTTCATTCATAACGTCCTCTGGTATCGATAATATATAGGATTACACATATTATTAAGGCTGCTATACATGGCACGAGAAACCATAGACTGATTCGAATTGAGAGTATGATCGTTGAAATCAGCCAGCCGACAATCCCTATTCTCGTTTGGTATATCCCTTTTTTTCGTAAATGAAACCCACCGGATACACCTAAAATAGATAATCCCTTGATCATAACTAATATCGATATTACATAAACGAACACACACGCTATGTTCACCCACATCCTACATTCCCCCTTCATTTTTATTTGGCTAATGCCTACAACAAATCACTCCGTACTCGCCTCCTCCAAGAAAGAGCAACCGTTCACGTACAAATTAGGTTACCGCCAAGTCTTATTCCATCTCCTTTCCTTCGAATACCTTCTTCAAACGATTCACAAATCAACATCTAACATGACTCAGACCCTTTTATAGTCTATAAGAGTTATACAATTTACTATAAACAATTATAATTCATTAAGATTTCTTCTATAAGAAGATATCGAGTTAATGTAGTCTTACTCCAAACAAGGAAGGGGAATTTGTCATGAACGTACAATTGATCGCAAAAAACTTTGAACTTACAAAGGGTATTAGGGATGCAATAAATAAACGATTAGAGAAACTCGAAAATTTCATCGAAAAAACAACTCCAATCCGTATCACCATGGAAACCTTTAAGTATGGACAAAAAATTGAAGTCATGTTCAATCTTCATGGATCATTCGTAAAATCAGAGGAAACAAACGAGGATTTATATGTTGCAATAGATATGGCGACAGACAAGTTGGTAAAGAAATTAGGAAAACTTGCTCGCAAACATAATGATCAAAGACATAATTCTCAACCGTTTAATCGCGAATTGTTAAACGAAGATTGTCATTGCGAAACAGAAGAACGAAGACAAATTACAAAACGCAAGAAATTCACTATGAAACCAATGATGGAAGAAGAGGCTGTACTGCAAATGAAGATGTTGGGGCATGAAACATTCATGTTTTTTAACGGAGCTACTCAGCGCATGTGCCTATTGTATCAACGTAAAGATGGAAACTATGGGATTATCGAAAGCGTCTACTAAATGACTCGAAGAAACCTTGGGTAAACCCCCAAGGTTTTTTTATTAAACCAAGTTAAACCTCAACTATATTGCCTATAGTCAATATAATTGGTAATGTTACATTGTAACAATGTTACAAACTAATATAAGGGAGATGAATACAATGAAAACAAATAACTCTAAAGTGGTTAGGCTCAATCCCAATGAACAAGCAGTCATTGAACTGTTTCGAAAAGAAGGTGAGAATGCCGTTTTAAATGAATTAAAAGGATTGATGTCTAATTCAAACATGTTCTCGCAAGAGTCCCCTATCATCAAACAACTTATTCATTTGTTAGACAATCCAACATTTTATAGTTTGAAAAAATTAGTTGATAGCAACTTTATTACAAATGAAGATTTCTATAAGCTAATAGATGCCATGGAGAAATATAAGAATATACTTATTGTTGGACCTACTGGCTCAGGGAAAAGTACATTACTACGCGCCTTGCTGGAATATCAACTAAATACATTTCCTAAACATAGAGTTGTTCTTTTGCAAAGATACAATGAATTAAGTGTTGAAAATGAGGAGTCAAGCAGAAATATACGTCAAGTCTTCAATTTGAGTATGGATGAAATCAATTTCCTTCAAGAAAGTGAGGATCAATCTCTCCTTTGTATAGCAGAAACTACATCTACAAATGATGCATTGGCGCTTGCTATGGGTTTAAATGCTGAGAGCCGAATTCTCACCTCTATAAATGGAGTGAACTGGAAAGTTCGATTAAAAGGCTTTGTAAATGGTCGTGCAAGGAATATGTATGAGAGTACGCTATCAAATCGTTCGTTCGTCATCGTAAAAACAGACTTTTCTCCTAAATTGTGTGTTTCGGAAATTTGGGAAGAACAATTACAATTTTAATGATACAAAAAAAAGACAGCAGATCCGCTGTCTTTTTAATATTATATGAGTTCATCTTCTTCATCAGACGGGAAATCAAACTCATTTTCCTTTTCCCCATTTTGTATTTTAGGAGCAACTTCTCCTCCAACAGGAAGAACAAAATCGTCCGTAAACTCTTCGTCACGATTCAAAACCTCTTTCCCTTTATACAAATGTTCTTTGTCGTTTTTACGTGTTGTTGCCGCCTCAACCACACTCTTAGCAATCACCGGATCAGCTTCTACAACTTCAGAAACTTCTTTCTCCATAGAGGTCGGTATTGCATGCGCAGCTTTTGCAAATACACTCTCTTTATATTCGACAACCATCTTGTCGAGCTTTTCATTTAATTCTACAGGAATATATTGAATCTTACCTACTCCTGGTGGCGTAATGCTGTTGTCTGTGATTATACAATAGGTAATCTCTCCAAAGGGACGATAAATAATATCGGATGGAGAATAGCGAGCTTCTTTCGTTTCCGTCTCCCGAATAGATTCCGAGTCATAATTTAACGGCTTAATTCCTTTTAGTGGATTAAATTTTTGACGAGTAATTCCCTTTTGAACTTCTTTTTTCACGATTTCTCCAAACTGGTCAGAGTAATACTTGGCATCAACTGCATTACCGCCCGGATAGATGATGATATTCCGTGCATTTGTAGACACCAACTCAATAAAGTCTTTTCCGTCTTGACCACTCCCCATTCCGATTAATGCACGGTTTTGTGTTGCCAAATGAGAGGCGACTCGATAAGAACGTCCTTGCGTCAACATATCTGCAAATCCTGGATTCGCATAGACTTGGAATTCGTCAATATACAGAAAATGAGGTCTTCGAGTAAACTCAGTCCCTGGTCTTCTAAATACAGAGGATTGCAACTGCAAGATAATGAAATATCCCAGGAAACGTCCAAGGTCACGTAAAGCACCCTGAGCTGTGGTGATTGCCAGAACTCCACCTTCTTCAAGGATCTTATCAAAATCCACTTCATTTTCACCGTTCGGGGGATTTAGTACCCTTCTCAAATGACTATTTGAAGTGATTTTAGCAACTTGAGAACGGAGCCCCGAGCAATGTTCATAAGTCTTACTTTTCTCATTCAGATATTCATTCAGGAACCAAGATGCAATATCCGCATTTTCTTTGGTCATTTCCTCACTATCTGAGCTGAGACGCGAAAATAGGGATACCATTTTTCGTCCCATCCCACCAGAGTTGTGCAATAACCGTGAAAGCTCTATCAGATTTGCCTTGTTACCATATAAACGTTTCAACACCTTCAAAGCATTCCGAATGAGCGTCTCATTCATATCCAAAAAGAATTGTGGAGAATCTGGATTAAGCATCTTAAATGTCGTAGCCATATTTTCAATGACATCTTCTTCTTTACCATAAAGCGGATTAAAATACGGGCAATTCGGCAAAATGGGATTGAAATACACCGCTTTTCGCCCGTAATGCTCCGCCATTGCATAAATTTTTTCCGCAAGATCAGATTTTGGCTCCAATACAGTAATTCCGCAGTCCATATTTTGCATATCTTGATCTATCATGGGGATGATCGTTTGACTCGTTTTACCAGAGCCCGTAGGACCCAGAACGAGCATATGAAGAAAACGATCTTTATATTTAAGATGTACAGGTTTTTTTGTTTCTGCATTAACTGCAATTTGAACGTCTCCAAGTTTCTTCTCATCAGATGTAGTTACAATTTTCAACTTTTCAAGCATAGATTGTGTATACACGTTGTTAAGTGCTTCTCTTACAGAATCCATACGAAAAAAAGCTACGCTTCCGACCAATAGACCTATATTGATAAAGTAACTCATTCTAAATAATGCCATTGCCTTTTCAGGACTTCTTGATCCTAAGGTTGTGGCTAATTCCAAAAACAAATGATTTACAGTGGAACATACAAATACAACTAATGCTATCTTGGCGATCCAAAAGCCTACTTTACGATGCTCATCAGAAGCCTTATCTTTAAAAAGTACAAATCCGAACGCCACAAGAACAAAAGTTACAACCGTTACCGTAAAGTTGCTGCTAAAAAAAATGTATCCTGCAATAAAGTTGGCGATCTGTAACATAAAAGTCGCAACCATAATCGTTAAAAAATTTTTTCCGGCTGCTTCAAAAAACTTGGCTTGCTTCTCTCGTTTTCCCTTTTCCTTTTCGTCCATAAATTCCCTCCTTCTTATCTGTTTTCAATAATTTTGTAAATTTTTTGCCATTCTCGTATCGTCTTATAGGGTGGCTTCGCTCCATCGGCTGGAAGTATGGAATATAACTTCGAGGTTCCATCTGCGAATTGAATGACATAACCGACAAGATGATGACCTTCAATCTCGAAGTCGATTTTGTATAATGTTTTCGCACTCTTGTACATGTTGAAGACATCCACAAAAATCTTCCCTTCCGTTTTCTTCGAAAGCTGTAAGATCCGAACACCGCCATCAAAGATCGGATTAAGACTGTCTTGTTCCAAAATAATTTCAGCTCGATAGCGATCGTTAAGTGCCAAAGCTCCAAGCAGTGCATTTTCGGGGTCTTTGATCATACTTAAAATCCCGACCATGCCGTCAAATTCAATGGTTTCTCCATGATCTCCAGAGATTTCATCCTCTTCTGTTGGAGGAACCAGGTTTGCAAGCATCGAACCCTCGAAATACAATTGATGCAACATTGCCCCATCATCTTTGTCTTCAACCTCATTCACAATCGATTGAAGTTTCTCAATCCCGTTCATAAACTCCAGATTTCGAAAGGCTTGTCTCGCTTCTTGTTCAAACGGTTCCGCTTCCAGCGATTGAATGCTACGCAATTTTTTTTCTGGTGGCTTTTCATAGATTGATTTATCTGAATCTTTCTGTGGCTTCTTCTGAAGATCTGAATGAGAATCTTTCAAATCAAGACTTGATGCTGCTGTCGATGCTTTAGGTTTCTGTGTTTTATGTGTTTGTGTGGGGTTACTCACTTGCTTTTCCGAAAAAGATAGATACAGACTTATTGATAATCCGACAACTATTCCAACGCCCAATAGACCTATCAAAACTTTTTGTTTCACTTATACACCTCCCTTCGCTATGAAAATTCGAACTTAAAAATCACTTTTGCTAATGTGTAATATAGATTTCTAACTATTGGTTTATAATTGTTGGATGACGTAACTACTTAGAACAAAAAAAAAGAACCTTGCTTTTAAAAGCAAGGCTCCCTTTGACGGAAAATATTAGTTTGATATATTAGCTACATTTTTCTCTATCAGAATAGCGTTTTACCATTCTTATTTATTTTTGGATGGGAACACAAAACTGATTTTGTCATCTTTCCACTCTAATTTCGCGGTACCCGTTTTTCCACTGTTCCAAGTGAACTCTAATTCTTTGGATTGCTTTCCGTTTAAAATAGCCTTCATATTGGCTTCACTAATCTCAGCTCCGCAAAACACTCTTTTTTGAATAAATGTGCAGGGATTCTTATAGTCTTCACACTTGTAATAATCTTTTGTCACAATCACTTGTTTCGAACATTTTGGACATGTACCGATTACTTTTCGTTCACCCGCCTGAACGGACGAGCCCGTACTGCTCCCAGACGGCACAACCTTGAATTCCGGGCTTAACATGAGCTTAGCTTTTCGCGTTGCACCTGACTTAAATTTAAGCTCCAGTTCTTTAGTCTCTTTACCCGAAAGTAGTTTTTTCGCTTCTGTCTTCGACACTTTTGCGCCGCCAATTTCTTTTGCAATTAGAAAATCGCATGTATCCTTATATTTTGTACAAAGATAAAATGATTTTCCTTCAATAACATCTGAACTACATTTTGGACATTTGCCGATGACTTCTTTATCCGTTTGTTGAGATACAGACACTTTGGTATGTTTGAAGTCTTCGATCATGAATTTGGTATATTGAATCATTTCTGAATAAAACACCTTCGGATCATACGTTCCTTCTTCGACCTGAGAAAGCTTCTGTTCCCATGTCGCCGTAAGCTCAGGCATTGTAATGTCTTTCCCATGTAAGCCTTCAATGATTTCCACCCCAAAATCAGTTGCGAAATAAGATTTCACTTTCCCAGATCCTTTGCGTTCAATCATTGCTAAATAAACAAGTTTCTCTATAATCCCGGCTCTTGTGGCAGGTGTTCCCAATCCTTTTTCACCTTTAAACACACTGGAGAGTTCTTCATCCTCAATCAATTTACCTGGATTCTCCATTGTTTTACCTAATAAATAATCATTGTATCTCTGCGGAGGCGTTGTTTCTTTTTGAATAAGCTTTATTTCATTAATTTTAAAAACTTCACCCTTTTTAACAGATGGAAGTATGTTGTCGTTATTTTTGTATTCATACAATCTCATGAACCCAAGATCAACAAGTACACTTCCTGTTGTTTTAAAGCGGTGACCATTACTCTCTGTAATGATACTCGATTTATTCATAACCAGAGGAGGCAAGAAAATCGAAAGAAAGCGTTTCGACACGAGCATGTAAATATTCTGCTCACTGGTACTCAATTTCGAAAAATCAACAGATAATCCCGTTGGAATAATAGCATAGTGATCCGTTACTTTTGAATCATCAACATACTTTTTATTATTAACTATGCCTTCAAGAATCGCTGTGTTGCCCAAAACTTCTGATGTACTATCTTTTAGCCCTGCTATCGAGAGTAATGGCTGTAAATTCTTATTAAACTCTTTTGCGATTGACTTAGTCACAAAAGGACTGTTCGTACGTGGATAACTAAGTAATTTCTTTTCATACAGCACCTGAGCGATTTTTAGCGTCTCAGCCATGGTATAACCATACGTACGGTTTGCCTCATTTGATAACTCTTGTAAGGAATGAAGCTTTGGTGCGTATTTCACTTCTCTATTTTGATCTACTGCAAGCACGACACCTTCTTCACCAAACTTGCTACACATCGATTCAGCTTTAGATCTATCAAAAAATCTGGATTCATTTTCATTGTTGTGATCATAATAAAGCCCTTTATATTTCCCACCAAAATTAGACTCAATCTCCCAAAAATCTTTAGGCACAAAATTGCGCAACTCTAATTCCCGATCTACAATCAATTTTAAAACAGGAGTCATAACTCGACCTACGTTTATCTTTTTGTTTGCAATCATCGTTACTGCACGCGTAGCATTTAGACCAATTAACCAATCAAAATAAGCACGATACTTCGAAGCAAGGGTCATGTTGATTAACGCTGGTTCTTTTTCGTCTCTCAAGTTATTTAACGCATGACTCAATTTGTTTTCCGTTAAATCTGTAGACCATAAACGCTTCACAGGAAGTCTTGCTCCGATATGATGATAGAAACTGAAAAATATATGTTGCCCCTCTCTACCTGGGTCACAGGCATTGATTACATAATCGTACTTTTCACTCAGTATCTCATCTTTAAGTTCCTTATACATTTTCAACTTGTCTTTGCTTGGCTTATAACGGAATGTCTCTGGGATCATTGGCAACATAGATAAGTTCCACTTTTCCCACTCCTGTTTATACTCATGTGGTTCCACTAATGTCATCGTGTGACCTGCAAAAGTTTTAAATGTAATTTGGTCTGCATGTCCAAATTTATCGTAGACTGCTCTGATTTGTTTCATTAGATCCGGTTTCTCTGCAATGAGCAAAGCCCTCATATAGCACCCAACTCCTTTAGTCAATTATTTATATTAATTATACTATAGTCAATTTTATTTGTAATTAATAATTTCGTTTTTTTTACAGTCCGATTCATATGAATCTCATCTAAACTTCAATACTCCTACCTGCTTAAAAACAAAAAGAAGACATCCACAATGTTAGATTTGCAACATTGATTCAGTCTTCTACTTAAAAAGTTTAAATTTTGAAAAAGGAAGTAACACTCCAATAGCCTTCCCGTTGACGTTCTCCGCTTTTAGAAAACCCCAATGCGTCGAGTCTTCCGAGTTGTTTCGATTATCTCCTAATACAAAGTAATAACCCTCTGGAACGGTAGCTTTGTCAAACGTGTACAACGGTTGTTCCAATAGATAATCCTCTTCTAATGGGTCACCGTTCACATAAACAGCTTCGTTCTTTACTTCAACCTCATCTCCGGGCAAACCAATAATCCTCTTTACATATTTCAACTTCTCATCAAGGGGATATGTGAAGAAAACGATATCTCCTCGCGTTACATGTTTGGTGTTAACATATAACACTAAATCGTCGGGTTCTAATGTCGGAGCCATGCTTTCACTTGGCACAATTCCAATGGAGAAGAAATGAAATATAATGACCAACATGACTGCCGTTCGAACAACACGACGATCCTTTTTCCAAACTTCTGCAAAAAATCTGTGATCAAATAACTCCATCCAAGTCCAATTTCTTGTTTGTTTCAGATTTTCACGATCTTCCTTTTCTTTTTTTGTTTGCATAACAAACCCCTGCCTTTTTAATATTCATCTTTTCATTCTATGTGAATTTTGGCAAAAAAAATAGCCATCGAAACGACAGCTAAGCAACAAGATTAATTTCTTTTCGTACTTTTTCCTCAATTTGTGAATTACGATCATTATCAGCATTAAGAGCTGCTACTTTAAGTGAAGACTTCATACCAATGTTAACAACCTTTTGTTTTGCTCTGGTCCATCCTGTATAAATCAGATTCTTGGTAAGCATATTTTCCTGTGAAGAATGAATTGGCATAATGACAACCGGATATTCACTACCCTGACTTTTGTGAATCGTTGTTACGTAGGCAAGTTCAACTTCTTCAATGGATAACTTGTCATAGACCACGCTTTTTTCATCATATTCAATCTCCACTTGTAGACCATCATCAGCATCTTCCCAAATCTTAACGATTCTACCGACTTCACCGTTGAATACTTCTAAATCTTTGTTATTCACCGTATGAATGACACGATCGCCTTCACGTAGAAAATTCAGTTCGTCAAGCTTGATTTCAACTTTATCGTGTGAGGGAGGATTAAACGTTTTTTGCATCAAACAATTAAGACTCCAAACCCCTAAATCGCCTTTTCTCATAGGAGTTAGAATCTGAATATCATCCAGTTTGTAATGATGATTAGTCACAAAGCGTTTTACACACTGAATAATAGTTTGTTGCGCTTGAATTCTATTGGAACGTTCAATAAAGAAGAAATCTCCTTTACTCTCATCGAATGTAATGGAGTCTATTTCCCCGTTTATAATACGATGTGAATTCATAACAATTTGGCTATTCTGCGCTTGTCTAAAAATTTCAGTTAAACGAGTCGTCGGAATTTTTCCCGAGTTAATTAAATCGCGTAATATTAAACCAGGACCAACTGAAGGTAATTGTTCGTAGTCTCCAACAAATAACACTCTCGTATTCTCGTGGATCGAAGATAACAATCGATAACATACATATGCATCCATCATCGAAATTTCATCGATAACAAGTAAATCACCTTCGACAATAATTTCTCGATCTGACTCTTCATCATGCCCTAAGCCAATTCCCCTATGTATCGTCATGGCTTCCATCCCTGTTAATTCAGACATGCGCTTGGAAGCCTTGCCTGTAGGGGCAAACAAGTGTATTACAGCTCCTGGTTTTACATATTTCAAACATTGGATAATCGAGTTAATGGTTTGGGTCTTACCCGTACCTGGGCCACCCGTTAATATACTGATTCCATTGAGCAATGCCATATGAATTGCTGATTTTTGTTTTTCCGCAAACTTAAAATCATAGGTTGCTTCATAGTGTTTAATAAATCGGTCAATATCCAATGCTGTACATAATGGCGGCTTCGATTTTTCCACCAAATTTTTCAAAAGTGAAACAATCTTACTTTCTACAAAGTGATTATTATTGAGATATACACATTGAACACTTTTTTCATTGGTTTCTATGACAATTCGATCTTGCGATTTGAGTTCAAGAAGAGCATGTTCAATGTCATTCTCTTCCAAACGATATTTCTCGCCTTCATATGCACCTACTTTTAATAAAAAATCAGACAAACGGGTTCGTATCTCATCTCCTGAAACATACAAGTCACCCCTTGATTTTGAACACCAATTTAGAAAGTAAATGATCGATTCTTTAATTCGTTCTTGGTTACGGTGCGAACCCGATAAATTTCGAGAGAACTTGTCTGCAACGATAAAACCAACCTTGTCTATTGCACACAAAATATAAGGATTCTCTTGGATTTTCATAATGGAGGCTTCGCCAAATTCCTCATAGATCCGTAAAGCAACTTTATGATTTCCCCCATTACTTAATACAAAAGTACCTACATCCTCAAAACGCTTATGTCTGAATAATTTATCCTGTATTGCCTTTGCTCGAACCTCGCTGATTCCGCCCACTTGCAGTAAACTTCGATGATCCTCTTCAATTCGTTTTAATGCTTCTTCACCAAAATAATCGACGATCTTCTGAGCAGTTTTCTTGCCAATTCCCTTAACATATTTTCGGATAAACATCTCAATCCCTTTTTGGGTTTGAGGAACAATTCGTTTTGGAAGTTCAACTTTGAATTGATATCCAAAGACATTATGATTAACCCATCTGCCCTCTGCCTCAAATTCATCTCCCTCAAATATAGAAACAAAGTTCCCTACAACTATAAGCTCCGAAGTAGGTGCATTCGAAGCTGAATACTCTGTGAATTTAGCTTCGGCGATGGTATAACCTGTATCCTCATAGTGTTTTCGAATCTTTTTTATCTCAAATTTAGCATGTATAGTCTCTTTCCCTTCTACCATAAAATCTACCCCTTATTGCTCTCTGAGCTTCAATGTTGTATTCGTCGTAATGGAAACTTGCGTTATTGCATCCGTTCTCAACCACATATATTCACGATTTTCTATAACAACAGGCTTCAATTCGATGCTAAATGTTTCACCTTCCTCAGGATATTTCTCAGAATGAACGGTCATTTGCATTCTCAACTGATCACTTGTCGAACGCAATTGGTTATTGGTAGGTCGTCTCATTACACGAAAAGACGAAACTTTCCTTTGGTCAACCTTACTTTGCGCTTCATCTTCAGAAATCAACTCGTACAGATCTTTGCTAATCACTAACGGAATCGTAACATCCTGTACGTCAACAACGATCTGTTCCTTTCCCGTAGATACATCATAGTCTAAATATATCTCGACCTTAAATTCATACATTCCGAGAAAATTTGACTTATATTTAATTTGAAATTCATATCCTCTTTTTTTAGATAACTTTGTTATTTTCGTTGGTCGATACATTCTGCCAAGCAAAAATATTACCTCCTTTGAATTGCTACATAATATATTTTAAAATTTAAGTTCTTTAAAATGCCTTTTTTGATTTTGATAGAACGATAAAACTATCCTATCAAAGCTTATATTTTTGGTCAATTATAATTTACACTTTTTATTGTGAGGTATACGACATAGCTTTTGAATATTCGTGAGGAATCCTACATAAAAGAATTATTGACAATAGTCAAAAAGTGAAAACAGTTAGAGCATAACAAAGGGAGAAAGGAGGGAGATTCTTATGAGTAAAAGAGTTCTTATTGTAGATGATGCTTACTATATGCGTAGCCTGATTAAGAAAACATTGAAAGAGGCTGGATACGAAGTCGTTGACGAAGCCAAGAATGCGCAAGAAGGAATTGCCAAGTATTTTGATTTAAAACCTGACTTCGTAACGATGGATATTAACATGCCTGATATGTCAGGGATTGAAGCAACCCGGCAAATCGTAAGCCAAGATCCTCAGGCACAAATTATCGCCGTCACAGGATGCAATAGTGAGGACATCAAAGCCGAAATGCTTCAAGCCGGCGCCAAGCAATACTTAAAAAAACCTTTTCAACCTGCATTTTTATTATCCAAAATTGATCATTTACTTGCTGATATGAAAGATACTGAAATCAATCTAATTGCCGATGTTGAGGAAGAAGATTTTTTCGAAAAAATGGTTTTTGTATTACCCGAAAAAACAGATCAGCCGCAAGAGGAAGTCCTGGTCATTAAAAATGACTTAGATAATTTTGAATTTCCAGATGATTTCAATGTAAATGAACGAGAACAATTTGCACTTACCCCAGACTTGACTTTCGATGATGTGGCTATTCAAGAAGAGTCATCTAAAATAGAAACCAATATTTTAAGAAACGAGGTTGTTGATGAAACGATAACAAGCAATACAAATTACGAAAATGATGTTCATCAAACGGAGAACAATGAAGTTGAAGCAACTCCTACTCCGACACCACCATCCTCCCCATCTCAACCAAAAGAAGAAATCAACACTTACATGCAAATTCGTCCACCACGAGGTAAAGTTTTGTCTCAACTGGAACATGATCAGCATGAAACCGTTGAAGAACTGGTCGAGCCTATTATCGACAACATGACTGATGACAACTCGATTTCATCATCCAACGGAAAAGGGTTTTTAGCTAAAATCGCAAGCTTATTTAAAAGAAAATAAAAATTTTAAGGAGGAATTTCACATGAAAAATTTTGCTCAATATGAAAAGGCGATGAAAGAAAATACAGTTTTAAAAGGTCTGGTAAAGGTGGTTCAATTCGATCATGAACTAAACACCGATGTCCTTATTCTTGACCTTGATGGAACAAAAGGAATGATTGTTCGAGAGGACGTGGATTTGGAGGTGAATTGGAAATCACTGGTTGGATTTATTGGTCGCGAGGTGAGCTTTATCGTGAAAGAAATCGACCGAGACAACGGCGTAGTCATTTGCTCTCGCAAAGATGCTCAAGAGATTATGAAAAACATTATCACTGAACGCTTAACAGAAGGCGAAGTCTTTAATGCTAAAATTGTTAACATCCTGAAATATGCTGCCTATGTCGAAATTGAAGGCGTAACAGGTTTGCTGAAAAACGTTGATTTTGCTGACGACTATACAACCATCGCAGAAAAACTAAAAGTCGGAGATAGCGTAAATGTAAAATTGAAAAAGATTTCAAGCAACGGACGACTCATTTTCGAAGCTGTAGAAAAATTCAGAAATCCAACGATCATGGAATTTTCCATGTTTGAGCGGGATCAAGTTGTATTCGGTATTGTACGAAACGTACAACCGTCTTGTGTATATGTTTGCATTGCCCCAGGCTTCGATGCGTTAGCTCCTCTGCCGCTAACGGGTGAGATTGAAGAAGGAATGAAAGTTTCGTTCCGTATTACGCAAGTACGGGCAGACGAAAATCGCGTTCGCGGTAAAATCGTAAGAATCCTGTAAATAAAAGCATTTGGAAGGGCAGGAAATAATATTCCTGCCCTTCTTAAAAAATACGCACATATGAAAGGAGCGTTGTTTGATGTACCTAAAACAAAGGGATGGGGAACTGGTGATTGTTCCCGCTGATTTAAAACAAACATTTCAGAATAAGTTTACATTGAATATCGGCAAAAATGAAATTATTAAAATGAAAGATAACAATGTCATTACCGATCGTGACCTTAAAATCGCAAAATTTCTTTTTCGTTTTAAATTCGCGACTGCTGAACAAATTCATAATTATCTTGGAGAAGAATCATCTAAGGTTAACATTAAAAATCGATTAGATAAATTGGTGAATTACCGCGTACTAAACAAATTCATGTTGTCCGAATTTGAAGAAGAGCGAATTGCTGCTGATGCCTTTGAAATCTATTGTTTGGATTTGGGTGGTCGATATTTGTTATCTCATTATTCTAACGAAGACACCACTGATTGGTATAGTACCGTCAACATGAAAACTTCTGAGATCATTAGCAAAAATTTAGTTGTATCTGAATTTTATATTCGTATCATGCAAACCTGCGGGTCTAAAATAGTATACTTTAAACCTGAACCCGAATTGAGGGTTGGGAAGAAAAACGTGATACCATCATTTGAAATGTGCATGCAGTCCAATGGCATCACCAAATACTTTATCGGTGAAATCGTTCGAGAATATGATTTTCCTATTTTCATAAGAGAAAAAGCCGTAAAACTGGAAAGCCTATTGAACACAAATGCATGGAAAAAGTATTACTATGATTCAGAATCCGAACCTGTATTGTTTATGTTTGCAGATACCGACCTAACAGCTCTCGAAACAGGTAAATTAATTACTGAAACAACGGAAATTAGAAATTTCCGCCTATCGACGGATGAACGTATTGGACGAGAGTTGTATGAGACAGGAGCTTTCTTAAAATATGTAGAGGAAAAAGATTCTTTGCAAGAAATTAAAGCGGGAACCTTCAAGCCTTAAATATATGATAGATGAACTTACAAATATTCATCAATACATTCATCTACTACGATTAGAACAGCGGTTATCTATACAAGAGCTTGCAAAAAAGAGTGGAGTTTCAGCATCTTTTATATCACGTATTGAGACACAAGACCGAAACCCCTCTTCCAAAACACTCGAAAAACTCGCGCCTCATTTAAATATCAATTACGTAAAACTTTTAGAAGTTGCTAACTTATTGGCTAAAGATAATTCGGAGATTTTACACTTAGAAGAAGTATTACAACACGCTAATCTGTATTGGCAAGGTAAAATCATAGATGAAAATACGAGGAGATTACTCCTCCATTCCATTGCATACCAAGAAGACTGAACGATGATCCGTTCAGTCTTTCTTTTACACTAACATGATTTGATAAAATAGCGCCGTAATCACTCCCAAACCACCTAAGAGAGCCGTACATATCATTGAGATCATTAAGTTCATCATTGCTTCTCTACGCTTAATTGGGTGAGATGATAGGTTCCCTAATTGAACCATATGAAAGATAAAAATTAAAACGCTTGTTAAAGCTCCCATTCCAGCGATCCAAGCCATAATAATACGGTATTCAAGAATAAAGGCATTCCATGCATTGATCAAGGTTTCTTTGTCTGCTGCATATACCTCAGTTGAATTGAATACGAGCAACAAACCCACAAATAGTGAAAACATCACTCCTTTGAATACATATTTCTTCATATCTCTCGCCCCCTTTCTCTACTTTTTTCTTCCTACTCTTCACCTAACATAATAGGAATTTCTGGACTCCTTTATTCCGCTTTTGCTTGCTTAGAAAACGCAAGGTCTAACACGACCTTTCATTCTTATATTGTTTCATTTTTTGTAAATTATAATTGACGTTTAATCTTCAAAATGATATATTTAAGTAGAGCTTATTTAAGGAGGTTTTCATCGAATGAAAGCAACATCGCTCCCCGTACGTTCTTCCATGAGACGTACATTCGCAAAGTATAAAATCATACGCCGATGCACTTTTTTTGCTATTGGTTTTATACTTTACTTCCTCTTTCATGATGTAGTTGGATTTTAAAATTTGTACAAGAAGATTCACGCATCCCTTCTCCATTCAAACTAAGCGACGTTTATGGAGAGGGTGTATAAATAGAGGATAATATGGGCGCATTGTTCGAAGAAACATTTGAATAAGCCGACAGGAAGTTTCTAAAGACCATTTTCTTGGCATGCGATTTGATTACCCTGTGTAATGCTTTCATATTTCTTTTGACTTAGACCTGATGGTTTGAGCTCCATTTGCGATTAAGCTATCTAAGTTCTATAAACTATCTTTGAAGATGGATCTAAATATCAGCTTTTTTAAATTATTCTTTATTCTCTAATTTTCTATATCATCCTGACTCTACACCGTAATTTATGTAAATGATGAAGTGATATGGGTTTTGAAAAGTCGGAGACACTCATCTGATTACGAACGCCTCTTAAAATTTAAAACATTTTACAATAAAAAAATTACTACGAATAATATAGCTCTACTCGTACCAAAATAAAGCATGTGACTAACTTTTCCTGATTTATTTTTGTAAAGAATACTTGACAATAAAAATACAATACGTTAGTTTTTTGATATACTTTACATATTACATTTAAATATCTTATTGTTCATATGGCATTCCTTTTATGGTATTCCATAGGCCAATTCGAATATATGGAGGCACATGAAATGGAAGATTTCTTCGATGTACTGAAGAAAACAGGCAAGCAGCCCATAAAAAACTTATCCGAATTGAAAGAAAACGATTTGTATATCATAGAGAATGATACAGATGTGGTAGAAGTGTTCATTCCACAACTGCTAAATGAAAAAGGGTTGCTTATTTCTGAACTGGCAAAACTAACAGGTACATCAAGACAATATATAACCTCTGTCATCCGCAACAAGATGAGACCAGGAATTGATTTCGCTCTAAAAGTAAGCTTTGTACTTGGTGAGCCCATTGAAAACATTTTCAAACTTACTGAGAATTATTGGTTCACTCCGGTAAAATTGGCTGGAGATTCTCCAGTGTATATTGACCTTTTTCATATGCAGCTCATTGATAGTGCCGAAAAGAGAAGAAGAATCCAAGAAGATAAATTCGAGTATTTTAACAAAACAACAAAAGAAAAGTACAGCAAAGCGGAATATGAAAAGATGCTCAAATCTTATGTTGATCAGAAGATTCAAACCAAGGACGAGAAAAACAAAGAAGACGATTCAACCTTATTTAAGAATGAACTAAAAACAGAGTTTAGTTGTAATTACAGCAAAATCTATAAAAAGATCGGACGAAAAATGACACCCTATTCGTTGGATATGTACAAAAGGTGGTGACTTCAATGAAACAATTCATGATTAAGTGTAAAGAAAAAACGTTTGTTCAGAATATACTCATTGAGGTAGTGGCTGATTTACTTATGATCGGCATGGGAATCATTATAGCGTACTATATAAAGACCATGTTGTTCTAAATTGTACTTTCATAAAAAAGGGAGGCTTGCTAAAAAGCAAAGCCTCTTTTTTATTTCTTCCAATATATCTATCTACTTTTCTTCTACCTTCTCTAATTTAGAAAGCAAATACTCGAAAAGATAATACAAACAAACCAATATGAGAAATAGAAGGACCCAATATCCGAATATACCCCCTCCTCGCTTCAAAGCTTCTTCAATTGCTATATTTCCAACCATTAACTTATCAATGATTGAATGTTTTAATAGAAACGTTAATATTATCGCATGAAATAGTACGCCCGTATGCGCAAACTCATCCCCTATAAGCCAAGCAAATAAAACATGCAAGTTTGTCAACACCTTTTTGAGCATCCGCCTAACTCACCCTCTTTCAGTTCAGAATCTCTACTAAAAACCACACGATATTCGATATGAGTAATGCCTGTCCAATACCAAAACTGAATCCTGTTAATAATCGGAGAACATTGTTACTCTTTCGCCACTTCC
Source organism: Paenibacillus sp. 1182 (assembly GCF_017833915.1). Classification (NCBI taxonomy): domain Bacteria; kingdom Bacillati; phylum Bacillota; class Bacilli; order Caryophanales; family Paenibacillaceae; genus Paenibacillus; species Paenibacillus sp. 1182. Next base: position 84,838 of record NZ_JAFICR010000004.1, on the reverse strand, counting down.
ACAACTGAGTGTAACCATCGATTAACAACGGCAACAGCAATATAACAATCCAAAAATACGATGTTTTTACATGAAATCCTACCATAATGGGTGAAATGGCATACCCCAGCAAAACTGAAGTGCACCTTGCACATAACATCATTGGTTTACCATGAATATGAAGCGAACGATCAGGCCGACGATGACAAGGAATCCAACGCATAATTCTCATGGTGTACAATCTGGAGCACCATCACAATCGGGCGCTGCATCACAATCTGGAGCGTCATCACAATCGGGTACTGGATAACAATCAAACCACACAGGTGCAGGCGTCCCCTTAGCCGAAAGGTTCTCTTTCCTCACTTCTTTTTTCTTGTAATACAAAATCATGATGATCAGCAGTAGTACACCTATGCTGAAAATAACACTTCCCCACATCAAATTACCTTGTATCATGCATGTGATCCCTGCTATCCATGCTATAAAACATAATGTTAAACCTATAAAAAACATTGAATGATCACCTCTTTATTTTTCAGATTAACTTCCCTTTTTCGAAAAAACGATATGTATCAGGCTTAACTGCGTTTGATAACCTTGATCATCAATTAATCCCAACCTCTATTGCATATAGTGTATGAACACTTAAACAAAAGGAGGTTGACTATGAAATACCCTGCGCACGTTGTTGGCGGCTTAACTTTTGGTATTGCAGCCAATCAATACATCCTTCAGCATTTACCTTTTATGAAATCAGGAGAATTCTCAACCCTCATGATCTCAGCATTGTTTATCTCAGGATCTGTATTTGGATCTCTTCTTCCCGACATTGATCATCGAGGGAGCTATCTTGGTAGAAGACTTCCACTGCTGTCCCACTTAGCCAACGCTACAATGGGGCACCGAGGAGCCACTCATGCTCCCTTCATTACGGTTACCTTAACAACAATCTGTGCGCTCAGCATTAATTATCTGCTACATGGAACCGCACAATGGTTTGCGCTAACTCTACTCGCTGGAATCACGACGGGTTCATTGAGCCATATCTTCTTAGATGCTTTAACTAAAAGTGGAATTCCCCTATTCTATCCTTTAAGCAACAGACACTTCCGTTTAACCAGCATGAAAACAGGTGGAATTGGTGAAATCATCGTTACTTTTCTTATGATGTTTGTGATTGTTTGTATGTGTGCAGGTAATATTGCGTCTCTATTTAAATCGTAAGAAAAAAATTCATAAGTAAACCCCAGATTGATAGACATGCGCTTTTAGCATAGGTTAATTGTCCAAAATAAAAAAAGTCGCTCCTTTTTTGGAACGACTTTTTTACGTATGGAATATTCTATTTGCAATAATTTGAAAATAGAGTTGTTAAACCCATCTCTTCCTCATTTGAAATTCTCTATTGCCTTAAAAATTTTAGTTATTTCTCGCTTTGTTTTTCAGAAAAATAATCTCTCCTGGTAATTTTAAAATCTGTAGTTTTTTCAAACAATTTGGACAAACGGCAACCATTTTCTCTGTGGGAGACAAGTGCTCTTGCTTTGTTTCCAGGACAAAAAATTCTAAATAAGGCTGTCCGTCCACATGAAACGGTGCGTTATTGCCACATAGTTCGCAAATCCCTTTTGACCTTTCCAAAACTTGTTTCTTGTAATGGGCATATTCATCGCTCAATAATTCATAATTTTCACTCATTACATCCATTTCATTAAAAAAATAGTCCACATCTACAGAAAAAAAATGAGCTAAACGAAATAATGTTTCAAAATTGGGGCTACGCTCTCCACGTTCATACATCCCAATCGTAGATGAAGATTTACCTAATTCATCAGCAAGTGCTTTAATCGACATTTCTTTTGATTTTCGAAGCTCTCTTATTTTCGTTCCGTTTATCGTAATCATACCCATATCATAACTCAACGGTACTACTTGTCAATAAACGTCAAACGACTTTTCTGATCATTATAAAAACTACGTGGTTAAAAACTTCGTTCTATTAATGTTCCTTGGGTTTCTTGTAAATTATAATTCACATATAATAATTTATCAATTATACTGTTAACTATAGTCAATTTTTATTGGAGGTATACTATGGTCAAGTTGTTGGTGAAAAAAGATGTAGACATCACTCCATTCAGACATCATCCCGATCTCTATGGAATTAGTGATTTAACCCTTAAAATCCTTGTGAGTAGAGGTTTTAAGACACCAGATGAGATTAAACATTTTATGTATGGCGGTATCAAAGACTTACATGATCCAAGGACTATGAAAGATGCTTTACTCGCTGTAGAGATTATCATGGAGGCTATTCATAATGGCGAGTTTATTATCGTCTACGGAGATTATGATTGCGACGGTGTGGGAAGTACCACTGTTATGACGGAGTTACTTCAAAAAGCAGGAGCAAAAGTTTCCTTTTTTACAAACAACCGATTTATTCATGGATATGGTCTTTGTCCTACTGGGGTAGATGACATGTTAGCCATGTATCCTGAGACGAAACTCATTGTAACCGTCGATAATGGGATATCTGCTTTTGCCGGCATAGATTATGCTAAATCTTTAGGTCTTAAAGTTGTTGTCACCGATCATCATGATCCAGGGGAGTCTATTCCAAACGCAGATGCTGTGGTGGACCCCAAACGTCATGATTGTGAATATCCTTTTAAAGGTTTGTGCGGAGCTGGTGTTGCCTTCAAACTTATGCTTCTCCTCTATTGGACGATGGATTTAGATCTAAGCACAGTGTATGAAACACTTGATATCGTTGCCCTTTCAACTGTTGCTGATGTTGTACCCTTAGTTGATGAAAACCGCATTCTCGTATCACTCGGAATATCTAAAATTCAAAGTGAAGACCGAGCGGTTTTTCGGATATTTCGGTCTGTTACGGGCGTGAAAGTAATAAACGCCCATTACACAATCGGGATGGTGTACGGTCCCATGATCAATGCCATAGGCCGTTTAGATGGAGATCCAAGGAGAGCCATTGAAATGTTTTTCGAAGACGATGAAGAAAAAATTGAACAAACCGTTCTTTATCTTAAACACGTCAATGAGACGCGAAAGAAAATGACAGTTGAACAAACTGAACAGGCCATCTCCATGGTTGAAGGAGAGCTTGATGAAGAAACTGGTCTTAGAGAGCCAGGTGGAAAAGGTCTCCGTTTGATCAACGTGGTTTATCATCCTGACTTTCACGAAGGGATTGTAGGATTAATTGCGGGGCGTTTAAAAGAACACTATAATCGTCCGTTCTTTGTACTTACTAAAGAACATGGTCTCATAAAGGGGTCAGGTCGCGGGATAGATGGCTTTCATTTAAAAGAAGAAATGGACAAAATCAAACATCTCCTTTTAGGTTATGGGGGTCATGCTAAAGCGAGTGGCTTAACTCTAAAAGAAGAACATCTTTCAGAGTTTGAGGAAGAGATGAATAAACTTGCTGACGGGGTACTAACTGAAGACCATTTTCACAAGATTTACCGCATTGAACACATTTTCGAACCTCACGAATTAACGACGGATATTGTTGAGGATCTCAAAGAACTGGAACCATTTGGTGAAGCTTTTCCAAAACCAGTGCTCGCCATTGATAAGTTCAAAGTAGACAAAGCTTTTTATATGGGCACGGAAAAGCAACATATAAAACTCAAATCTGGCAAGCTCGATCTCATCATGTGGGGTATGGCTGAAAAATATAGGGAAATGGGTGAACCCAAAATCATAAAGGCAGTTGGTTATCCTAATTTGAACATTAGGAACAATGTTACTTCTGTTCAATTTATCCTTGATAATGATAATTTTCGCATAGTCTCTTAACTTACAACCATACAAACAAGAGCCAAAGTTTTAAACCCTGGCTCTTGTTTTACTTTTGGTCCCTAACTTGAGATTTAGCCTGTGTCATCCAAGTGGTGACCAAGTGAAGGATAAAAGCAAAGGTAATTTGTCCATACGTTGACAATTCAACTGCTTGGATCGCCCCATCAATCTTGTGAATCAACCAAACCAATAATAACAACTCCATCGTTTTACTTACAAATCGAAATACAAAAGTAGGAACACTCAATATCCTTTCAGTCAAAATAGATATAGGGATTTCAATCAAAAAAGTTAATGGATTTAACATTGTGACAACCGCAACCAATATGAATGTACTCCATACTGAATTCAGTTCAATGTGTAAATTCGTCGTTGCCTTGATGATATACATTGCGATTGTTAAGAGCATCGCTGAAATTGGCATAGAATATAGAGCAAGCAGCGAAACCCTCTGATGCTCTTGTGACGCTTTATTTCTTTCCAAATAACCCCCTCCTTCTTTTTTATAGTTTATCTATCCTATGCTTGTAAAAGCATGTACACCAAGCGTCAACACTCCAACCTGATCGGACAATTTCAGTAAATTATTTTTTACATTGATCAAATTGACTATAGTCATTTTGAATGATATTATATTTTATAAGCATATGAAAGGAGCGGTTTAAATATGGCTAAACCTCCGGTGTATCCTCTTAAAACCACGGACGGAAAAAGTACAACCTATTTCAGAATACTGGTTCGGTGGGCGAGGGATTATGTGCAGCCCGATGGTATTGAATTGAATTTTAGTGGTTACGAGAAAACGTTAGAGGAGTATGCAGACCTCAACGAAAATGAACTTAATAAAGCATGGAAATTAGCAAAGGAATTAAACACCTGGGCTGAGTATTTTTCCAGCATTGCCAACCTGATACAAAAGGTATACTTGGATGCAGAGACGGAGAAAAACGAAGTGAAGGCATTAGCTTCCCTTGAGGCAGATAATAAAAAAGTTACTAATGGAGATCGTCTGTCGAATAAAAGTGAAAGGGTCGTACAAGCTCGAAAGAAAAGAAATGTGTTAAAAGCATTCCATGAAGAGCTTTGTGCAAAAGTGAAATTTTTGGAACGTGCTCACTATCATTGCAAAGCAACATACGATGCCCATGTTAAAACAAACACGATGAATCAAAATCGTTCTTTTGTAAGTTAGGCGGGGATCTTTATGGCGAGAAGAAAAAACGATAGTGGCATGTCCTTTGAACATTTAGCAAAAGTCATTCATTCCTACTTGCTTGAGCAAGGTTGGGAACTGAACTTTCGTGGATTCCGTGAAGTCTTGAGACGCTATTTTCGTTTACAAGACCATGACATTGTAGAAATCCACGAGCTGATGATTGAGTGTAACCTTTGGTTTAACTATTTCAGTGAAGTGCAGTCATTCATCGACCTCAAAAAAGAAGAATGGAGTCTTGAAGCAGATTGGCTTATTGCACAGGAAAAAATGGCTGAACCGAGCGAAGCATTAGAAGACCGTATTCAAAATGCGAAATTGCGAGCAAAACAGTTTGGCATATTCTCCAATCAACTTGAATCACAAAAAAAATTCTTTTCGAAAGCATCAGGTCATTGCCAGTCACTTTACAAAAATGCAACGATCCGTTTACTCCAATCATAAGTAAATTTAACGACGAGAGGAAAATTGACTATGGTTACAATCCGGCGATTACTAAACGATAAAAAATACAAGTTTAAACATATCGAAATTCAAGCGATAGAGATAGATGATGATTCAAATGTGCTTGTTTTTTCGGCTAACTATACAAAAACAGCTATGCCAGGAAAATCATTAAGCGACGGGCTCATGGAAATTAACAACACCCTTTGGACGGAAACGTCAGTCAAACGTCCTCCAGGTTATTTCGTTTTTGGTGAGTCGGAAGAAAACGGAGCTGCTACATGCTTTATGGTTTCGAAAGAATGGTTGGAACATACACCAAAGAGCATAAGAGAAACTAAACGTAAGCAATGGAAAGTCAAAGTTTAAGTCGATTTCATCAACTTTACGAATGATATACATAACTTATTCATAATAATTCTTATTTTATATGATGAGTTCTGAATGTTATACTAATATTTTTCATATACAGTGAGGGGAACCAAACATGGCAAACGACAGAAAATTGGCATTGGAAAGCGCATTGCGTCAAATCGAGAAACAATTTGGCAAAGGCTCCATTATGAAACTTGGTGAGAAAAACAACATGGCTATTGAAGCCGTGTCTTCGGGATCCCTTTATCTTGATCTCGCACTTGGCATTGGAGGGTTTCCTAAAGGTCGTATTGTTGAAATTTATGGACCAGAATCTTCGGGCAAAACGACTGTTGCTCTTCACGCCATTGCAGAAGTACAAAAAGCAGGCGGACAAGCCGCTTTTATTGACGCAGAGCATGCACTTGATCCTGTTTACGCTGCAAATATAGGTGTTAATACGGAAGAGTTACTCATCTCTCAGCCAGATACAGGTGAACAAGGGCTTGAAATCGCCGAAGCTCTTGTTCGTAGTGGTGCAATTGATATTATCGTCATTGACTCTGTGGCTGCACTCGTTCCCAAAGCTGAACTTGAGGGAGACATGGGCCAATCTCACGTAGGCTTACAAGCTCGATTGATGTCACAAGCTTTACGTAAGCTTAGCGGTGCAATCAACAAATCTAAAGTCGTTACCATCTTCATCAACCAGTTGCGTGAGAAAGTAGGCATTATGTTTGGTAATCCAGAAACGACTCCTGGTGGTCGGGCATTGAAGTTCTACTCCTCGATTCGACTCGATGTCCGCAAAATTGAAACCGTCAAGAAAGGCGATCTTGTTATTGCTAACCGTACTCGTGTTAAAGTCGTGAAAAACAAAGTGTCTCCTCCCTTCAAACAGGCTGAATTCGATATCGCATTCGGTAAAGGGATTGACTTTTACGGTGAGTTGCTTGATCTTGGTGTTACTCATAACATTATTGACAAGTCAGGGGCATGGTTTTCTTATCAAGGGGAGAGACTTGGTCAAGGACGCGATAATGCGAAGACGGCTCTTAGCGAAAATGAAAAATGGAGATCAGAAGTTCACAACAAAATTCTTGAGATCATCAACGGAAGCAAAATCGTTGAAATGAACCACACCGAAGAGAAAGATACTGATTTATTTCTTGAAGAATAACGATTTAGAGGATGAAAAGATAGTACATCCTCCTTTCGATTCTACGAATAACTCACAAATCAAATGCCCCGTATGTTTGAGATTAAAAACAAACATACGGGGCATTGTTTTAGATTGTTTCTTTACAATTAAGAACCTCCAACTTGTACATAAGGTTCAGAGCTATTACTAAATGTGAGTAACCCGGTATTAAGACCATAAATAAGAAACTGCAAGCGATCATGGATAACACCATCTTTTTCTTACCCCACCTTTAAATAATAACTTACCTTGCGTTTAGAACAGTTTACTAAGCCTACTTACATTTAAGCACCTCCGTGTTGTACATTGGGTTCGATTCCATGACTTTGAACATATGGTTGAAAAGATACGGTTAGCAAAAACAAGAAGCTACTCGCAACGATTAACATGGCCATTTTTTTCAACATTTTTTTCCCACACCTTTTCAATGAGATTGTAGAACTTAGTTTTGACTTCAGGAACCGTATGGGATTTGAAACGTACAAACAACCCCATACAATTTATAAAATACGTCTCATTATTTAGTGTATGCGCTTTTACCATTGAACAAAACAAAAGATTAAAACCATCACTGTATGTGCCCTGATTTAAGTAATAGTAGGCTAATTCGTAACCACACCAAGCGTAATAATCCGGTACCACTTGTTGAGTATACATATCACCTGACACTAATGGTTGGGATAATGACGCAATGTCTTTTTCAAAACGTTTAATTATATGATGTACATCTAAGTTGTATTGGTTAGCAGCAATCATAATGTTCAGTAGTTGAATAATCCGATCTTCTTGGGTTGTATCTACCGACGCATCAATATAATCAACATAATCTTGTAATACATTTATATCACCAGATAAAAGTGTATTCACAATAAGATTAGCTTTTGCCCAGTGTTTAAACAAGCCGATCCAGTGTTGAGTATCCTCATCAGTCTCCTTAACCCAATCCAATTCTTCGTAGGCGTATGTATATTGTAAAGCTCTCTGATAATCGCCTTGGGCTTCACAGACACTGGCACACAACAGGTCGGCATAGGCTATATACACAAACATGGGGCGACTTAGATTTCTGATAGCCTCATCGTATTCCCGACTCTTGTCATGGTGTTTCATTGAATATTGGATTTCCGCTTTAGCTCGCATTTTGCGAGATACCTCATCAACCTTGTCCCATTTACGTAAAGACCTGTACACGTTTGCCAAATCCTTCAATGCGTCAAGCTGGTTTACTTCATTCAAACGCTCAACATAAGGCTCAAACAGTATAGCAGCTCTTAGATTACGGTTTTGGTCCTCACCAATTTGAATCATAAATATACGATATTGACAGACGGCTAAGCGTTCCGAATGTTGATACTTTTCCGCTTCAGCTACACCTTCATAGAGTATTTGCGCGGCAGGGTATTGCCCCTGTGAATAAAGGTTTTCTGCAATTTCAAATAGCTTAGGGCAATACAGAAGATTGTCCATGATGGCTCCAACCACTCGACGAATCGAATCAAACTTTTCCAACTCCACACAACGATACAAAAACGGCTCAATACGCCTCATATTCGGTGGGTGATCAATGATGTAGTTTTCTATGAATAAATCATAAAAGTAGCCTTCTGGTAAATCCATGGCTTCAGTAATACGGTCAAGCTGATTAATTGACATCGACTTGTTTCCAGTCACAATGGCACTTATTATTCCTCGATTCATACCTGACATTTGCCCAAATTGTGCTAAATTCAACCCTTCCTTCTTTAAATATTTGTCTAATTCTGTCCGTATCGTAGGTGTTTGCTCCATGCCGTATCCACCTCTCGCATAAAAATTCCAATAATTTTAATTTCATCCTCTATTTTCGACTCTAATTAACCAATTGTCAATATATTATGCAACTAATGTCAAATGCGAGATTTTCGAATAGTTTACATGAAAATGTGCTGGTGTGACTATATGTTGGCTCATGATTTTGTTCTATTGGTCAATGGTCTCCAGGCAAATTAGCGCAAAGAATTATAAATATACGTTTTTACTTAAAGTAAGATAACCTTATAGAGAGCTAATTTTTGTATCTTCTTCATTCGTTTCTAAATATAATGCTTCTGCATTTGAGAAACTTCTAATCATCTATGCTATTCTTACCAATCAATATATTCTTACTTTATGGTATGATAACCACATGGAGGTGTTTCTTTTGAATGAACAACGCGTACCTCACTATTTTCTCAATCAAGTCGTTACTGAATTAGGAGAAAAATGTGAGGAACTTTTTAATGAATTAAATCAAGGAAATATTCGTGATTTTCTCAAAGACATTATTTCCTACGAATTTACTCCTACAAATACTAATGAAATTCGAAGAATTACTTATAAATATACGCAGGCAACAAAAAAAAGATGGTATGAATCTCTTTCTCAAACCGTAAACTCAAACAAAAAGTCTGCGAAAAACACAGAATTAATGAAAGAACTTGAACTGTTAGAAAAATTGGTTGAAATGTATGGTCCCGCAGAACTTAAAAAGTTACACGATGTAGACACCGTTAGTGCTTTGTTACAAAAACGATTAGATGAGGTGCTGAAATGGTCTGTTGACAAGGATTCACGCCTTTTTGATTATAAGTACATACGCGACAAAACCCCTGTCCAAATCCAAAAAGCGATTCGGTCAGATGCGATTATCATCGTCGCTGATATCTTAATCAAAAATTTCGATGGTAACCTCAATAAAATCATCGTGGATCAGCCATTAAAGTATGCTGACCACCCTGTTAGCAATGCCGGTTTAACGAAAATGAACTTAACGGATAAAAGTGTAGTGATTGATAACAAGGTGCATTTCATTAGCGAATATCAACCCGATGAACACTACTCTCTTTTAACCCTGGTGAGTCAGGATATCGTTAGTGAAGAAAAAATCTTGCGAGCGATCGACAATACAGATTTAAACATATTTCGTTCGGTTATCTCCATGCGAGATCGCAAGCTGTTTTTCGAAGAACGCAAAGTGTATGTGACCATTGGCGATTTGGTACGCAATACTTATGGGTCAGATAACAAGCAGAGCTATGATGCCGTTAAAGAACGTTTAATGAAGATGGCTAATGTAACTTTCAATGTAGTAGATCCCAATCGAACTTTGGTATTCGGCATTTTTGATCGCTTGGATATTCAACCTCACGGTAATGGTGAGATTGCCGAGATTACGATAAACGAGGAAATCCACCAAAACTATGTTAAAGGACAAGTTATCCGTGCTTATAGTGATAGACTGGGTGCTTTTGAAAATAAGGCTTCACAAAGCTTAATTTTCCCTCTGCAAAAAGAACGCTTTTTATGTTATTTTAGGCAATCTGGATATTCGTCGGATTTTGATTACACCTACTTCATCCATAAAGTTCAATTTCGGAGCAAACGTAAAGATGTTAACTTATCAATCATCGAAGAATGCCTACAAGATTTTATCAATCATAAAGTAACCGTTGAATCTTATGTACGAAAAAAAGATACTTTTCATATTACTTTTCTTCCTGTTGAACCTTATGAAGTCGCTGACTTACTTGGAAATCAGGAGCTTACACATTTCATTGAAGATCTTGCACCGGAACAACTTAGTCTTCCACTTGAACCATAAAAAACCACTAACCAAGTGGTTTTTTTATTTTTATATTCCTTTAAGCGGGAATATCTTGTTATAATGATGAGTTTTCGAATACGGCATGATCAAAAACTCTCTATGCCGCTCATCTCGTTGCTGGCATTCTATTACTCACAATCAATATGTTAAGAAAACAAATCTTTAGCTCGTTTTTTCTCGTCCATTTTTCCGCTATTTAAATTAGCTATTCTCAATTTTACCTATCTGCTCTGATGATCAATATATCAGTCAAAACAAACGGTTTAAAAAAATCGCCTATTTTTCCGCTATTTTATGAATAGACTCGTCAGATTCAAGACAAAAATATCGTCCGATTCTCCGCCTTTTTATTACAATACCTTCAGATGAGTCACAAACATTGTTAAAAATTTTATCCAAGACAACAAAATGTTAGATCAATGATCAAAAAAATCGCCCATATCTCCGCTTTTTACGGATTATTGATTTGTTTGAACACTACCTTTTAATTAATTCGTCCATTTTTCCGCTAATTAAAAAAAATCGCCCATTTTTCCGCTATCTATCTTTCATGCTCATCAAGCAAGGAAATTTTTTATGGGGAAATAGACCTATATTTAGCGTTAAAATCACCCTAATTCGCCCAAGTCTCCGCTAATTGCCTTTCTATCTAAGGAGCACTTTTTCTCATCCACAATATGACTAAATATTTCGCCCAAATTTCCGCTTGTTTTTTTTATATTTTTTTTTCTAACCATAAAAATCCTTATACATCAGGTCTTTTATAAAAACTCGTCCATTTTTCCGCTAAGAAACCAAGCAAATATTTTATTGAACAAACAGGCTTCGACGTTTTTTCGCCTAAATTTCCGCTATTTACCTATGTATTTACCGACTTTATCCACAATGCTATAATATTCGTGAGTCTAATAGATTCTCTATTTTACATATATCTGTGTACCGATCTAACATACAACAATGCAAAAAAGACCCAACCTCACAAGTCTAATAAGTGGTAAGTTTGGCGACTGGCACTTTTTAGACTTCGAAAAATCGGGATCTGTTTTTGCTTCTTTAAAGATGTGTTTTTATTATAACACGCTACGAAAAGAAGTGAAAGCCAGTTCCCTGTATTTCCTATACACATTTTTTGGGTTGGAAATAAGGAGTGGCTATCCATGAAACATCATCGCAATCTATTCGATGCACGATCCCTTCAAAACGACACCCGTCTGCTTTTTAAGCTCAAATTGTTACTTGGCACCGTCTGTGCTTATGGTGGAGAAATCCCGTTAACGAACGCTGAGCTTGCCAAACGTATGGGAACTTCCAGCTATCGCATTTCCGTTCTCTTGCAAAAATTAGTTTGCGAAGAGATTGTTCACTATGACATTCGAGGTAAACTTTTTTTCAATCAATATGTTTTTATCAAAGAAAACGAAGATATAGGCAAAGACGATCTGTATGCCAAAAATTTCGTCTTTTTCAATTCGGAAAGCTTTCTCCAAGAAGATCGCAACGTGCAACGTCTCGTTCTGCATTATGTGGGCAAAGAGCTGGTTTACCTCCCTGGAAACTTTCGGTGGGGGCATATTCATGATCTCTATGGACCCTTAGGTCTACTTAATATCCGTACACGAAAAGAAGCTTTAGCCGTTTTAAAAAAGGCTGAAAAGTATCTTAAAATGAAAATTTACAAGGACAACTTTCAGGTGCTAAATGTGCATCAGGAGTGGTTGGATATGGGCGAAGTCTACTCTGAAGGTGCTGAGTTGTGGGTCATGAAGCAACTAAAAAAGCATCGTTTTTGTTGTGATTTTTTATCCCGCAAAGCCGTTTGGCAAATAGCTAAAGTAATGGAAGACTACTATGCTAAATTCGACTACGAATATGCAACCGAAATTTTCGATACAGCTCTCTTCCAAATTCAGAAAAATAAAATGCGCTCTCAAAACTTCTTTAAACTGATCTATCGTGAAGATGACGAATACATCGTTAGCGATGAGAAAAATGAACTGGATGAGATTAGTGCTTATTTTCGCGCTGTAATGGAATCTGCCGAGCTTAATTATGCCGTTCAGCTCTCCTTCGATCTTCATGAAATTAATAGGAAAAAACAATTGGCGGAATCCAACTTATTCTCTGATAAGCAGATTACACAAAGAAACCAAGAAGTTATTCAAGAAGCAAATCAGCAGCGTGAAAGAGTATGGGATAAGCTTCGCCAAATAAATCGCCACTGGCTTGATCGTTTTCGTCAAGATCCAGAATGGTTTATCAAGCATGCTTATCAAATCAAGTCCCTGCCCGATCCGATTTTAGAGATCAAAACCGAAATTGAAAAAGCTCTCTCCAAACAGAACCGGAAAAATTGGGCAATTTAATTTAGCAGCTACAAGCAGGCTTATTTGCTATGTCTGAATTGTCTTTTTTCGAATTCATCCAATAAAACTAACAGTGGCTTACATCCTTATGAGGCGACTGTTATTTAGCATGCCTTCATTTCCTCGTTTCGCCCCCTCCTCAAAGTTCTTTTTCGACTTTTCTTCATTCATTGAGAGAATTTGCAACCTTATCTACCAATCTTATCACTCTACAAATAGACAAAAAATAGATTTTTTCATTAAAAAGCTGTGGATAACGTTTTATGTGATGTGGTTAGTCAAATATGAATTGTTAATAAGGATCATGACTGCTGGGGATGATTCTTACATTCATGTGTAAATAGAATTCATTTGATTGGATTCCGTAGTTTTAGGCGTGCACGAATACTCAAGTCCTATGGACGAATAAACCGGTCTTCCATATCCAAATTCTTGCAACCCGAAAAAGCCTATAGCCGCAAGGGTTACGGGCCCCCAATTACGTCTCTAAAAAGGTGTTAAAAAAAGGTGTTATCTTTATGGTTTTAATTCATTGTTTTAAAAAAGGGTGTTAACAGATGGTGTTGAGGAAGGGTGTTCACAAGGCAGAAGTGCCATCACCACAAGATATGTAATACATCTGAAAGATAGAACCTCTCTTCTGCTAACGATACAAATAAGGCTCGAACTTGCTTCCACCGCAAAGTTATACCTGATCCTTTTTATCAATGAGATGATTAGTGCGTATAATGAAACATTCTATCGAGTATTAGCAAGAGGACGTCCATTTCTTTAAGTGGGGGGTAAATCGCCTTTTTGGGTTGTCTTTTGTTATACATGTAGATCGAAAACATGTTCATCCCAAGAGAATGATGATTTCGTAGTATGAATGTAAAACAAAACCAAAAAGCAATGCTATAGGAGTGACTTGGACACACTCAAGCGAATAAGGCTTCCTGTCTATAGGACAGGTTGAACGTTAATAGTAAACTTCGTGACAAAAAAGAATCCCCCACTTTCAAGTGGAGGGAGGGTTCAATTCTAAATTCAGATATGAGAGGGGATCTGCCTTTTGAAACTATTTACTCTTGATACCAGCGTACTCATTTATGACGTAGACAGCCTTTATAAGTTTGGTGAAAATGAAGTGATTATTCCAAGTATCGTTTATGAAGAGATCAATCATCTTAAAGATGAAGACTCTGAGCGAGGCTTTTATGCTCGCAAGGTAGCAGAGCTATTAGACAAACTATCCGAAGAGGCTCCACTACGCAATGGAGTCATGCTTGGCAAAACCAAAATTAGTACAAGCTATCAGGTGCATAATACAGCAATCGATAAGTCTTTCTTTATGAACAAAAACGATTACAAAATTATTGCTTGTGCCAGAAACCATAATGCTATTTTAATTACAAGAGATCGCATGATGCGTGTGATGGCAAGAGATTTTGTTGACGTAGAAGAATACAATGCAGATAAAGTGCAGGTTAAAGACTTCTATAAAGGGTATCGATTTATGGAAGTTTCCCCGGCTGAAATAGAAAAAATGTTTGATAACAAGCTTAAAAATAACTTTGGCTTATTTCCAAACGAATTTTTAATCCTTATAAACAATCAAAATCCAAAGCATACCGCCGTAGGCATCTGCAAAAAAGACCATATCCTCCCTGTTGATTTCAGTAAGCTGGACACCCAGGGCATTAAACTCAAGCTTACACCGCTGAATTTGGAACAGAAAATGTTAATGTATCTGATGCTGGACAAATCCATTACTTGTGTGACAGCGACAGGAAAGTCAGGCAAAGGAAAAAGCCTTCTGGCGGTTGATTATGCTCTTGGAGCTGTACAAAGCGGTTTGTATAACAAATTTATGTATACGAAGTCCACGATAGCTGTCGATAAAAAAGAAGAACTTGGGTTTTATCCAGGCGACTTAGAAGAAAAATTAAAACCACATCTTCAGCCCCTATACTCATCCATTGAGTTCCTCTTCAAAAAGGAACTTTATGGGAACGGAAAACAGCGCCGCTCGGTGGATCAGAAGGTAGACGAGCTCATCTTAACAGATCTACTCCGTTTCTATCCCCTTGCCAATATTCGTGGCATGTCCGTTGATGAAAAGATCGTCATGTTGGATGAAGCTCAAAATACCACGAATCATATGATGAAAAGTTTAGTCACACGAATCAATGACAGCTCCAAACTTCTCGTTACAGGTGACATTGAGCAAATTGATGATCGTAATCTCAACAAGTTCAATAACGGTCTCTCTCACCTGATAGAAGCAGGCAAAGAAGAAGAATTCATTGGACATATTTGCATGGACATCTCCGCTGAATCCAAACGTGGAAAACTTGCGACATTCGGTTCAATGAAGTTATAAACCAAACCAGAAAGGAGGTTATGTAGTGCTTAAATGGACACGGACATGGCTCCCTTCTCTGCTGGCGGCGATGCTATTATCAAGCATCGCCGCCAGCACTACGTCTCTAACTGCACACGCTGCTGATGAAACGGTGCAACAGGTAAAACAGGAGTTAACCTACGAGCAAAGCCGTAAAGCCATACAGGACGCTTTAGAGAGCTATAAGAAGGAGCCTGCAAAAGAATCACTCATTGGGGCAATTGATACTTTTTTAAAGCTACCAACATTGGAGGACTACCCGAAAGTTGAGTATGTTAACGATAAAAAAGATTTTGCCGAATCGATTCTTAGCGAAATCGGCAAAATGCCGAATGCTGCTGATCAAGTTGAACTTAAAACATATTTTGCTACACAAGCTGTAGACTTGATTTCGAATTCAAAAAGTTTTAATGATTATGCCGTCGCAAACAGTTTGATTAAATTGTTACCAGAGAGTCAAGAAAGAACGGATCTGGTAGCAAAGCTGGAGAAAGCAAGAAATGAATTACCTAAAATAACGGACGAATATATCGATTGGAATAATCCTCCTGAAAATATAAATGATTATTTGGATCCGATTCCGACGCCTAAATACGATAATTTTCCGCCCGAATTCAATAAAGAAGCATATGAGAAAGGAATAAACACTACGCCCATTCCATCCTTATCGGAGTATGATCGAACCGAAATGAATTATCGCAAGATCAACGGAAAGTGTTATAAAGTAACTGATTACTATAAGGATGGAAAGATTGCAAAAACAGAAAAAACAGTGCCGGATCAAACGGAATTGCTCTTCTGCGGTGCAATATCTGATTCAACAGCGTCAAATGCATCCACTTCCTTCCCAGGAGGCGGGTCTACTATTGGAGCAGGCAGCACTCCAACCAGAGGTGTTTTTAAGGGATTTGATCCTTACTCCGAAACGGCAAGAAGTAAAATTCAGAAGGAAGAACAGGCTGAAAAAGCAGCAAAACCTGAACTTATAACGATTCAGTATACCTTTGATAAAACTTCTGAGTCTCCGTATTATTACGATACTGGAATTTCTATTCCGAATAACAAGACCGTTACGTATGCCCAAGCCAAAGACGCCCTACTCATGATATCCATTCAAGCCAAAGGTAAATTCGTTGAAGATAAAGATAAATCCATTGCATTAATCGATGGAAAAATTATTCGAGTTGCAGATCATGGGAAGGCATTATCTTTTGATGAGTTTACTGCATCGTTTGATCAGACGAATGTGAGTGTTCGAGCATTGGATACCCGTAGTGGTGAACAAGTCGAAATCGCTGATTTGGTGGAAATTAAAGGAGTTCACTCCGTGGTTATTAAGAATAAAGAAGTTCAATTGAGTTCAAACGCTATCGTGGATAACTCGATTGTCCTCTTCCCGATCGAGCAGGTTGCGAAGGAGCTGGGTAGTTCCGTAAACAAAACAAGCAATAAAATGACCATTGTAAACGGAAAGAACACGTTCAACTATGAGGTTGGAAGTACAACGGTGCTGAAGAATGATAAAAAAATCGATCTTCAGGTTCCAGTTCGCGTTAACAAAAATGGTATTTGGATGGCTCCGATCCGCTCATTTGTCGATCCGCTTGGTTTAACTCTTGAAGTCTCTGATTCAAAAGTAACTATCAAGTAACACAAATAATAGAGACACCTCAGCATAGAGAGAGGTGTCTCTATTTGATTAATATGGCTCTAACGGGTCTGATTTCTTTGTTGATGTACTTGAACACGCTTTACAATTAACAGGAAAAAGGATTACTCCCACCGCCAAGTTTGAGTAATCCTTTTTAGACGATTTTTTATGCCGGTGATTCATTGTGCATTTTTCCACCAAACATAAATCTGTACCGTAGCCCATATAGCTGCGGTTATTTTTTTTGATCAAAGATAACGGCGTACTTATAATCATTTTTACATGTTTCAATTCTCTAAATACACTTTACCATAACGAACTAAATATTTCTACCTGATAAAAAATGATTGCATTAAGAAAAGAAAAATCCTTTACTTTTTGGGCACTTCATCCCCTGAGCATTTCTTAATTCATTTTGCTGGGGAGTTAGGATGAACAACAAATTCATATTCATCCTGACATCGGAAGATGCCTCAACTTAAAGCTAAGTCTATATCCTTCAGAGTTCGCTTCAAAGATAACACCATATTGTATTTGCTCTATATTTTCAGTGACATTTGTTAGTCCTTTGTTAGTTGCTCTTTCATATTCCTCTTTCAGAGCATTTGAAAAAAACAACAATTCATCATCCCTTATTTCAGTCGCATCAACCTCCTAAATGTCTCATTTAATCCGCTTGGTTTGTAGTCTTTTATTATCTAACCGAAATAATTGATCAGGGATCGTAACGTTTCTTCCTCAAGAACTTGATCCACTACATGCTTCGGTGTTTTTCCTCCAGCAACAGCATTCACAATGAAACATGTCTGGTGATGAATGTTGTCCAAAATGAAAATATCAGGATATTGTTCCAATTCAACTGCATACAGCAAGGAAGAAGCTTTTACATCCAGAGAGTGTTCTGAAAATCCAGGACATATGGAATAAAAAAAGTTTAATTTCGAATTAATACCTGTATCCAGGTAAATAAAATGATCTATTAATCTCAGCAGTTGAACCATTGCTACCCTCATGTTCATTGGAGAGTCCGTCTGAACCCTATCAATCACTGTTTTCATCTGCTCAAAAAGGATAAAAGCTACAGGTTTTTTTTCAAATATTAATCCCTTCATTCCGTGGAATAATTGCTCATCTCTGATACTTAGCTCTAAAAAATTAACAGCATGACAAAGTTCAGCAATGGGGACTTCCGAATCAATCGTTTCCATAACATCTATAGCAAATGCCTCATTTAATTCCTTTTGGTATACTTCCATTTTCCGCATTTCTTCGAATATATGGATATGACCAAGCGTATTTCCCAACGATTTGATTGAATCCGTAATCCACATTGGATACTCAATCGAATTGAATTTGCTAAATGATGGGAATCCCAAAATTGTCAATTTTGCATGTAATAACTCATGAACATATAATTCTCTTTTGTTGATTTCTGATGATTTTATAATAATATTGATCTTGTCTTTTTTTGGATAAGATGTAAGAGCGGATTCTTCCATATCACTTTTTTCGTAAAAAGAAATAGTAGTATTCTTGGATGCGGCGGCTGTGATAATTTCACTAAAAAAATCTGAAGATTTTATATCTGTAGGTGGGTCTAACGTTTTAATGTTGATCTCCTCCATCGTGCTTTTTTTTACTATACCAATAAGTCGTATCTTCCGGGTCGGTAACGTGGAAGCTTTACATTGATTTCCTAACACATTTATGAAGTTAGAGCTCATTCGGATATATATACTTTTCATATAACCGAAGACTGATATAAATAAAGATTAATTCTATAACAGAGCACTTCCAAAACAAAGGACTAAATCTCTCCGCAAAATTAATCACGCATACAACGACTAAACCAATCACGGAGCAGTAGAAGCTAAAAGCTATCAACAGAAAGCTGATAAAAGAACGGATTGTTTTTAAAATATGAATATAAATCTCCCCTTTTTTTGAAACTCCAATGAACTTCAGCTAACTTGCATTCTATCATAATTTTACACCATAATTATCAATAGTGTAAAATATAATTTACACTATATCATGTGGTCTATCTACGTGATGCTACTACTTCGAAGCTACATGTATAAATTGTGATGGTCATGCTGTCAGTTATGTCCGAAAGAGCTTCAAGTTGCAGGTCTTCTATGTTATTATTTCAACAGGAATAATCTACTATATACATAGTTAGTTCCACAAAAAAGGTGTTTATGGAAGCGAATTCGTTAAAAGGGGTGAAATCAGTGATTAACGCTGAGAGTATAATTAAAAAGCTATCTGACGAGCAGCTAAAACAAGCATATGAGGAAATCAAAGCATGGAGAGACAGCGGCATGTTAGAAAATGGTATTATCCGTGAAGTGCAGAACGAACTTCAATCTGCTAATGGATCCAATGTTAATATTTTTACACTTTCTGAACCTTTCCTATGGGAGATTTGCAAACGTCGATACGAGGAGATTTAAAACAAGGAGGTTTTAATATGAAAACAGAAAATATAAAAAAGGTAATGTTCGACTGGAGAACACTAACCATCGCATTTATCGTTGCTATCCTGGTTGTCCTCAGCACTTTTGCTGGCAATACCACCTCTCTTTACGTTAAAGGGAAGGATATCACTAAAAATGGCGAGCCTACTTATCGTGGTGGGGTGCTGTATTTGCCCGTTGAAACCATCGTAAAAGGGATGGGCGATACCTTTATCTGGGCAAAGAAACCATACATCGCGAACGTCACAACAAACGATGGACGAAAAATTGGAATTACCGTTTCTCAATCGACAGTCAATGTTGACGGAAAAACGGTTCCTGTTTCCATCATGGAAATAAAGGGCACAAAGGTTCCACAACAGGCGAAACCCGTTACGATTAACAACAGACTGTATGTACCTTATGACTTCTTTAAAAACGTGCTAAAGTACCCGATTGAAACCAAGAAAAACGGTACGAAAGAAATCATTTATGTAGGAAATACGAATGTGGCGACTCCTTCCACGCCAACCGCTGAACAGACACCGACTTCTTCCGTGAAAGAAGATCCACGCTATCCGTTCCCTAAGGGTTGGACGCCTCCACAGCTTCAATCGAAATGGTCTGCTGATAAACAGAAAAACATGGAGATTTTAGCAAACGAATTGGAGTTCAAGAATCTTGGTGCAGGTGCCAGCTATAGTCCTTATGGATTTGGTGCGTCTGCGATCCTAATGTCAGCACAAAATTACGAAGAATATGATACACGCATTCAATTTGATGTTTGGAAAGGTTCGAAGTATACAGTAGAGGATTACAAAATACCTTATATTGCAAGAGAGTTGTTTAAGCTTTACTTCCCGACAAAGTATAATGACATTTGGACGATTGTCGATAATGCCTACAATGACAAAAATGTAGACAAGTATCTCAACAAGATGCTTCAATACGATAATCGCCAAATTAAATTTATGATTGTCAAAGAATCGCTTGTGATCATCGTCGGTAAACCAGGCGTAAGTTATGATTCAAATTGGAAAGTAAAATAACTGAAAACGGATGTTATAAGAGAGAGGTTCATGTGAACCTCTCTCTTTTTGTTGTCTATTGGACTAATTAAATGAAATCAATTGATCTATAATATACAACTTTGGTAGTCAGACGGAGTCGGACTTCAATTCTATATGTTTTTATTTCAAAACAATCATAATGAATTAAGAAAAGGAGGGAGCTAAAATCGATGAAGAAATTTAGAGTGATAAGCGCCTTAGCATTGACTGCGCTTATAGGTCTTGGTTTAACGATGTCTTTTAACACAGATACGATAAAAAGTAGTGCTCTGGGTAACGTACGTAAAACGATCCCCAATTATACAGGACGGGATCCCAGTGTAGACCCACCCTACTCATTTCGATTTAACCCAGCAGCCAATACTCCGCAATCCGAATATTACGGTGGTTCAAAAGTGTTTTATGAAGAGCTCTACCGTGGACAATTTCTTTGGTACTCTAAAGTAAAACCAACGGACGCTACTGAAGCAGACAAAGATATGACGACCATGTATGAAAACCGTTTGCGAGTGTGGGGGAAAAACCGAAGTGATTGGTTGGTTAATAAAAGTTATAGTTTAAACTTAAAAACGGGTCAATCTGAACCTGGTAAACAAAACTATACTCCGGGGGGAACCACTTATATGGTTTCGGGTCCTTACGCGGGTAAATATTTAGAATGGCGATATCTCGGCTACGCCTTTGACGGAAGTCCTGTAAACAATCCATATTTCCCGCCCGATATCACACCTGAAAAGTGGGAACCTTGGACCAAAAACTGGATTTCAGAACCATGGGATCAAGGATTAACCGCTGGAACAGAGTATGATCAAATGAATGAGAAAGTTCAGTGGTTTGTGGATTACTTTTTCCCTGAAAATCCGAAATTTAGACGTGCATGGATGCCGATTGAAAAAGATGCCGCAGATTGGGCGAAAAAATTTACACTCCAAACGGACCCTACTCGATCGACAGGAATTCTGACTGGATTTCATGTTTCAAATGGTAACACGTATTATGCAACCCTCTTAATGAAAACGCCAGCTCAACCGAATTTACGAATGGTTGAATACTCTGTTTATGATAAAGAAACAGGCAAGTTGGTTGGGAAACAAACTATGAATGCGAATGACAATACAGATATGACGGAAACTCGGAAATACTACGATCAAAATGGCAAAGAGACGAATAAAGGAATCATTGAGCAAGGGAAAACCTATGTCATTAAAGCCAAGGTTAAAAACATGATCGTCAAGGGGTTGGATGGAAAGAATACGACCTATACTCCAATCCGTCTGAACCAAAAATATTCTTATGACCTGACTTCCCATGAGATGGGACAGTGGGATGAAGAATACGGAAACTCTGTCTTAACAACAAAACCAGAAACGACAATTGCTTATGGAAAAACCGTTGATTTTTCAAATCAAAAAATGGAGGGTGAAAGCGAAGAAACATGGGAATATACTGTGCCACCAATGGTCAAGAAAGAGATTGTCTTTCATTCGGATATTGTAGAAGGTTTTAAAAAGAAACGGGAAAATACTTGGGCTCAAGACGATGTAGGTCGTTTACGTTTCTTTATTCAACCTGAGGACATCGGGACTCCTGATGAAGCCCTCTTGATTGACGCTAAGGGTGTTCCTGTTGAACATGTCGTCCCTAAAGAACCTTATAGTTTGCGTTTTTATGTAGACAAGGTACTGGGCGAAAAATCAGTTGGCGACCCGAAGGATCCGAGCAATCCTTATGCAAGTCTCCAAGTCGTGGTAAGTGACAAAAAGACGAGCAAAACCATAACGGCTGTCGCAAAGGAAGTCCTTACTCCTAAGGGGAAACGAGTTGCAATCGATGTGCCGAATGCGATTACGCCGCAAACTTCGATCATTGAAGCTACTTGGCAAATTCCACAGAAACATCGTGACAACAACCAAAGTATGGATCCATCTAATGATGGACCACACAAGCATATGTGGGCTTCGGACATTAATATTAGTGTGAGCAACTTCAATATTAAACCTTCATCCTTTATCCTTCCCGCAGGCAAAAGTTCGTCAAACGAAACATTGACCTTTGATTTCAACATTTTGAGCGAAAATGCTGAAAATCAGGATAAAGATATTGACGTGGTGATCAGAAAAGACGGGCGCGTGATCTGGAGAGATACGGTCTCTGTACCTGCCAATCGCAACTACACAATGCCGATGGTTACAGTGCCAGGCATTGATGTGCGTGAAGGGGAAAACGTATTTACAGTCGAAGTGAATCCTCAACCAAGAAAATGGATTGAATTCTTGAGTAATGCAACAGACCCGAATCAAGTCTACAAAGATAATGTGGCGACGAACTCCATTATGGTTCACAAAAATATACCAGCTCAAAACTGTCAGATTTTGAATAACCAAAACAACTGGACAACCATACACTATATTCGTGAGTGGCATGGATATCGGGAGTATACGGAGCACGGTAGTTACTGTGTAACAACCAGTGATCGACGCTGGACAGAGAAAATCAATTACTACGAACGTTATAAAATTACAAACGTATTTTTCCGTAGTAAGCTGACAAAAGACCAAGCCCTTCGAGATGGTAACAACGGAGATGGATGGGTTGATCTATTGAATGGCAAAGCGGGTGAAGTAAAAGCGGGTTACGGATTTGAAATTAAATACGTGGTCAAATACCAAACGAACACGTATACAGATTCACCAAAACCTTGGAGAGCGGACTGTAGTGGGAAAACTGTAGACCCTACTCACGGAAGCTATGTCGATGCACCCAATACACTACAAGTTACGATGCCGTTTAAGGATACGTCAGGTCAACCAGTAAGATATGATGCAACGACAACATCCGAATCAGGAAGTTGGGATAACTTAACCCAAAACTATGAAATGCCAGTACGTAAGGCATTTAACCTGAAGGATACCCGAGAAATCTTTATTAACGAAACTGCAAAAGATGGAGAATATCCGGTTCGCATTGATACCTACAGCTATTTCTATGGTAGTTATGATAAGAAACCAACTTCAAAATATCTTTGCGATTATGTCATTGTAAAGATTAAAGTCAATGGTAGTGATAAGGATGATGTGAAAACTCACCTCACACAATAATGACCATACAAAAAAGAGAGTCAATTAATTGGCTCTCTTTTTTTGATACGCCCGTATCGGAAACAACTGCTACCCTACAAGAAACCAGTCACTTCACCATTTACATTATAGCCTTGTTATATGCACTTTTCAAATTAGCTATAGAATCTCAGCATACTCAGATCCATCATCTCTCTTTCCGAACTCAACTCTACCAGGAAACATTTTAGTGCCACTTAAACTAAAGGCAGTGATCTGATTAACCCAACCTTCAAAGGCAGCCGGTAGACGAAACACTTGAATTTCGTTATTCAGGCTGACCGTTATTATAGGTTCAGCCCCATGTTTCCCAACAGATAATACGTCATATACTTTGCCTACTTTAGGAATTTCAAGGTAGCTATGTTTTGTGATGTCTTTATATACCTTTCCTCCACGTGCATTCATGATGAATTCCTCTTTACCCGACATTTGAACTAAATCAAGACCACCTACTTTACCCAAAACATTTTTGCGGTAACTCTGCCTGTTATTATTCATACATTTATCCCCTCATCATTAAGTGAAATACCATAGTAAATTTTACCACGTGCTAAGCTTAAAAAGATAGAAAAAAGACAGTCCCCTTTTGGAACCGTCTATGTCCTACGTTTTTACGTTAGAAGCTAAAATTATAAAGAAATGCTTTGTATCCATTTGTCCATTCTTACCCACATCCAATAAGGCCAGCGTTTTCGACGCTCTCTCTTGTAACGGCTAACATAGCATCGGGTATAAAGAATTTCAGCTTCGATATCCACATGATCTATATGATCTATAGGTTGCTCTGTCGCATCCATATAAAGCTCAGTGGGTTCATATATGGAAAGTTCATTCACATCTTTTTCTGCACGCAATAAGGCAACTTCTTTTCT
The DNA here is from genome assembly GCF_017833915.1 of Paenibacillus sp. 1182. NCBI lineage: Bacteria > Bacillati > Bacillota > Bacilli > Caryophanales > Paenibacillaceae > Paenibacillus > Paenibacillus sp. 1182. The sequence goes on along the minus strand of NZ_JAFICR010000004.1, from coordinate 60,274 downwards.
TAACTGAGAAACCTCTTGCAATACACTTTGTATAGCAACGCGGAGTTCTACAGACACTTGATTTAGTAATCCTTGATAATCAAGGCTTTTTTCTGGAATTTTGATATGAGCAGAATCAATTACAGATATTTTTCGATTTCCATTTGTAACTAAGTAATACTCGATTTCCTTCATTGAATAACCTTTTTCACGATGCAGTTGTTGGATAATCTTCATGATCCGAACAGCTTCTTCGTTAAATAAATTATGGCCAACTTCATTTTTAGAAATGGGTATATGAGGACGTAAGTCTCGTATCCAATTTCGCAAAACATATACACTCTCATGTAATTGATTCGCTAAATCACTTATCGAGATTAAGCCCTCTTCTGAGGGCATATCAACTGAACGCGATCCCGTACCTGCTTCTTTAAAAATAGGTTGCTGGTTGCTATTCAAATTAACGCCCTCCTTCATGCCAAGCCTCAAATCAATGCTCGATAATCCAAAGAAACTAACTCTGTATAACTTCGACACACACCCTCGGAACCCTTTCGCTATTCGCCTATTCACGAAGAAATATATAATCACAACACTTATATACGGTTGTTCCCTAATTTTCGATGCAACTCATAAGCAGACCCTTAAAAACAACCCCTGAAAGGTAAAGTAAAACCATTTATAATCCAATATAATCCAACAAGCGATGGTTGTGGGCGTTTTTAGGAACGCATGTACCTAAATCATATCTACTTATTGAAAACATATGAATAAGTTATGAATATATGATGAGGCGAATTTATGTTCTGAACTTAGTAATGCCTTAGTAAATAATGTTACTAAGCTGCTCACCTACTAAAAGTTATGAATGATTGTATTACTTTATATGAATATGTACGTATATTTGATTTAACATATTATGATTTTATTCTCTTATACTCTTCGAACGGGATAAGATCAGGGTTTTGCTTTCTTCCCCTTACTTTTGAATATCATATTGAGAAAAATAGCAAAAGGAGAAAATGTTATGTACAAGAAATCATCGTGGACATTCAGCGAAGAAGTAAGTCATCAATTTGATCATCATGTACGACAAAGTGTACCGTTTTACGATCTCATACAATCATCCATCGTAGAGCTCTCCGATTATTTCGTAACCCCCTCTGGTTTGATCTATGATCTTGGTTGTTCAACAGGTGAAACTATCGCTTTAATTGAAAAACGTCATCCAACACAGAAACTCCGTTATATCGGGATCGACAATTCAGAAAGTATGGTACAACAAGCCTCGATGAAAAATAAAAATAACCATCGTACAACCTTTAAAGTCCAGTCTTTAGAGACCTATTCTTTCGAAGAAAAAAGTCGCTTCATCCTATCCATCTTGACACTGCAATTTATACCAATAGAGAAACGCAAGCAAATTATTCAAAATATCTATGAAAACCTGCATGAAGGCGGCGCCTGTGTGATTGTGGAGAAAACTTTGGCTTCTTCCTCCCTCTTTCAAGATATCTTTACGCATCTTCAGTACGATATGAAAATGCAGTCTGGTTTATCGCCTAAAGAGATATTCTTAAAAGAAGAGTCCCTTCGCGGAATAATGACCCCGTTATCACTTGAGGATAACATGCAGCTTCTTGTCGGAGCAGGTTTTGACGTGGAAATTTTCATGAAACATTGGAAATTCACTGGTTTCTTAGCTGTAAAACCGCATAGTTAACGACGCATTCTTTTAAAACTTCCGTATTTAGCTGATGTCTAATGCGGAAGTTTTTACGTTGCATCATAATTCCAACTGTTTGATGAGCTATTTCAACGTTGAATGGAGAATTACCTACTCCCGGTTAAAACATCCTTATGCGACTTTGCCTTTTGTAATGCGTTTGCATCTGGATCTTCTAAGCGTCATTTTTTCGTAAATCAAAAATGGTTTGATCGAGTGCTTCTGTATACGCAATTTGTAGACCAAATGAGTAAATTCCTTTATGTATTCCGAAAGTTGAATGTTGATTATATTTATTGGCTCCTCTTGGTAGAGCTGACGCGCAATTTTTTAGTGTGCTAATGATTGAGCTTTTTGATATAAACACAAACCCTTTATGTATTCCGAAAGTTAAAAAACGATGTCTATTAAAAACTTCTTTTGCTGCAATTCGCTAAATGTAAATTCTTTTATCTTTTTTCTTTTAGCGAAGGCGTTTAGTGAACTGAATTTTCATTCTTTTTAAATTTGGAAGTTGATTTTAAAAATTACAATTCTTTCGATTCGTTATCTTTTAAAATGGCAATTTGCATAAAGAATTGTTCGATTAAATCGCTTCAAAAAACTTTTGATCGCTATATATAGGTATATGTATTCCGAAAGTTGAAAGTGAAAAAATTCACAAACATTTATATTATGTTTATGCTCCCCTCTCTATATGATAAATGACTTTGTGATTGTGAATTACAAAGCCATTGACGAAGGGAGAGAAGCTATGAGACAAGACAAAGAGCTGTCTGAGTTACGTTGGAACATGCATCAGTTAAGCCCTAATGGGTTAACGATGATGGATCTATTTTGTGGTGCCGGCATCGGTGCATCCGGTTTTTTGCTCGCGGGTTATAAAGTTATCTATGCTGTTGATATCCAGAAGTACGCCGTAGACACCTATAATCAAAATATAGGGAATCATGCTATTTGTGCAAATATTCGAAATCTAAATTCTAATGAGCTTCCAGACGCAGACGTAATATCGGGTGGCTTCCCCTGCCAGCCTTTTAGTTTTAGTGGAAATGGAGAAGGAGAAGCGGATAAAGATAAAGGAGATTTAGGGTACCATTTTTACCGCATTATCTGCGAAAAAAAACCGAAGGCTTTTATCATGGAGAATGTAAACGGAATTATTAGTAAAAAACACCTCTCCTTTTTTTTGAAGCTGATGAATTTGTTTATAGAAGCTGGATACGACGTGAGCTATCCAACCCAAAATGAAAACCCTACCGCTTTGAATTGTTGGGATTACGGTGTCCCGCAGCTACGCAAACGAGTTTTCGTCGTAGGGATCCGAAAAGACTTGGACAAACATTTTGAGTTTCCACCAACCGTGCCATTAGAAGAGAGGACTACCATTCGTGATGCTATAGGTGATTTGCCCTGTCCAGATGGAAAGAACAATCACCAAGGTTATGGAATACGTAAAGATGAAATTCCTTATGTAGACAAGGTTCCACCTGGTGGAAACTGGAGAGACTTGCCTTGCGAAGATCAAATCCAGTTTTTAGGGAAAGCCTATCATTCAGGTGGGGGGCGAACGGGGTTCCTTCGTAAAATATTGTTCGATCAACCTGCTTATACGATTACATCAACGATGAATGGAAAAAACAATGCTCAAATTATTGACAATCAAGATAAGTATTATATAGGTGGTTACTCCCCTCGATACAAAAGTCGAAATCGGCAAAAACAATGGCACGAGCCGTCTTTCACCATTGTTAGCCAAGCAAGGCAATTACCTCTTTATCCTGAGCCCCCGTATTATGATATTCGATTTATGGACAAGCTCGAAATTCCTCCTCCAAGACGTTTTACAGTTCGAGAGTGTTTACGACTTCAAACGGTACCAGATTGGTTTTCTTTTGGGGAAGATATTTCTTTAGCGCATCAATATGAAAGATGTAGCGGTATTCCATCTCTAATGGCTTATAAACTTGGGCTGACATTAGCAAAAATTTTAAATAGTTAAGTTTTTTTTACGCAACCGATCTCACATACTGAGATCGGTTTTGTCTACTTTCAAAACATGTAGTCAACGTAGTTAATTAAAATTCAACATAAATAGATTTGTAAATTATCTTTTGCTGAATAGAATATGAAACTCGAAATTTAGAAGGGGGCGATTCATATTCAGTATGTACTTAAACCAAACAACCGAAAATTAAAATTTGATCAAGAAAGACTAAAAGAATCGATTGATAGATACATGATTGACTTTCCACACTTAGATGGCAACCGGATGTATCGACTGGTACTTGCCAAGCTAAAGACGGAGGAAATAAATGCTGCGGATATTACCCGAACCATCTATATGACAGCCGTTGAGTTGATTTCCATTGAGGAACCCGATTGGACATATATAGCTTCCGCTGCTTATGTAAACAAGCTTTACAAAGAGGCAGCTCTTCATCGGGGTTATAAATCCTATCCAGCCAAACCTTACGGGTCGTTTTCTACGCTTATTAAGCAGTTAGTATGCAGAGGGATATACAAAAGAGAACTCATCGAGGAGTTTACGGAACAAGAACTATTAAAGCTTGAAGAAACAATCGATTACAAAAAAGATAAACTCTTTGATTACATCGGGATCGTGACTCTTCAGGAAAGATATTTAGCCTCTGACTATGACGGAAAAACCATGGAATTACCTCAAGAGCGTCTGATGTTGATTGCAATGGATTTAATGATTGACGCAGGAAAGATGCTTGATGAAAAAGGGAAACCAACCGACGACTTCTTACCTGGCGGACGGAAAGAACGACTTTCCTATATTCAAGAAGCTTATTGGGCGATGAGTCATTTATATATGACCACCGCTACGCCAACCCTGTCCAATGCAGGAAAAGCGAAAGGCGGACAGCTATCATCCTGTTTTATTGACACAGTCGACGATGACCTACGATCTATTTTTGACAGCAATACAGATGTTGCAAGATTGAGTAAGGTAGGTGGGGGCATTGGTGTATATGTCGGCAAGGTTCGTTCCCGTGGTGCAAAAATTAGGGGTTATGAACACAAATCGAGTGGACTGGTTCCTTGGATTCGCCAATTGAATAATACAGCAGTATCCGTAGACCAATTGGGTACTCGCAAAGGATCGATTGCTGTATATTTGGATGTTTGGCACAAAGATATACTTGCTTTTCTGGATTTGAAACTGAATAACGGAGATGAACGGATGAGGGCTCATGATATCTTTACAGGAGTTTGCATTCCAGATCTCTTTATGGAGCGGGTTGAACGTCGAGAAGAGTTTTATCTATTTGACCCACATGAAGTTCGTACTTTTATGGGTTGGTCATTAGAAGATTACTATGATGAGGAACCAGGGAATGGAACGTTTAGACAAAAATATCAAGAATGCGTAGATCATCCTTTACTCAGCCGTGTTGCATTACCTGCAATCGACATTATGAAAAGAATGATGAAAGCACAGCTTGAAACAGGAACGCCTTATATGTTCTATCGTGACACGGTAAACCGTGCCAACCCGAATAAGGCACATGGCATGATTTATTCAAGCAATCTGTGTGTTGAAATTATGCAAAACATGAGTGCAACAACGGTTGCCGAAGAAAAATTGGTTGAAATTGATGGTGAAAAAATGATTATGACCCTTAAAAGACCCGGAGATTTTGTGGTATGTAATTTGGCATCCATCAGTTTAGCCAGAGCGGTAAAAGAAGGGGTACTCGAACGTTTGATCCCTATTATGATTCGCATGCTGGACAATGTGATTGATTTGAACCAGATCGATGTATTGCAAGCAACGCACACGAATCAGAAATACCGTGCCATAGGACTTGGAACTTCAGGGTTGCATCACTTGCTCGCTTTGCTCGGGATCATGTGGGAATCCGAAGATGCGAATGAATACAACGATCATCTGTATGAATGGATTGCCTATTTAGCTATTAAAGCATCAATGCAGCTTGCGAAAGAAAAAGGGTCCTATCCGTTGTTCAAAGGGTCTGAATGGGAGACGGGCAAGTATTTTTCGGATCGTGATTATACGTCAGGAAAACGGAAAGGCAAGTTTGTGACTACCGAGCAATGGATAGAGCTTGCTGACCAGGTGAAAAAGCAGGGCATTCGAAATGGTTATCTGCTTGCCATAGCACCGACAGGATCGACATCCATCATTGCAGGTACAACGGCTTCCATTGATCCGATTTATAAATTGTTAACGTATCAAGAGAAAACGACCTATAAAATTGCAAATCCTGCCCCTGACTTGAATATGAGAACCCTTCAATATTACAGAAAAAATGCATTTTTGTTGGATCAACTTGCTTCAATTCGGATGAATGCAACGCGGCAGCGACATATTGACCAGTCCCAGTCCTTTAATTTGTATATTCGACCAGATATCAAAGCGAAAGATTTTCTTGCACTGCATCTACAAGCATGGAAGTCTGGTGTGAAAACAACTTATTATGTTCGAAGCCAAGCGTTAACCGTTGACGAATGTGATTCCTGTCAATAAGAATGTTGACTCCCCAAAAATGGAATTGGTTTGTAACATCAATTAAAAAAAACAGAAGGGAAGATAAAATAGATATGAAAAAACAAGAGATTTTTAATATTTTTGCTCAAAATAAATCCAATCGAATTATTGAAGGAGAAAGTTCAGGCATTTTAAATTGGGATGACATACGACTTCCTCAGATGTACAAGCTGTATCGTGTGCTCATCGGAAATCACTGGATTCCATCGGAGATTCCAATGAATGTAGATAAATCAGACTTTCCAATGCTCCCTACGAACACCCAAAACACGTTTAAGCGCATTATTGGGCTTCTGGCGGTCTTAGATTCCATGCAAACGATGTTTGTAGGGGATGTTAGAGAATACCTCACAGATTCGTCCCTGGAGGCTGTTGCGGCTATTATTGGTCAGCAGGAAGTCATTCACAATCAGTCGTATTCGTATGTGCTTTCTTCCCTTGTATCCTATACGGAACAATTAGAGATTTTTGAGTATTGGAAGAACGATCCGATTCTCTTGAAACGAAACTTATTCATTCGAGATGCATATCAAGCCTTTCGAGAGTCCCCCTCGCCAGAGACGTTTTTTAAAGCACTGGTAGCCGATATGGTTCTGGAGGGAATCTTCTTCTATGCTGCTTTCGCATTTTTTTACAATCTGGCACGAGATCAAAAAATGTTGGCAACCAGTCAGATGATTTCGTATATACAAAGGGATGAAAACCAACATTGTTACTTCTTTGCAGAGTTGTATAAGCAACTTCTGATTGACTTTCCTCAGTTAAACATTGAACAAAACAAAACCTTTGTATACAACTTCATGGATGAAGCAGTTCGACATGAGACAGAGTGGGCTGAGTATGTGCTTGATGGGATTGAAGGTATTGATTTAGATGAGTTTAGAGGGTATATTCGCCATATCGCAAACAATAGGCTAAGACTCATGGGCCTTCCCGCTGCGTATGAGGGCGTTTCTAATTCCATGCCGTGGATTCGTCCGTTCTCTGACGAAGCTCTTAATGACACGCTTACGGATCAATTCGAGGCGAAACCACGCACATATACTAAGGCATCACAGGATAACGACTGGGACGATCTGTAATACACTCCAATGGTACCTCAAATCGGTGATTTTTCCGTCTTTGACCCTCAAGGGGAAGCTAAATTGTTCCACGACGAATGTTCCACGGGGTTTTAATCCTCATTTAGAACAATTAATCCGAAAAAGAAGTAAGTTCAAAATCAGTATCAAAGTTTTAATCCTTGATACGAATAACTAATCCACAAAATAGATTGTGATGATCTCAGTAGATAAAAATAGGGGGAATTTCCCCCTATTTTTCTGTTGAGGAAGACAAAATGTTCCACGGAGAATGTTCCACGCGGATTTAATCCCCAAACTATATTGTTTAATCCTTATAATGAACAAGTGAATTGAGGCTTGTAATATTAATCCTTATATTATATGTTTATTTTATATTCGGATTAAGCAGGAGGTATCGATATGGATGATATCGTTAGCCAATATAAAAAAGGGCTTGAGCAACTTAAACAAACCAAGGACTTCTTAACACAGTTAGACCCTGTAGACTTTGAACTCAAGGCTTTTATTCATAACATTGATCAAAAGATTAATAAAACAGAACAAACGATTTTTAACTTTCAAAAAGTTCCGAGCCATCGCTGCGGACTCTGTGATCGTTCTTATGACGAAGAATATCCAATAGCCGTAGGAGATGTAAAAGTTTGTCCTTATTGTAGAGATATAAGCAATAAATTTAGAGCATCCAGTGAATTGGAGAAAGAATATAATCTATCTCCTGGTACGATTAAAAGGGATTGTCTATCGAAAGAAGGAAATGAGGCGAAACTACAAGCTTATTTGGATTGTGGCTTGGTTTATAAAACGGGAGCAGGGTATGTTGTACATAAAATTGTGATGACTCAGTATTATGAAGGTGAGTATAAACGAAGAAGAAAGCGAAGCGGTAAAGGAGAAAATGCGTCAACTGAAGAAATGTAGAAAAATTAGTTGACTTGTGTAACAAATGTTTGGTCTTCGATTTTCGCCGTATGAAGCAAGCTATTAAAATGTGCAATGGTGCAGAGTAGATTACCTGCACCCTACTCGCACAATTAGTTTTTGAAGCTGTTATTGATAAATCCCCATGCTTGCTGAATATCGGATAATTTCACTCCTAATGCTTCGCTTTGAGCTGTCAGATCTCGATAGCTGTCAACGTGGTTCTCTAAGAAAGCGATTAATTGAAATACTAATCCATAAGGGGTATGTTTGACATCTTCGCTTATGATCCGATATTGCCCTGGTCGTATTTTTTCAATTGCTCCATATTTAATAAGTCTTCGTAGGCGATAGGATACATTGGATTGGGAAATTCTAAGCTTTTTAGATAAGAGAGTTTGGGATATAGGGGTTATACCTAATTCATTTTTATACTCTCTTAAAATTTCAATTAATTCTAAGTCTGTTTCCATCATCTGTTTTGCTGATTTGATAAAATCGTTCATCGCAACCATCCTCTAATTTTTATATGGATTGATTATTTGAAATCTAAGTATGCTGCTAATTGTTGCAAAAATAGTGTACCATGTAATCATATTGGATTAGAATTTCGGAATAAATCTTAAACCCCCTATATACGGGAAAAATGCTCTTCAGTACCAACAGGGAAGAGTATTTCACTGTAACTTGAGAAAAATTAAAAAGTAGATTTAACCTCTCTTTTTTGGAGAGGTTTTTTATTTTTGGATTTGAAGGTGCTGAAAGGGTATTCCATTAAGAACGGGTTATGATTCAGAAAGCTGCAAACTAAAATTTACAGTATAAGTACCAGTAAACACTAATGCTTAAAAACGATCCATCTGCAACCTGATTATATAGCAAGGGTGGGGAGATTAAGCAAAAATGATGTAGCCGCAAGTTAAAAAACAAAGGGAGGTTTGGTAAATGATAAATATTCCCGTAACAGATCAAAAAAACACCCAACAAGAAAACTACAATGTAATGGTATTGTGTGGGGGCATTGGTGGAAGTACGTTGGGCTATGTTTCTGCGGGATTTACAGTTGTTAGGTCCATGGACAGCAGCTCTAAAAGTAATTTAGTTCATTGGATGAACTTCCCGAGTATAGCTACTCTAAATAAGCCCATTGAATCCATGTCTGAGTCTGATATCGTAGAGATCCAATCCAAAATCAAAGAGGACATTGATATCCTGGACGTATATCTTCCCAGAAAACAAATCAAGAACAAGTTTGATGGACAAAATACATTTTTAATGAATGTGCTACGTTTTACTTATCGACTGAAACCCAAAATTATTGTATTTCATACCGAAGGAAAATGGAATCACGGCAAGAATGTTTTATTTGCAAATGAACTGCTTGCATTAGTGAAGGGTATTGGCTATCAAGTACAAATGGAAACCTTGAAGGCTTCTAATTATCGAATTCCACAAGAGAAGCTATGGAGTTTTTGGATTGGGGTGCGAAAAGATATTGAAATTAAACCTGACTTTCCAGAAGTATGTGAAAAAACTGTATCGACCAAAGAAGCCATAGAGGATCTGCTTGAAACAACTTCTGATGTAGAGCCAAGCCGCTTTCGATTAGAAATTACAAAGAAATACTTTCCTCCTGGTTGTTCTCTGACTGATGTAAAAGAGGTTATACGACAACATGATCTTCCGCTGCATTCTGCTTATTACAAAAGAGATCGTTGGGAAGAACCTTACTATCGTTTGCCCAATTCAACAACACGCCCCTTTCATCCTCAAACAGATCGATTGTTATCAATACAAGAAGCCAAAAGGCTCCAGACATTTACCGACGATTACAAGTGCGTGGATTGGAAAGAAATTTGTTCTTCTGTACCTCCCTTACTCATTCAGCAAGTTGCTCATTGTTTGAAATCTAAAATATTAGACTACTTGTAAACTTGACAGGCAAAAGTTCTTGTCGAAAAATTGCCGTAAGAAAAATAAACCAATTGAGAATGATGATGTTCTAAATTCTCAAACGAAAGGAATCATCGACGAATAGGTTAATAACAAGCAAGTATCCTCATTTCCGAGCGATAGACCCTCCCTCTACTCAAATGTTTGTACTTCCTTCTCCTGTACGGGTTGAAAGAGATCAAGAAAGATTGTACGGATAAAATGTAACCAAGGGTGAGTATCGTTACAACCCAACCCATAAATTGTGTTAAAATAAGAAATCATAAATAAAAGTTGCTTCGATTTATGAGTTGTGTCAGGGGTGAATAAAAGCAAATGGAAACAGGGACTATTGTATCATTTAAAGAGGATCAAGATATCATCGATATGTATGATGCAGTCATTGAAGGGAAAATTGCAAGACTGCCTAAGGGTTTCTGGGGAAACCATGAAGAAGAGATCCAGCATCGTTTAAAGTTATGTCTTCGTTATGTCGTGCTGCAAAAATTGAAAATACATCCTCAAGAAATACTCTATGGAGAGACAACTTCGTTTTTAAAGAAATATAAACTTTTCAATATTGTATATCAACGCCAGACTAAAGGACTAAAAAAGCTTTTAAACGATATATTTCCCGAAATCGGCTATCAAGATGAAGATATTATAAGCATGTATAATGCAGTCATCGAGGGAGAATTACCTCAATTGCCTAATGGTTTTTGGGGAAACGATGAAGAAGAGGTACAGCACAGATTAAAGTTGTGTCTTCGTTATGTCGTATTGCAAAAATTGAAAATGAAACCTCATGACATACTCTTCAAAGTGAAGAGAATGTTTTTAGCCAAGTATAGTCTCTATCACGGTGTATATCACCGTCAGTCTAAAGGACTTACCGAACTTTTAAACGATACATTTCCTGAGATCGGCTATGTACTTCCTGGGATGGAATATCAAGATGAAGAGATTATAGACACGTATGATGCAGTGCTCGAAGGAAAATTAGCTCAATTGCCTCCATGTTTTTGGGGAAATCATGAAGAAGAGGTACAGCATCGGTTAAAGCTGTGTCTTCGCTATGTCGTGCTGCAAAAATTGAAAATACATCCTCAAGAAATACTTTTTGTAGTAAAAAAGCAGTTTTTCATGAAGTATATGCTTTTTTATGCACATAAACGGCAGTCTAAAGGAATTACAGAGCTTTTAAATGATACATTTCCTGAGATTGGATATACAGATGAAGATATTATAAACATATATGATGCAGCAACAGTAGGGAAATTAACTAAACTGCCAAGAAGTTTTTGGGGAGAAGATGAAGTTTTTCAGCATCGATTGAAATTGTGTTTTCGCTATATCGTGCTGCAAAAATTAAAAATGAAACCTCATGAAATACACTTGAGAGTGACAGATTCGTTTTTAAAGAAATATAAACTTTCTTACTGTGTATATCAACGTCAGTCCAAAGGACTGGAAGAGCTTTTAAACGATATATTTCCTGAGGTTGGATATACAGATGAACATATTATAAATAATATAATTCCTGAGGTTGAATATACCGATGAATCTATTATAAACATGTATGATGCAGCACTCAAAGGTGAATTAGTTAGATTACCTAAGGGTTTTTGGGGACACAATAAAGAAGATAACCTGCATCGATTAATGCTATGTCTTCGTTATGTCGTGTTGCAAAAATTAAAAATGAAACCTCATGAAATACTGTTAGAAGTGAAAAGACCATTTTTAATGAAATACAAACTTTATTATGCACATCAACGTCAGTCCAAAGGACTGAACGAGTTTCTCATCGAAGTATTTCCTGAGATCGGATATGAAGATGAAGTAATCATAAATATTTATGATGCAGCAGTCGAAGGGGAATTAGCTCAATTGCCTCATGGTTTTTGGGGAGATAAAGAAGTTTTGCAGCATCGGTTAAAATTGTGTCTTCGATATGTCGTGCTGCAAAAATTGAAAATAGCACCTCAAGAAATACTTTCAGAAGTAACAAAGCCTTTTTTAATAAAATATAAGCTCTATTATGGTGTATATCAACGTCAACGTCATTCTAAAAGACTTAAAGAGTTTTTGATCGGTATATTTCCTGAGATTAATAATAGTTGTAAAAAGGATAACGGGTAATTATTTCAACGATTACCGTGCTCCTCCCAATGATACTGTTATGCAAACTGGCTAAGATTACGTCCTGCAATTATTGGTATTGGATCGCCTATATGATCCACTAAAGAGTTGAGAAGTTGCCGCTTCTTGACTCTTTTTTTAGTGTACTTTAAAACATTTCAGTTTTTTAATAGCTCTTTAGCATGAAATGGCTAAACAATAAAATGAAGCACTACTATTCAAGGTAGTGCTTTTTTTATTCTAAAAATATTTTGCGTAAAAAATTGACACTATAGCGAATTAGATATAGACTATAGTCAATTAAATTATTAAAATGGACTGAAAAAAGGTGCTATAAAAATGGAGAAAAGTGTAGATAAAGTGCTAACAACGAAAGAGGCACACGAAATATACGGTGTAGCTGTCTGTACCATCCGACAATGGATGGATCAAAAACTGTTGTCAGAAGGGGACTACAGAAAGAGTGGGGGAACTTGGATCATGGATCATATGGCATTTCTCGATTTATTACGGAAGAAAAATTTACTTGAGAAAAAATTTGAAGTCGAAGGCAAAACAATTATTTTTCAGCATCGTGGCCTGAAAACGAGAGACCTCCAACTATGGTATGAAAATGACCGTGTCAAAACCACTCTTACCGAAATGCCTTATGCGAACACAGTGATCGAGGCTTTTCGTACTTACGGGAAAGATTCGAACCTGAAATACAAGCATGTGCTTATTTGTAAAGATGAAGAGCGTAGTGATAATTGGTTTTATCAACATAGTAAAACTTGGGTCGTGACACTTCGCTTCGTTTTGGACATTGTGGCAAAGGTGCTTGCTACGCAAGCTATTGACCTAACATTGTTGGAAAGTTATCTACAAGAAAATCGTTTGTAAATGAGGATGGGAATATATGCGTTTACTATACTTTGGTGATAAACATGAACGTGTTACCGCGCCTGAAAATCGAATGGATGAAGACTACGGTCTAACGCAGCGAAGAAAAACAATGGAGATTATTGAAATCGGAAAAAAGTTGGGTGTAAGTGGTTTTTTACAGCCAGGAGATTTTTTGGACGGTCCAAGTCCTCCATTCGAGTATGTAGCGGATGTTATGAGTCTATGGACTGGAGACGATGTCAACAAGGAGCTTGAAAAACTTGAAAACAAAATGCCACCACTCATCGGGATTGTAGGGAATCATGAGTTATATGGTAATAACTTAAAGACATTGCCCAAAACGATGATAGGTTTTTTAAACCGTTTAGGGCTCATGAGATTTGCAACAAAAGAAAAACCTTATTTTTTTACGACAGAAGATGGTGCTACCGTAGCGGTTACGGGTACCCATTATCATTTGGACATTGATTCCCCTGAATACATTGATGATTATATTGTTGAAGAAAAGCTGGGTGATTTCCATATCCATATGGTACATGGGTATTTGACGGATAAGAGTAAAGGGGACATGTTTCGTCACACCCTTATAGATCATATTAAACACACGAAAGCGGACGTTACGATTAGCGGTCATGACCATATTGGATTCCCTTTAACGAATATCGATGGTAAATGGTTTGTGAATCCTGGTGCCATTCCTCGCATGTCTAATGATCTTAAAGAAATGAAACGTAAACCTAAAGTATTGCTTATGGACATTACGAAGGCACATGGAATTAGATTTAAAGAGTATTTCTTAAAATCAGCACAACAGGGAGACTTAGTCCTTAATCGCGATAAAATTGTTGAACGTGTCCAACGTGAAGGTCGTATTGCGCAACTAAAAAAGACCGTGAGAGATGTGGGGCTCACAAAATCAACAGATATTATTGAGATTATACGTGACTTGGCGGATACAGATGAAGTGCCGCGTGAAATTAGAGATGATGTGATTGATCGAGTCAGTAAGAAAAAAAGCGAAATAAGTGAAAACTTTGAAGAGACACTTAAAGATGCTGTTGTTGTTCGCGCCATCTTTGAAAACTTCCAAAGTCATGAGTACACCGATCTTGAGTTTTCGCGAGGGCTTAATGTATTAGTAGGTGAGAGTAGACAAGGTAAAACAGCTATCCTTCGAGGATTTCAATGGATGTACGAAAATAAGCCATCCGGTCGGCGGGTGATTAAAAGAGGGGCTGGTTACGCGAAGATAACTTTCTTTTTGTCCAACGGGTTTATTGTTTCCCGAATTATGGAGAAAAAGAAAAACGGTAGGAATGGTTATGAAATAACCGATCCTTCAACAGGTGAAGTCGTATATTACAATACAAAAATTTTGCCAGAGGTTCAAAAGATACTTGGCTACAATCCCTTTGTGATCGATAAAGATTTGCAGTTTAACTTGAACAGTATGAAACAGGGGACGGGCTGGTTCTTAATTGGTGATCATTTTTCAGCCCCGTTAAAGGCGAAAATTATTGGAGCGATTTATGGGACACATTACGCGGATGCTGTGACGAGAGAACTCGAAGCTGAGGATCGCAAAGTGAATGATGAGTTGAAAAGAACGCAGGCAGATGTTCAAAAATTGGACGAAAAAATAAAGCAATATGAGCATTTGAATGATTTAGAGAACATCATCTCCCAGGTTGAAGTGTTGTTACAACAAATCGATCAATGGACAGATCGAAAAGATCGGATTGTTGCGACACTTGAAAAAAGAAGAGGGATGGAAGTGGTTGTGCATGAGAATGATGAGATTATTGCAAAACTTTCCTCTATCGAAGAGATCGCTCTTATGTTTGAAAGAGTAAAAATACAACATGTGAAACATAAACAACTATCGTCATCAATTGAAAAACGAACAAGTCTTCAAAATCGATATAACTTGCTTGAGGAGTCATTATACGCATTGCGAGATACGCATCAAGCAGAAAGACTTTTTGCTACGATTTTAAATACTCATAAGCAAAGTTTGGGTATCAAGCAGTTAGTAACGAAGCGTCAGCAAACCATAGCCTTGATTCAGGATGAAGACAAAATTATACATGCAACTACACATATTGAAGAGGCTTATAAGCTTTTGGAAGAAATGAAGACAGGCTTCAATCGTCGTGATGTTTTACAGGAAAAGTCAGAACGTGCCAAGCGATTAGTCTTATCTCGAAATGAGGTTGCTCGCAAACTCTCATACATTCAAGAAACGCTTGATCAAACGGCGGAAATTGAAACCGCTCGACAACTTATTGATAATTTCACAGAGAAAGTAACACGGAGTTCGAATATTAAAAAAGAAATGGTCATCCGAAGAAAAATCCAAGATCAATTATCGGCAGAAGATCGAGTTATCGAAAAGCAAAGCAAGGAGACGGCTGTATTAGTTGGTAATTATCAAACGTTGCTTGAAGAAGCAGGCTCCTGTCCTGTTTGTCATGGAACGATTGATAAAGTCACGGTGAGTCGAATTGTAGGTCAGTATGCTGCTGCATCATCTTATTAAATACGAAGGAGCGAATCAAAATGACACAACATCATCATGATGTAAATAATGACGAACTCATTGCTAAGTTACAGCGAACGGAAAAAGCACTCAAGGCTTCTGAGCAGCTTAAAATGAAAGCCATAGCCAAAAAAGGCGCTTACGAGCAACAGTTGAAAGACAATGAGAGTGAACTCAAGTTATTGGGAACTACGCCCGAAAAAGCGGAACAGGAAGTTCGTGAAATAGAAATTGAAATTCAGCGAACACTCGAAAAAATTGAAGGTATGATTCCGTTTGAATTGCTTGAGCGATATAAAATGCTCCAATAGTTAATGCCAGATATCAAGTGATTGGTAATACAGGTTTAAACGAAAGGGGGAAATCGAATGTTGGTCTCAGAAGCAAAAGGTCTCTTGGATGATTTGAAAAGCATCTTTTATAAGGATAGTGCGCTCTTACAACAGCTACAGAAAAGCAAGGAGGATAAAGAGAAGTCACAAAAAAAGTTACTTAAACAACGAGAAAACGTAGAATTAAAAAAAGTTTTGATCGTTGAAGCGGCTGAAGAGGCAAGAACTCAAGCCAGAGATGTTCTACAAGAGATGGGAACCAATGCGCTGCGCTTTATTATGGGTGATCATATGTCGCTTGAAATTGAACTGAAAGAGCAGGCAAGACAATGGGTGGCGAACTTTGTCACAAAAATAGCAGAAAGCGAAACCTATGAAATTGAAACGGATCCTGCGGAAGAAGAGGGTGGAGGCGTAGCGGACATTGTGGCGATTTCCATTCATACCTCTATGCTACAACTCATTGGAGATAAAAATTCGGCTCCAATGCTCCTGGACGAACCTTCAAAGTATGTATCAAAGGGATACTCGGAGCAAGTGGCAAAGTTTCTGTTAGAGGTGAGTTCAAGCTTTAATCGTCAGGTCATTATGGTGACACATGATGAATACTTAGCCAATATAGGCGATATTGCTTATCACTTTAAGAAACACGGAGGCCGTACAGTAACAACAAGAATACAATAAGGATGAATGCCGATTGAAATGATCAAAATCGGCATCCATTCATCAATCATACATCAATCATAAGTAAATCATTTTGAAAATATCATATATGTTTCATACATATATCATAACTTTATGCATAACAAATTTATAATGTGTCGAAATAGGAGATCAATCACTAAAATGGGAAGGGAGATACCGATATGAATCCAGAAATGTATGTCGTAGGACGGACAACCCCTAAGGAAGTAAGTGTGGCGTCAGTAAAACGGCGATTAGTACAAGACGAATATTTGTTGATTAAGGATCCAATGAATGGAGATCTCATTGCTGAAGTTATTGAGACAAAACTGTATCCGCAGGTATTTACGGGTACTTTTTCAGCAGAAAGTTGTGTTTTTCAGAGCTTACAAGAGTTAGAAATGATCCAAGAAGGTACATCCATATACATTGCCAAGGTAAAATTGTTAGATGAGATCACAATGCCTATTACAGCTCATAGTGTTGTCGCAACTCCAGGGTTTGAGGATGTTGAAGAATTGCTCATACCTACCCATCCGAATAAGGGATTTTCACTTGGGATTATACGAGGGACAGAACGAATTCAGAAACTATTACCTGATTATCTTCGCAACCTGATTCCCCTATATGAACGTGGTAAAGGCATTATCCCACAAAAAGGTGTTCCGTTTATTATCTCTCACTATGATCTTAGGGAATATCCAGGCATTGGCTATTTCGGTGGAACGGGGAGCGGTAAAACGAATGCTCTTCGTGTCTACTGTGAAGAAATTATGCGTTATTCCATCCCAGGGGTCGCTTTTGATCCGCATAATGAACTTGAATTTAAAGTGCCCACACCAGGGCTATCGGATGAGCACATCTATGATTTCTCAGCAAAACATGAGATATTTTACATCGGTGAAAATATAGGTATAAATTTTAGCGAATTAATGACAGAGGATTTGCTATATTTGTTGGAATTCGTCGGAGACTTAACCATGCCTATGCGGGGAGCCATTGAATCTATTCATCAGAAAAATGATAGTTTTACAACTTTAAGTAACCGAATAGCCGATCTCAAAAGAGCCTTTGAATTTCAAGAACTGCCTAAACACGAACGAAATCAAGAGAGTCTGCCTGCCGAGTCCGTTGCGCTATATGAACGATTTCGAGATAAGGTTTCTGGCTTGCCTACATTGCAGGCAATTGCCTGGCGGTTAGACCAGTTGAATAAAACAAACATTTTCAACCACGATATTTCGAAAATTGAAGCTTGTATGTTGAAGCGGAAATTAGCCGTTATTCGGGGTAAAGTTAGCCAACTGAAGATGCTGGCTTCTTATGTTACGCGTAAGTTGTATGGAAAACGCAGAGCGTATCAGGACTGGAGAGCTAATCATCAAGGAATTGATATGCCTGCAAAATTTCCACCGTTCTTCATCATTACCGATGAATCTCATATTTTTGCACCTGAAGGCGAGCGAAGTAACCCTACGAAAACGATCTTGAGAGAAGTGAGTCAAGAAGCTCGGAAGTACGGTGTATTTTTGGTGCTGGGTACTCAGCGACCAGCCTTGTTAGATAAAACGATAGCATCCATGCTAAATGTTAAGTTTATTTTTAGAACCGGCATTGAATCGGATATGAAGATGATACAAACGGAGACAAACTTAAATGCCGAGCAGTTTGCCCGATTGCCTGATTTGCCAACGGGAAATGCATTTGTTTCATCAGCAACCTTAAAAAAGACATTTTATATTCGAGTACGCACGACCAAAACGGCCTCTCCTCATTCGGGACATCCTTTTGATGAATTGGATGACTTTGGTGGTGTTGGCGAAAAGTTGAGAAGCGTATTGATATCTTCTCTGCCTCTTTCTGTAGATACCATTCCTAAAAAGAATGTGGAAATTAGCAAGGCAATGGGGCGAATGATGTCAGTTCATGAAATTTTGGATGCTTTGGAAGAATTGTATCATTCAAATGAAATTGCAAAAGAAGACTCTCCATTTGGAACGAGATTCAAAGCATTAACACCAATTTCCAATATATAAATATTATAAACAAAGAAGCCTTTAGCTATATATGTGCTAAAGGCTTCTTGCTATTTTATACGCCAAAATGTGAAACCTTCCTCATTAAGTCTATTGTTCAACATTGTGTTTTCTTCTGCATGCTAAACATTTATTTCTCCGTTTCCATTGGCACATTCACTTGAGGAATCTTAATTCCCAACATGGTGTAAATGGACATTTGTTGATCCGCAATGCTTACAACGCTTTTTTGCAATATTTACATTAATAAAAAAGCAGATTAGCGTGACTAAAAATCCTAAAATCCACGCAATCCAATACCCCACTAACACCCCTGACAGTACGTATCCGAGTAAATAGAGCGTGCTTACTTGACGAACAGCGAGATCAACTTGATTACAGTCATTACATTGATGAGGCATTTTTGCAATGGCTTGCTCCGATTTTTTTGCTACATACCATTTCATTAATCGCTCATTCATAAAACTCACATCCTTCCCTACCCATTATATAAAAACAGTCCTTTAACGTAGAGGAAAAACGGTCGTATTCGGTTTGAGTTGAGTCAGATCGTATCAAACCTGAAATTCGTTGACTCACAGGCGACAAAATTATTATATTGTCTGTAGATATCGGTACAAAGATTTCGTTTGAATGATGATGAGTAAGGAGGAGGTAATTTGTTCAAGCGATTAAAAAAGATCAGAGATGAGAAGGGTTTTGTGAGTGTTTTAGTCATATTTGCGGTGTCTTTTATTTTACCTTTTTTTATTTTTCATATGATCGAGATGACGTATTTATATGGTATGAAAGATAAGTTTCAAAATTTTAATGATGCGGCAGCATCAGCAGGAGCCATGCAAATAGAAAAAACGGCAGCCAGCAATGGGGATTTAAAATTTAAGGAAGACGAAGTGAAACATGTCGTGAACCGAATTCTAAGTGAAAATTATGGACTTGATGCTAATTTAAACCCTCAAGAGAATTCTTACATTACGGGTGTACCTATTGTGAAAGTCTCTATTGTGAATCAAGAAAATGATCTTCCAAAAGAATTCTCGACTCCGGAAGGTTTTAAATTTGAAATTAAACATCCAACGGTCATTGTTTACACAGAGGTCAAGCCAAAGGGAATTTTCTTTAATAAGTTTATTACCATCAAATCGATATCGGCTTTAGAAGTATCTTTTAAAACGGGTGAACAAACCGAACTTACAAACAATCCACAACCAGCAAAGGATGGATTGATATTCACACTGAACAAAGTGGTTAATCCTCTGTACTTTCCTAAGTATACGAAATTAATGCCTATGAAATGGTCTTGGACTAATATGCCGATGGCGGCAGGCGGAAATATAGAGTTTTCATTAATAAACACTAATACCCATGTACAGTTGAAGGCTGCGTCATACGAACTGAAGTTGAAAGCAGATGATTATGAGCGAGTTCTCTTAGGTTCTCTGACCCCTTCAAGCGATTCAGAATTAACGGGATACATTACACTTCCCGAAGATGCACCAATCGGCACAACCGTAACCGTGGATTTTAAAAAATCGAACATCATCTTATCGGACTTATCTGGAGAAGAAACGAATGGAAATCGTGCATTGGGTTTCTCGGAAGGTGGAGCGATTTTGGGAGAGATTGATGCAAATGTGTTTGGATTAATTTGCTTCACGAAGGTATATCCAAAATAAGAAAAGAGGAATAACATGACAATTATTTTTATGACATTATTGTCGATATTGACCCAGATTGGTCTAAACCAATATAGCAGTAAAAAAGATTTCAAGATCGATCGTAATAGCCAAATATATGCTGGGCTGCTAAATGCGATCGTTTGGATCGTATTTGTATTTAAACACCCTTATTCATTAAATCTATTGTTGGTATGTTTAGCTTTTTCGATCTTATCCTCCATCTTTTTTATTGATTTGAAATATCACATTATTCCAAATGAATATAATTTGGCGTTGTTTATATTGGCAGTCGTTTTTGTTCTTAATAATAGTCAGTATTGGGCGGTGTTCGTCAAAGGTGGGTTGTATTTTTTACTTGTATTTGGGCTCATCTTTGTGCTTACCAAACAACTCGGTTTAGGTGACGTAAAGATGTCCGTTTCATTAGGAATGTTTTTAGGAAGTGGGTTACTTCTCAATTATTTGTTGGTTACGTTTTTGACAGGAGCCTGTGTCTCAATTCTCCTTCTTTTGCTCAAAAAGAAAAAGCTCAAGGGACATATCGCATTTGGCCCATACATGGTATTGGCATTTTTCTATCTTCTACTCAATTAAAAAAATATAAAAAATAATTCTACAAGACATAAAGTGGTTTAACCCTGCTTTATGTCTATTTTTCGTGTTATAAAGTCAACGACATTACATATCATACAAGCATAAATAAAAATTAAAAAACATTTCAAAGGAGGACATTAGAATATGAATAAAATGAAGCAAGCAATTCAAAAATTGAAAAACCGTGCGGGGTATGTATCTGTAGAAACGGTAATTGTGGCGGGTCTGATCATCGCCTTGGGTGCGTACGCAATCTCACAATTCTATACAACAAGCCAAGCAACAACAGAGTGGTCCATTGATAACATTAACAAAATCTACAATGTAACCATTAAAGAAACGCCAATTCCATAAGAAAGGAATTGGATCTCATTCAGTAGACATGGAAGTGAGTAGTAAAACGAAAATCAATGTCTATAATACCTGAATAAAATGCAAATCAACTTTGAAGGGAGGGGGAAATAAAGAATGACTAAAGTAATTCAAAAACTAAAAAACCGTGCAGGTTATGTTTCGGTAGAAACGGTAATCGTGGCGGGTCTGATCATCGCCTTGGGTGCGTATGCAATCTCTCAATTCTATACGACAAGCCAAGCAACGACAGAGTGGTCTATGCAAAATATTAATAAGGTGATGGATGTCAAAATCAAATAATGGAATCTATGATTCCAGTATTGATCATCAGCGCTGACGTAAATAATGAACAGAATTCAATTTAGAAGGGATGGTGTAAGGAATGACCAAAGTAATTCAAAAACTAAAAAACCGTGCGGGTTATGTTTCCGTAGAAACGGTAATTGTGGCAGGTTTGATTATCGCTCTGGGTGCGTATGCAATCTCTCAATTTTACACAACAAGCCAAGCGACAACAGAGTGGTCCATTGACAATATCAATAAGATTTATGATGTGAAGATCAAATAGAATCCCTATTTTAGGGCTTGGTAAAAGGTTTTATGTACAGCTTAAAAAGTTGACATAAAACCTTTTTTTTATAGAACAAGATAGAACCTTTTTTACATTTGAATGCGAAGTTCCTTATGATAAAGTCAAAAAAAGTACAAAATGACTATATGTTTTTTATATGTAATGCAAAGGGTGTGTGGAGGATTGAAATTCATAAAAAAATATTTATCTCATTTGACAAAGGAATCGGGATTTATATCGATTGAAACTATTTTTGCTATGTCTTTTGTCATTATCGTTTTTTTTCTCTGTTTAGGCTTTTTTACATTTGTACAACCCTATACAAAATTAGATCGTGAAGTGCATGTACTGTCGCAACTTGCTCAGAGACAAGGTGGATTAACGCTGGATGATGTGCAACTTTTTAAAGAGAGAGTGTCCGAATATTCATTTGTAAATTTGTCAGATGGAATTATACACGTAGATGCACATACGATGCCTGGGGACAGGGATGTTATAGGGGTTACAGGTCTTGAAGAAGCTGGTGATGAATATGTGAGACGTGATGAAAAGGAATTAATTCAACTGGTGGTTACGATCCCCTCGCATAACGAAATATTAAAACCTGTAGCCACGTTTTTTGGTGTATCTGGCGTTTCAGATAAGTACACCTTCAAAGAGGTCTTCATGTCAGATCGCTATTAGTGAGTAAGACGCCATTCGCCCTCTGCTGACTATAAACCACTCAAAAATGGATATAAACTGAAAATCTAAATGAAATACGTTTGAATACAACTGGAGGTGTCTATATGCGTGGAAAGAACAAGTTGTTGTTGACAGTGCTACTGATCACATTCGTTGCAACTTCTGGCATGTTTTATTATCAAAATGTTTACGCACCGAAACAAGATGAAAGAAATAAAGTGTTCGTACTGGTTGCAAAGAAAGATATCTCCGAAGGAGCAGCGTTTACTACAGAAAACATTGGTGCCATTAAAATGGATAAGAATATGGTGCTGCCTAATTACATTACAACATTTGAAGACATGAAGGGAAAGTCGGCGAGCGCAGATATCTTTTCCAATGAAATTGTTACCAAGCGACAGACTACAGGTGTCAGTGATGGATCAAAAAAATTCAAACTTGGCCTCGAAGCCGTTAATATGCCGACCTCTATTAAAAGCGGGGATGCTGTACGCGTCTTTGTACAGACGACCATCGGGAATAAGATTTTTGAGATTTTTGATAAGAAAGAAGTCGTCAATGTTAACTTTAAAAAAAGTGCATCAGGAGCAGAAAGTCAGCTTGTTGAGTCTGTAGACTTGCTTGTATCTGATAAAGAAGCTGTTACTTATTTTGACGCCCAAAAAGCAGGGAGTATCTTTATCGTTCGTTTTAATAACCTCACTGAAAAGGATACGGTTATTACACCAAAATACGATATGAATTCAGATGAAATAAGGAAACTAAAGGTTGAAGCTGAAAAGCCTGTTTACATGCGATCGAAGGAGCAGGAAGACCGAAAGACAGATAGCTCTGTTCAATATACGGTTAGAACAGGAGACACATACGAAAGTATTTCAAAATTATTTAATGTCACAGCCAATGAGATCAAAAAGCTTAATCCTGGCGTAACGACCTTGTCACCAGGAGACAAGTTAAAAGTTAAGAGGGAGGATACTTAGATGAGTGGCAAAGTCTACGCGATCATGTCGGTTGTTCAAGGAAATGGTGCAAAATACGTAGCAACCAATTTGGCTAAATCATTGAGACGTAATGGAAAAAAAGAGATGTTCAAAAAGGTCTTACTCATTGATTTTGATTTTGAAAATCCATGTTTGGCGTATGAATTTGTAAAAGAAGATGACACTCATGGTATCGATAACCTGCTTGCGCATCTAAATTCATCTGGGCTCAATGAAAGTGTTTTTAGTGAAAATGTAATTCGAACAAGTCTTGATGTTGACGTGTTACGTGGAACTCACTTCATCGGCAAAGTGAAGCGTTTTTCAAGCCTTCAAATTGAATCCATTTTGGAAGTAGCTCGAAAGTTATACGAGGTTGTGATTGTTGTTATTTCACCTAAAGCCAACAATGCAGGCACCGTTTACACGTTGTTTGAAGCTGATCAAGTGATTCTTGTTCTTCGAAACAATCATGCAAATCTGCTGAAAGTGGACGGAGTGTTACGAGTCGTGAATCAATACCACAAAACCGAGCATCCGACACTGGTTATTTACAATATGAAAAATATGCTAAGTAAAGTAGATGTAAATGATAAATTGAAAGATTCGTTATTGGATTTGAAGGTGGTAGGCGTACTTGAATACGACGATCAATCAACAGACAATCTTGATTTACAAAAGAAAGAGTCCATATTTGCTGCAAAGCCAATAAATGCGAAAGTATTTGCAGATATTGGGCAGCAGTTAGCGTAAGGAGGGATGTAGATGAACGTTAAATTTTCTTCAAATCCAATCGTAGTTAAACATAAGGACAAGACAGTGGGCATTGTTCAACTTGATCTTGATCCTTCAGTGAAAGATTTCATTTTGGAAGTTTCAGACGATACCCATAAAACGATCTATAAAGGGATAGTTGGTGAGGATACATTTTTATCTGTAGATTCATCCTCTACGGTCGTTACACTGTTATATTTGGATCCATGTAGTCAAGAAGTGCTGTTGCGCAAGCGTATAAATCTGATTGAACAGTTTGGACTTAGTGATGTCGAAATGGATGATAAAGTGCATTCTGTAAATCACAAAAAGCTATATGAAAGTATTTTAGTTGAAGTCAAAAGACGTATGGATAACCCTAAAGGATCTTCCGCTGAAATTGATCATCACACACTAATGATGAACAAGACAACTATGGATAAGGATGCCAGAGCTTATGTTCAAAATAAAATTAGATATGTGGTTGCTCAATATGGAATGCTCTCAGATGCTCAGGTTGAAGAGACTGCGCAAAAAATATATGCGGAGCTGTATGGCATGGGGATTTTACAAGAATTAGACGACGATCCGCTTGTCGGTGAAATTATGGTGAATGGGTATGTTTATCCGTCATTTCGCTGTGAGATTTACTATATCAAATTTGGTCAAAAGCTCAAATATGATCGAACATTTAAAAATTTTGAAGATATGTATAACGTATATTCTCGTGCTATTTCTTTTTCAAAAAAAGAAATGAATAACTTGGAGAATGCCAGCATTGAAGCGACCAGGGCAAACAGAGATCGGGTTAACGTTATCATACCGGATGCATCGGAAAGCTATGTGCTAAACATCCGTAAATTCGGAAATTTCCTTCCCAACTTGGAAAATATGAAGAAATACGGCACAGTCAATGATTATTTGGATCAGCTTTTTTCCGTTTTGGTGAAAGGAAAAGCGAATATCGGGATCGGCGGAGAAATGAATACAGGAAAGACCACCTTAATCAACTATCTATTAACCTATACTAAACCCGAAGAACGTAAAGTCGTAATTGCGGCGATTAATGAAACAGATGTCGATCGGGTTCTTAAAGGTCATGATATTGTAATTCTCAATGTTGATGAAGAGAAGAACTTTACGTTTGAGCGGCAACTTCGAGCAGCGCTACGTACCACGGCAAGTCGAATCATTGTACCTGAATCAAGAGGGCAAGAGTTTAGGCAAGTGTATGGTGCAAATTTTAAGACCTCTGGTAATATGTTTACGGCTCACGCTCTTGATGAGGAAGCTTTTCTGGATGCATGTGTAGATATGTATATAGGAGATAGTAACTATTCAAATATATCGCACTTGAAAAATAAAATTGCAAAAACGATTCCGATTGTTGTAATTATGCGTATGGTTGGTACTGAAATCCGTATTAAATCGGTTAGTGAAGTGATTCTGGATGAAAATCGAAATTTTAAAAAAATGAATGTTTTATGTCATTGGAATCAAGATCCAGAAGACGTAACCAAAGGTAAATATGAGTGCACGGGAAATCGTTTATCCATGCACCTAAAGAAGCTGCTGAATGAGTATGGTGTGCCGATGTCTCAAATGGAAAAATTATAAGGGGTGTTATGATGGGAATCGTACAATCAGCAATTCAAGAGGCAGGAAATCATCTCGTCAACATCCTGTTTATTTTATTGATGGGAGGATCGCTATACCTCTTAACGAAAGGATTGATCAGTCAGAGAAAAATCACCGGATTATTCAATCTATCTAAGGTTGTAGTAAAAGAAAAAACAAAAATAAAACGATTTAATCCTATGTTATATAAGAAGCTTAGACAAAATTTAACACTTTATTACACATTTAAATCCAGTAAAAATCGAGCAGACCTGCTGTATTTCATTATCATTGCAACAGAATGGGGATTGCTTTTGGCTTTTGTGTTCAGTCAAAAATTTTTGCTGGCTATCATTTTTCCATTTTTAGTTCACTGGTTTGCGAATAAGATTTTAAACTTGATGACGATTAATATTCACTTTTACATTGAGAAGGAACTTCCCCTTGCCATTAAACACTTGATTAAAAGCATGACTAAAATGAATGATCTGAAATTGGTTATGTTGGAGACAAGTAATACGTTACAAGAACCCCTTCGTTCTTATTTCTTAGAGTTGTCGAGAAAAATGGTAACGGAGAATTACGAAAAAAGCTTGATGGAATTTGCTGATGAACTAAATGATACATGGATTTATGCCTTTACGTTTTTACTTTTAAGTTATAAGGAACAAAGCAAAAAAGCAGATGTCATTCAGAACTTATCGAATCTTGCGGAAATGATGGAAAATGAAAATCATCTAAAAGAAAAGCGAATCACAGAACGTAAAGCCACTGTTATTTTGAATTCCTGTTTGGGCGTATTTGCAATTTCAGGATTGATTCTGAATCTCATATTCAATAAGTACGCGGTTGAATTTTTCTTTAATTCCTTTGCTGGTATGTTGTTACTCATTGTTGGCGTTACTGCGATTATGGGTACGTTCATCATTAACTTGATGCTATCCAAAAAAACAATGTAAGGAGGGTGCACGGTATCATGATATACTCGATTTTTTTTATGGTGTGGGTGGGGGTAATTCTAACTCTGTTGCTCCAGACAAAATCAAATAAAAGTTTGCCGACAAATGATATTACTTTTGAGAGTACGTTTTATCATCTGGTATATCGAATGTCTTTTGCAATCCCTTTTAAGTGGTTTGTTGAGGATGATCGAAACTTAACGAACAAAGGTCGAAAAACGGAGAGACTCCTTATACAATCGGGATATAATAAAAAATTTACTGTTCAAAGTTTTATGGCATTCAAAGTCGCCATATTTTTTGCTTCGATCCTGTTGATTTTCGTAACCATTGGTCTCATCGACAAGCTTCCATCTTTATTTCACTGGCTTCTGAAAGTAGATACCACGCGTATAAGTGAAGAGGGAGTATCCATTGATATGATCCTCATCACTTCGATTTTATACCTCGCGTTTTCGTTATTTCCAGGCATCATTTTGCGCCAGAAGGCAAAAAAAGAGCTGGTGAACAGTAATAAAGATCTCCCAATCCTTCACATGTTTACGATTTTGATGCTTCGTTCTAATAAGACAGTGACAGAGATCTTGTTTGCACTGACGAAATTGAATAGCTATCACAAGAAAGTATTTGAACGGGGCTACTTGATGTATCTTCGTAATAAGCATGAGGGGATGGAATATCTTCGTTCACAGTTTGAAAATGCACGATTTATAGAAATGTTCAATTTACTGGAGGACATTGGGACGTATGCAAGAGAAGAGTGTATTTCTATTATGGATAGCAATATGAAATCTTTAATACATGAAACCAATACGCTTAAAAGACGAAATGATATTACTCGCCTGGTATACTCGGAGGCATCGATGGTTGTTCCATTTTCGGCGATCATTTTATTAGGTGCAGCTCCTATAGTCATTGCAGGTTTACGAATGTTCTCACTTTCAACTGTTATGTAAAGCCTCTATGGGGCTTTTTTCTTTTATAATAGGGTTCAATTCCATATGGTTATAAAAAAAGATAGAAGTAATTTAGTGTGTACTTTTAATTTCTGTAAAAAATAATTTACATAATTCTGAATGGGATATATAATTGAATAAAATATAATTACACTCTTGATCCCCTTATCTTTTAGAGTAGGGCAAGTTGCATACAATACCTCTATAACCTATTAGGAGGTGGGGATGAAAGTGGATGTTAACTTCTTGTCATTGGTGGTTATCGCTATTATCGCTGTTGTTGTTATTAGTTTTTTGGTTAGATCGTTTATGAAGTTTATAATTATTGGAGTTGTTATTTACTTCTTGTTTATGATGGGTTTTGTTTGGGGAGTGGATGATTTAAACCACAAACTCCACCTAAACCAAATATTCAATGCGAGTGCAAATGAAAAGGTGCAATCTGCTTATGGTAGTTTTGTAAAAAAACGTGATGAACATAGTGTATTAAATACAAAGGACTTGAAAAATACAATTGATGAAACGATTCAGAAGGCAATTGCAGACGCAGGGAATCGAATCAAGGCTGTAGACAAGGATGCACTTTTGAAAGAGTTACAAATGAAATTAGATGGGTATGATGAGGAAGATATTCAGAAAGCGCTCAAACAGTCTGAATCAAACCTAAATCAAGTAATGACTCCTGAACAGGTGAAAACATTACGAAAAAATCAAAGGAGTAAATAAAAAGAAAGAGTGTGGTTAGTATGTCGAATGTAAAGATAGGGAATGCACCATATTTGCGACATCCTGAATTAAAACTATTATTCCGTACGGAGTACATCCGTTTTTTTCTTTTCATGCATGTTCCATTTTTGATTATGGTCCTGTTTAATAGAGAATTTCCGGACTTCCTTGGAACCATGGATGCTGTTATTGTTGGGATGGCATTTATACATGCTTGCTTTGTAAAGCCGTTGATGAAAAGAGGGAAGATCAGAGCCTACTATAGGAAGCACTATCGTACGGAAACGAAAGGGTCATTCTTGAGTGTAATGTACACGGCTCTATGGTTTGGTGCTATGTTTAGAGCTGTTTTACTGATTATTAATTTTTCATTGCAATATGTTAGCTTTGAAAAAAGTGAGATTCCACCGCTTATGCAAAGTATGAGATTGAATTATATGAGTATGAATGGAGCTATATTGGGTTTCCTGCTCTTTACACTTTTTATGTACTTCATTTATTACAAAGATCGTTATATCAGCATTGAAGAATTCTCGAATCGCTCAGTCCAATATGTAATGGAATATGGATGGTCGGTCGAGGAGGCGATGCGAATCGTGCTAAGCGAACCTAAAAAAAATCACTCGTTAGAAACGGTAAACCATGTGCATATAAAACCTGATATTGAGAAAGATGGAGTTCGGCAAGCTGCGATTATCCCTATACGAAGACAGGCTCGTAGATAAGGCGGGGTTAATGTTTCCCTAATAGAATAGAATGAATGATAAAAAACTTTCTGCCCTAAAGAGACAGAAAGTTTTTTTATGTATGTATGTGAAGGGCTTAAACCTTTTATTTTTCCGTGTCTCGGTTTTCAGCCCTTCGTCCTTGACATGTCCTTGTATTGTACGTTAGTAGTTTCGTTTTATGCTTTGGAAGATGTCTAAGTCACTCTAAAAAGCAGTACCAACAAAAAAAGACGAGAGATGCTCGTCTTATTGGGATGCGTTAGCTGTTAATGCTTTAAGTTCTTTCTCTTTTAAGAAGATGATGATTTGTCCAGCCTTCAAGTCCCCCATTTGAACGCCAGGGTTTAAGGTCTGTGCTAAATACAAAGGGTGACGAATGTCTCGCTCATTTGGCGTGAGTTTACTTTGAATGTTCCAAGCTGTATCGCCTGATTGAATAATGACTTTAACCTGCTGATAGTTCCTAAGATCTTGACCGATGGAATATTGTTCTTGAGTGTTGATCCATTTAGGAACGTGATAGATTAAATCAGATACCATGCTACATGTCCCATAAATTAAAAGAGTAATCAATACAAGAGCTAAAACAATACGATTCCAAAGAATGCGAACACGTTTTTTCTCTGGTTCCTTTTTTTCTCCGAACTCTAAGCGTCTTCCACTTTCGAAACTGTAAATTATCGCCTTTTCCATTTCAGATTCCTCCCTATTTATACATAAGATCAAAATCCAATCTGTTTAACTTAAACTCTTATATTCTATTGAGTAAGATGAAGTTATATAATTCATTCATATAAAATGCATATATATTTCATACATAATACATCAACTATATGAGAAATGATGAATATAATAGTTGAAATATAGAAACCTGGTTTAAGCATGCAAACTGAATAAATACGCTCGGAGACAATAAAATATAGGAGCTTAACAAATTGAGGAGGAACGATTGTTCTTTATTTGAATCATACATTGGTTTTTGTGAAGAAAATATCCAAAAGAATATTTAAAAACATCAAATTAAACCGCAAAAAAAGGAAGGAGTTTTTAAATGAAGACCAAAATTAAAGATCTGCAAAAAGGACAAGAAGCTATCATTGAAGGAACGATTATTAAAGATAAAAAATATAAAAAAACGAATAATGAGGAACCATGGATCCATCTGAAAGTGACAGATCAAAGTCGAAGTTCAGCATATGCGAAAATCTGGAACGAGTTAGAGCTATATCCAGTGATTGATGAAATGGAAGATGGAATGTACATTGAAGCAAATGTAAAATGTACCCAATCTGATGAATTTATTCATATTGAAGTTCATTCCATTCAGGTTGTAGAAAGGAAGACCCACGAAATGGTTGACAGTGAAGGTTTAAAAGAGGAACTTCGAGGTGCTATTTCAGAGATTAAAGATCTCAAATTAAAAAAGTTACTTCATTTAGTATTCGCCCGACCTGAAATCAATGAGGCATATTTTAAAGCCCCAGCAGCGATGATGAGCGGGTACAGCTTTGAGGGTGGAGCCTTAGCCTACGTTGTTCGCTCCATCCGTTTAGTGAAAGCCGTTGCCTCGGTTTTTAATGAATGGAATCACCATACAGATGGTATTGTGGCAAAATTGAGTGAAGATTTACTAACAACGGCTTGTATTCTGGAGGCTGTTGGGAGAACGAAATCATTTCGAATGAACGGTGTTCGAGTGGAGAAAACAACCGAAGGTGAAATGTTTGAAGATGCCTATCTAACCCTAAAAGTGATTTGGGAGGAAATCGGTAAGTTGAATTTTTCGGATGAGCAGCGACTCATGTTGGAACATGTCATCGGATCATCCAAAGGTAGATCTGAATGGGGCGCTTTGCATGTTCCACGCTCAAGAGAAGCGGTTGCCTTCGGCATTATCTTAAACCTCAACTTCCAAATGGGTAATTTTGAATACTTAGAAAGACACGCGGGTGCAGAGGATCAATTTGCTAAATTATTTAAAAAGCAAATGTATTTAGGTACTTATGTTTAAAAGGTTGATTTGTTATCCATGAGGTAGGAGTTTGCATCTCATCTTCATACACAATTATTGAGGAGTGAAACTTAATTATGGTAAAAATTGATAATGTAAAGAGTGTTAACTCTGTTGGCTTTAATATTGAGAAAACGAATGAGTTAATTGACGATCTGAAGAGTCAGGGTATGATTGTGGGTATTGAGGATTTAGGCAGCTACTTACGTACTCAAGGTTTGATTGTTAAGGAGCATATTGGACGTAAACGAAACTATATAGTTGTTGGTCCCAAACTTTATGGGGTAGATGTAACTCAAAAGGGAGATCAGGTTAAAGAGTTTATGAAGGAACATATCAAAATGGGGAGACTTTGTTTCCTCCCGGAAAGTTATGAGAAAAAACTGACAAGTGTAGATAGCTCTGTTCGAGTAAAAAGAAGAGGATACTGCATTGGGTATGATGAAACTTTTATGCCTATTGAGGCATATAAAGAATATCAAAAAGAATTTGAAGAAAAGAAGAAAGAATATTTCGAAATTCGAGATGAAATTGTTTCGAATTGGGAGGGATTGCTTCACAGATTTAAAGAAATCTTAAAAATCTCCTTGGACGAACTGAATTCCATTGATAAGGAGGTTGTTTTTGAATCGATCATTTCGAAATTGCCTTCTAAAGAGGAATATAAGGAAAGTTTTTATATGACATTGTCTGCCAAGGCATTTCCAGTCACGGAAAACATCAATATGTTTGATGAGTCGATCCAAGAGCAAATTCGTGATGGACTCAAACAAGAGACAGTCACTACACTCTATGAAATCATTGGAAATACATTGAATGATGCTTTTTTCTATGTTTCAAGAACGTTGAGAGCTTTGCAGAATAAAGACAAGGTGTCATCGAAAACACTGGGCGCACTTAGGAAGTCAGCTAAACGGATTGCTCAAAAGAACATTTTTAATAATAAAAAAATCGATGAGATTCGTTTAGGAATTCTGAATGTTGGTGAAAGTAGCCATGACACTGAAGTGATGTGGGAGAATGCAGAAAATGTACTGGCTATCATATATGGGTATGCCTGTGAACTTGGAATCGAAGATACGATTAGATTTGACGACAGCCCTGTAACAGGTGATGAATTGCTGGAGATTTACAACATGCTTACACCGCAAACACTTGAGCCCGAAGCTTGTTTGTTATAGACTTGTAAAAACCTACTTCTTAAAAGTAGGTTTTTTTGTACTCAATGCCCTTGGCGGTCAGGTTCCCCATCTCTAACTGCTGTCAAGCCGCCAGAACTATTACGGCTTGATCGATTGTTGTCAGTTCACCAATCTGTCTTACTGGTTGTCTTGCATTTTCAGTATTTTTGTCTTACATACATGTTTTCTTTCAGATCTCATCAATAGCATTCCATACGGTTATATAACGTTCCACATTGACCTATAATGTTCTACGAGCTAAAATATTGATGGACTCCTTACCAATTTTCGTAATGAGTGTTTATATGATTTTTCCGAAAAAAAAAGGGACCCTAACCGCCAAATTAAGGGTCTCTTTTTGTGTTTATCTCTAAGAGCAATGAGCATATTGAATTAAAACAAAGTGAGACGCACCTTTTTTTATGAAGCTTGGAACGATTGCGTAAGATAGAGAGCAAAGTTCATTACTGAAAGGAGAGAAGGAAATGGTAACTCAACAATTGAAACGCGATTTTAAAATCTTGTTAGAGGCAATGACTCGTGCTGGACTAATAAAAGAAGGTATCATTGCAATGGGTAATTTAGCATACTTTTTAGATCGTTGTTCGACAAAACCCGTAAACCACAGATTAAAGCAGGCTGTTGCTATGCAAATTACTTCCTCCGATGCACAAAGCAAACAAGAACTCTTTCTCCTGCTTGCGAACAATATTTATGAACAGGCCAAAAAAGAGAAGCGAGGTGAAAACCTGGATTATCGAATGGAGAGAATTATTGAAAAGCATGCTAAACGAACGCTTACCCACTTTGAGATACTGCTTGATGATTACGACTTTCCAGATTGGTTCAAGGTATATATTCCTTTCTTAGAGGCACATGAACCTCAGGTGGCATGCGATCTTCTTATGGAGGTAATACAAGAAAAATCGTCATTTAGTCGATTGTTAAAACCATATGGTTATGCTGAAAAAATAAGTTTGTATGTTCATCAAGCTTATCGAAACTCGCTCAGGTGGAAATGTATGCTTCCGCTGATTGACGCAATTATTGATGAGGATTTCGAGGAGACCCTAAGTATACTTCATATTAGTCTTGAAACTGTATAGGAATGTGTAGATGAAGTCTGAAGCTTGTGTATATCTTTGCTCCATCATCGTTCTTAATGAGTATCAGCAACTACTATTTGATGAAACTTTTTTAGTAAAAGTTGAAAATGTGTCAGAATCGGTTGCTATTGCATGGATCATGCAGAAGTTGAATGAGATCGAAACAGCCATCAATGCTGAGATGAACTATCCCATACTGCTAAGTTGTCACTGCCAGTTTCCAATGCCTGGAGAAGTTTGTTATGATGCTTTGTCCGTAGATGAATTAAGAGCGATGTTTCCCCAAATAAATGAATGGAAGAAAGAGTGATCGGTTATTTTTTACAAAACGAAGTAGAACGTGTTAGACTAACAAAACATGATAAGGAGCTGAATAAATTGATCATCGAAAATCGCAAGTTTTGGATTACAAATGAAACACTTGAAAATATATTGAATAAACGTGATGAGTATGAAATCGATACACACCCATGGACAAGCTGGAATGAATTGAAAGCTGAATGGTTGGAGTATCGAAAACCAAGCAACAAAGAGTCCATTATTTATTTTAAAGAAAAGGATTTGCTCGATATTCCTGTTGGATTCTCGGAAGTAGCAACTTTACCCCTTCTGGCTTTCCAAGTAGGAAAGAGAAGTTTGCTTGAATATGATCCTGTGCATCGCCATCCAATCCCTTATGTGATTGTTAAACATGGTTGTAAATACTTTTTTATTCTTAGAGAAACGGGAAGTGGAGAACTTCGTTTAATTGGCAAAAAGGGAATGCTGGGTGGTCATGTTGGTGCAGAGGATATCGATTCGACAAGTCTCAACCAAACGATCCTTAATGGTCTGATGAGAGAGTTATACGAAGAAGCTGCGATTGATGATTCGATGATTAACTCTATTCATCTTAAAGGACTTATTAAGGGAGATGAAGGTGTAGATTGTGATCATTTGGGTATCGTGTACCAGATTGATTTGAACACCAATGAAATTGAGACACAGGAAGACGGAGTTCAAAAAGGGGTGTGGATTCACGAAGATGAGTTGGAGACGCACTTCGATTCGTTTGAATCATGGTCTAAAATTGCTTTTACTTATTTGCTGAGAAAGTGACGTTCATAGACCTACAAAAATATGTCGATGATACATTTAAATATATCAAGCATAGTAAGTTAATTTGTAACGACGTAAACTAAACAAATGACTGAGATTTGGGCGCCCTATATAGGGCGTTTTTTTTGAAAATTTTTGCTTTACCGAAAGAATAAAATTTCACAAATATATTTGACTAAATAATATATTATTTGATATATTGACTATAGATAATATAAATTTAGTTGTTTAGACATCTTGCGAGAGAGAAACAATACATAAGAAAAAAAGTTTCGAAGCGGTACTACAAACTCTTGTGGATGGTGTCTAACCATTGTGGAGGAAGAGAAATGAACATAAATAAACTGCTGGGTATTCATGATTCTAACCAAGCCCCAGCTCAAATTATGGAAATACTATATGACCGAAAGAAACGAGAAGAGGTCTTTGTGAAATTCCTTGAAGCATTCAATTTCAATTTGTCATACGATTGGTTTCATGATTACTTTCAAGAAGAACACGCGGATCGGAAATGGTTGAAACAAGACTTTACCCCGATGTGCGTGGCTGAATTGCTTGCAAAGATAACGGGTGGAGACAAAAGGACTACGTATGAGGGCGGGACAGGCACAGGAGGTATTATGATCCGCAAATGGCAAGAAGAACGTGCGCGAAGTTCCATCTTTAAATACAAGCCCTCCGATTATTTATATGTATGTGAAGAACTAAGCGATAAAGCCATACCTTTCTTATTGTTTAATACCTTAATCAGAGGAATGAATGCGATCATTATCCATGGTGATGTACTTTCTCAAAATTGCTACGGTGTGTTCTTTGTGCAAAATGATAAAGACGATTATATGGAATTTTCGAGCCTCAATGTCATGCCTTACTCCCAGGAGGTAGCTGATTTCTTTGACGTAAATTTTGTAGAAGAATGTTATCCGAAATGGATTGAATCGAAAATGTTCCCATCCCATTTAGGTGTTTATAAAACCCGACGAGCAGTATAGTTTCAGATCGCGAGCTAAATTCCGCTTAGTAAAAGACTCTTGTGATGATTGGATTGAAGGAGAAAACAATGTTTATAATGAGGGGGAAGGAAAAATGTTTTTAGGAACGTATTTGTCAAAGATTAGAGGATTAATGAATCTAAAACGATATCAAAATTTATATGTATTCAAACAAAGATCAGTAGCCGAGCATTCTTGGTCCGTAGCTAAAATTGCTCAGTCTCTTGCATATCTGGAAATGGACAAATTCGGTCATGATGTAGATATGGGTGTACTTTTACAAAAAGCAATTACGCACGATGAATTGGAGCTAATTACTGGAGATATTTTAAGTCACACCAAGCGCAGAACACCTGCCATGCGCCAAGCCGTTGATGAGTTGGAAGAAATCATATATGAAGAAGAATATGGAGTGAAGATCTTACCTGAAAATTGGATGGGACAATTTCGAAAATTCACGCTGGAAGCCAAAGACGATACGATCGAAGGCAAAATACTTGGAGCAGCCGATGTCATTGATACGATTCTTGAATCGACAGAGGAAATAAAGCTTGGTAATTTGGAGTATTTTACGGATGTTCTTCAAAGCTCTGCGGAGAAATTGATAATGATTGATTTGGATAGTGTTCGTTACTTCCTAAAATACTCACTGCCGGACTTTGGTCTTGATATTCATCAATATTACGGAGAAAATGTATTTCAAGCGATAACAAAGATAAGGTTGTAGGCAATTAATATCCGTCAAATTTAAAAGTGAATTTCAAGCCTTTGTCAAACCCAAGCTTTATTCACAACTATCAGACTTTTGTAAGCATTTAACGTCTATTGAACAGCAGGACGTGGATCTTGCAGAATCGTTTGAAAAAGTATTGGAAAAATTTCAATCATGGATAGGCTCAGACTATTGGCTTTGTTCTTGGGGATTTTACGACAAAAAACAACTGAAATCAGAT
Organism: Paenibacillus sp. 1182; assembly: GCF_017833915.1. Taxonomy (NCBI): domain Bacteria; kingdom Bacillati; phylum Bacillota; class Bacilli; order Caryophanales; family Paenibacillaceae; genus Paenibacillus; species Paenibacillus sp. 1182. The sequence goes on along the minus strand of NZ_JAFICR010000004.1, from coordinate 23,534 downwards.
TGTGAATTGCATAAACTGCCAACGAGTTGGTTGCGTAATCACATTAGTATCAAGCATCAACACGGCGGTATGTTAAAAGAAAAACTTGAGAAAGCTGGTAAACCCCAGTCAGAAATCAAACGTGTTGAACGTGGAGTGGGGATGGAAAAGGCGCTCAAAATGCTGGATATTCCACTCGAAGGGACACATCATCGGGGAATCGACGATGCACGAAATATAGCTAAAGTATTCGTTGCCATATTTGATGATTTAAAATTCAAGTTGTAGTTGAATCAACATGAGTGTAGAGCTGGCTTTTACTAAGCCAGTTTTTTTGTGCTTAGACGGTATTGGGAATAGTCATGGTGATAAATGTTGATTATTTCAAAGTGTATCTTTCTACAATACATCAGGTGTGTCAAATGGAACATTCCTATAGAAAATATTCTAAAGGAGGATGGAGGATTGAGATTTAGTGATATCAAATTAAACAATCGGATACAATTTGAAGTTGAGTGTGATAACTCGGCTCTTCGCAATGTAAGAGGTATTGTTCTTGCTGTAGGAGAAGCTTCCATTATCTTGGTTACTGACTTTGGTGAGTTGATTGAGGTTTTTGAAGATCATATCTTGAGTATTACAAGTATCAGCATGCCAAAACTTGTGAGCGATGCGATGACTGAGTTAAAAAATCATTTTGCTGAAATTTATGAATTGGAATTAAAACTGAAAGAATTAAGAGATGAGGAACCCATGCTGAAACAAAATTTGTTTGATGCTAATTTCTTATCTAAATTTAATATTCATGGAGCAAAAAATCGATTAGATAAGTCGATTGAACAATCTCTGACCACATTCCGCAAAGATACAGTCCTTTATCAGATCTCTTTTGGTTCCAATCCGAATAGTCAAATCGAAATTTATATCATTGTTTCGAATCAAATTGAGTATCCGAACCTGGATGAAGATCGTGACGTAGACAAAATAATACGTGTACATGCTCCAAATGAAAAAGAGATTTTTGAAAAATGTTTTGCTTTTGCATCAAAGCCCAAAGAATTGGAGAAGAAAGTTGTCCATCAAGGGGAGAGTATTTACAATATTCAGACTCACTATCAGATGAATGTAGATGTGACAAAGGAAAATTTTTTAGGTGTTCGACAACAAATCGTGAAAGCTCTTATGCAGCTACAAAAGTAAAGAGAAAGGAAGTGTATTATGAAACACGAACACAAGGAATATACGGGTGAGCAAGGAGTTTCAGCTAAAAAGGAATTATTCAGTTGGTTTAAAGTTATACTTTTCGCTTTTTTTGTTACCTTGGTAATTAGTTATTTTATTAAGCCTACCCTGGTATCAGGGCGTTCGATGTATCCTACTTTAGAAAACAATGATTATCTGATCTTAAATAAAGTTGCTTATCAAACGGGCGATCCGTCCCATGGTGACATTGTTGTATTTAATAGCCATCTGGTTGGAGAAAAAATACTGATTAAGAGAGTCATTGCCACAGGTGGAGAGAAGATCACAGTCAAAGATGGAAAAGTGTATATAAATGATAAACTCATCGATGAACCTTACTTAAAAGGAGTAGAAACATTTGGAGATATAGACGCGATCGTTCCTAAAAATGAAGTTTTCGTTATGGGGGATAATCGCGGAAATAGTATGGATAGCCGTCGTTCAGAAGTTGGCTTTGTTGATAAGAGTGAAATTCTCGGAAAAGTTTGGTTTAGAGTATTCCCAATGAAAGGTATCAATTAAGGAAATGGATAATCTTTTAAATATATTAATATCTGATACCTTCAAAGAATGAAATCAAGCTGCTTACCTTATGATATACGAAAATTGAAAAAAGAGGAGGGTGTGCATGAATAGAATAAATCAACGAGGAATGGATTTGATTCAATACAAATGCGAGTTGATGAAGGAGTATCCCAAAATCGTAAAAGACTCGTTATACTTAGCATTAGAACAAATGGTTGAAAATAAAGTGTTAGATATGGACACATATATGTTTATTCGTGAAGATTCCACAACGGCAACTTCGTTTGAAGAATATCTTTATTCAAAAACAAACTTCTTGAAAACAGAGGAAGAAATATTTGCTGAGTTTGAAATCATTCGTTCAAAACTTAATGATAAATTAGCCTCCCATGGATTGGATATGCTACATTCAGAAAGTGTTGTGGATAAAGAAGTGATTTTAGTAACGAAAAAGTTCTGCGTGAATGAAGAGTTTACGATGAACTATTTTGGAGTTGAAGAGAAGGATTTACTCAAACTGATGAAGCGTCGGGGGTTTGTGGAGAAATTCGCCATTCTACGACTGACAGCGATCTTTAAGCCATTTATGGAAACCCTTGATTTCCCAAAAGATCTTTTTATCTATGATATGTCGTTAGTTTACTACGATAAAGATGAAAATGGTTACTCGATTGATTTGTATTTTGAACTCCCTGTAGAAGAGGTAGAACGGGAGGAAAAGCTTGATGAAATCTGTGAAGGAATGAGTGTGGTCGTTGAAAAAACGCAGGCTCATTTTGATGCAAAGACGATAGCTTAAAAACAAGAACGCTTTCTCAATAGAGTTAGCGTTTTTTATTGTGTGTAAAAAAAGAACCCTCAATAATAGAGAGTTCTTTTTTATTTGTCATGTTTAAGAAATCATTTGCAAGAATTCACTTTCAAAAATAACCTTAACTCCAAGCTCGATAGCTTTGTCATGTTTCGATTTTCCTGTGCCCACGACAACGAAAGTTGTCTTTTTACTAATCGATCCAGAAACTTTTGCTCCTAAGGCTTCCAGTTTCTCTTTGGCTTCCTCTCGTCCCAAGCTTTCCAGGGTTCCTGTCACAACAACAGTTTGTCCAGAAAGAGGGAGGTTTTCATTTTTTATATTGGTGTCGAATTCACTTTTCATTGTAAATCCAATCGCTTGCATCTTCCGAATCAGGCTTCGCCCTTCTTCACTTGTGAAAAATGCAACGATGCTTTCAGTGATTGCAGAACCGAAATCAGGTAAAGCAAGGAGTGATGCTCTGAAAGTTTCTGCATCCTCTGAAGCGTTCATAATTGCATCCATATCCTTGTATACCTTTGACAAATCCTTTGACTTCGTTTCGCCAAGATGTTTTACGGAAAGGGCAATTAAAACCTTGTGAAGGGGTTCCTTTTTAACCCGCTCAAGTTCCTTCTGAAGTTTCGCAAACGATTTTTTTCCAAACCCTTCTAAAGAACAAATTTGCTCTTCTTTATCTTGGAGATTGTAGAGATCCAAAAAGTGGCGAATGATCCCTTTTTTAAAAAAGAGCTCAACCGTGCTTGTCCCTAAACTATTAATGTTTAATGCTTTTCGGGAAGCAAAGTGCTCGATTTTACCTTGCAACTGTGGTGAACATTGTTCGCCTCGGCAGTAAAGATATGCGCCGACGAATTCAGTTGGCGATCCACATTTAGGGCAGCAAGTAGGAGTCTGAATTAGTAGCTCATTACCTGTACGCATCTCTTTGATGGATGCTGTCACTTGCGGAATCACATCATTTGCTCGGATAACAAAAACGCGATCACCGATTCGAATATCTTTTTTCTCAATCGTGCCATAGTTTGCAAGAGAGGCTCTTGATACGTCAACGCTGTCAATGTTCACGGTGTTAAGTAAAGCAACAGGGGTAATCTGTCCTGTTCGTCCAACCGAATGCTCCACGCCCAAAATAGTTGTTGTTGCCTCCAGGGAAGCAAATTTATAAGCCGCACTCCACCGAGGATGTTTTGAGGTGTTCCCGAGTTTTTCTTTTGCAGAAAGCTGATCAAATTTAATAACGAGACCATCAATCATAAATGGAAGGCTTTTTCGAGTATTTGCCTCCATATCCTGAAGATAAGCATTCATTTGAGAAAGTCCTTCGATTGTTTGTTCAAAAGTAACAGATTCTACGGTTGTAAATCCTTGATTTTTCAAAAATCTTAACTGTTCGCTAATGGTATTAAAGGTCATGCCTTCAATATCAACGATGTCAAATACGATACCTTGTACGTTTCTTTCATTAGCGATGCTGGCATTAAGCTGACTTAATGTACCGCTCACCAGGTTGCGGGGGTTGGAATACGTTCCATCGACATTAATACGTTCAAATTCAGCGTATGGTATGATGCCTTCCATACGAATTTCCAAACGACCTTTAAATGGAATAACGGCAGGTACATTTTTTATCGTACGAACGGTGTGAATAATGTTCTGACCGATTTCACCATTCCCTCTCGTGACTGCCTTTTGAAGTAGCCCATCCATGTAAGTCAATACAATAGTTACTCCGTCGAGCTTGTGTTGAACCAAGACCTTCCCCTCATAGCGATTCATAAAAGAAACCACTTCATCCCAGGTTTTCATTTTCTCCTGAGAGCCCATAAAAGAGCTATGTCTTACTTTCTCCAAACCATCTACCAGAACAGTGTATATTTTGTGAGTAGGAGAATCAGGGATTATAAATTCAGGATATTGTTTCTCCAAGTCCAGTAATTCATAATAAAGATTGTTATATTCTTGGTCGCTAATTACAGGCTTGAATTGATCATAAAGCTCATCATGTTTTCGGATTTCACTTGTAAGCTGCTTTATACGTTGCTGGGCATTAAAATTTGTTGTCATGTAGAAATATCCCCCTTGTTTATAAACGTCAAAGTATTTTACGCAAAACCACAAAATATATCACTTGAGCTTTAATTCGTTAATTATAATTTACACTTTTTGTGTATTGTGATAATGTTTAAAAAGACAGGATGGGAGTGGTAATGATGAAAAATTTGATTAAATCTTTGCGAGAACCCTTTACCAAACAACAGATGATTCCTTTGCTTAATATGTCGAATGATGTACGACAGCGTCTCGATAACCAAATCTCTCATTTTCCAACAGAAGAAGATATTCAGGAAATTTCGAATACATACAGCATTAATCCAGCTCATTTGTACGTTATTGATAAAACGATGCCGTGTTATTGCTATTATGATTTTCCCGTGTACATTAACCTTGATGTATTATCAAAAGAATATTTCGAGATGTTTGATGTAAAGAAAAAAATAGACGTGATCAAGGAGGAGTCAGCCAGAGCCTGGAAAGACAAGAATTATTCACGCATTTTTGTATTTACAGACGAACAGGCGAAAATTTTATTGCTTAATGAGATGTATTGGAAAGTACAAAACGAGGATAAATTTGATTTATTTCAAGATGTTTATACATCTCTTGATTATGGGCATACCTTGGTTGACCCCGAAATAGTACGCAATGTGTGGCAACACCAGCCTAAGGAATACAAGAAAGAACTGCGAGATCATCTGGATGAACTATGTAGTGAGGATTTGATGACCATATATCGGGGCGAGGGAGGCGATTCAACGCCTTATTCAGAGTCGATGAGTTGGACAACTTCTTTGAATGTTGCTTGTTTTTTTGCAACACGAATTCGTTCAGACCTAAATGCGAAGGTATATCAAGCTAAAGTGCTAAAATCAGACGTGTTGGCTTATTTTAGTCATCGAAACGAGAATGAGGTTATTGTTTTCCCAGAGAAGTTGATGGATATCCAAGAAGTACCCATGACTTTACTGGGGGATGAGTGGGAAGTATTGCAGAGAGAGGGTTATATGGATGAGTATTTTTTGTACAAGAATACATTTATAAAGCCCGAACATTATAAAAATCCAGAAGGGATCCATGGAATTCCACATGTAAAACGGGTGCTGTTTCATGCGATAACGATTTCCAGAGCATTAGGTTTATCAAGCAGAGATCGTGCGATTTTGGCAAATGCAAGCATCTATCATGATATTGGGAGAAGGCATGATGCTCATTGTACCATGCATGGTGAATGGAGCTGGCAACAGTATACGAGAGAGATTGCATATGAATATCCGATGTTGGAAATCAATAGCGTGGATAAACGCAAAAGAGATGAAGAATCGGGTTATGAGATCCATAAACTAAGCTCTCAAGAGGTTGGCATTGTTAGGCTTCTAATCGAATATCACTGTAAATCCGATGAGGAATGTCGTGAAGCTCTAATGAGGATGCATCATTTCGAATATCACTGTAAATCCGATGAGGAGTGTCGTGAAGCTCTAATGAGAATGCATCATTTAAGGCAAGAGAGAGAACGTGCATGGATGCTCTATCGGATATTTAAGGATTGTGATGGACTCGATCGTGTTCGACTACCACAAAATGAACTGGATGTGAAATATTTCAGAACGGATGAAGCGGTGCGGCGATTAGTGTTTGCGTATCAAGTTCAAAATAACTCTTCTGTACTCTAAGCATATGCTTAGAGTTTTTTTATACCAGTTAACATGTAGTCAATATTAGTTTATAAATTGACTTTAGTCAATGAGTGATTTAGGATAAGGATGTAATTGTATTTTTAAAGCATTCAATTGTAAAAAACGATGATCAGAATAAAATATTAAGAATTATTCATGACAATAGATTTCTGGTAACCAATAGGTTACGTATCTAACTTTTTTAGTGATGGCATTTGTTTTGATGACAAGTCCTTACATCAGATTTAAAGGGGGAAGCGGTAATGAAAGGCTATAAAGCTTTTGGAAAAGGTATGGTATGTCTCGGTTTTCAATATGCAGAAGGTAAAACATTCGAACATAAAGGCGAGATTGTGCTATGTTCCGCAGGATTTCATTTTTGCAAAAATCCGCTGGATGTACTGAACCACTATCCACTTATTGATTCCAGAGGAGATCTGAGCGAATTTGCTGAGGTGAAAGCGCTTGGCGAAACAAAAACAACAGGTGATAAATCGGTTACAAACCAACTACGGATTGGTGCAAAGCTTGGTTTGCCAGAATTTATTAAGGCAGGCTATGAAGCTATTTGGGTGAAGGACACCGAAATAGCAGAGGTCAACAACGAGGATAAATGTCAACTGGATTTTTTTGAAGATTGCAGCCAATCGGTAACATCGAGAGAATATGCCCAATTAGCAAACTCGGAAAACAACGTCCAAGTTGCTGCTTCAGGGTACGGCAGTCAACTGGCATCTTCGGGAGATGACAGCAGACTGGCAACCAAAGGATCCAACTGTTATCTGGCATCTTCGGGAGGGTACACCCAACTGGCAACTTCAGGAGATTACAGTCGATTGGCAGCTTCTGGGGAAGATAGCCGACTTACTGCATTAGGAGACAACAGCAGACTTGCCGCCTCAGGAGACAATAGCAAGTTAATGACCACGGGAAACAACGTCCAACTTGCTGCTTCTGGGTACAGAAGCTATTTAGCATCTTCGGGGAATGATAGCCGATTGGCAACCTCAGGAGAAGATAGCCAACTGGCAACTTCAGGAGAAGATAGCCAACTGGCAACTTCAGGGGATTATAGCCGACTTACTGCCTCAGGAGACATCAGCCGACTTGCCGCCTCAGGTAATAATAGCCAATTTGCCACCTCGGGAAACAATGTCAGCCTCTGGGCACAGCAATCAACTGGTAACCACGGGAGACGACAGTCATCTGGCAGTATCGGGAGACGACAGCCAACTGTCAGCATCGGGAGACGATAGCCAACTGTCAGCATCGGGAGATTATAGCAGACTTGCTGCCTCAGGAGACAATAGCCGACTGGCAGCTTCAGGATACAGTAGTCAGTTCGCCGCCTGTGGAACCAACGCACAACTTGCTGCTTCGGGAGATAATAGCCGACTTGTTGGATTAGGAAATCACAGTAGACTTGTAGCCACAGGAGACGATAACTTTCTTACGTTAGATGGTAAAGACAGTGTCGGTGCAGTCCTGGGAATCGAAAGCCGAATTAGGGGGAAAGTAGGAAATTGGATTACATTGGCAGAATGGGAACATGACGGTGAACATTTCGTGCCAATTTGCGTTAAATCAGCCAAAATTGATGGAAAAAAAATTAAGGAAGACACATGGTACGAACTTAAAAATGGAAGATTTACAGAAGTGAGTAACTAAGAGGATAAACTCATAGTGGATGAGGGGAGATCATAGATGGCAGTAGCAAAAAAGAAAAACGGTAACGAAAAAGCCTTAGAGATGAATGAAATACTTCTTCGCTCCAATTGTTATGTCGTTGCAGACATTGAGACGACAGGGTTTTCACCAGTTAAGGGTGGGCGTATCATTGAGGTTGCAGGTGTTAAGATTAAGGATGGTAAAATTGTAGGTGAATTTAGTCAACTTATTAATCCTGAGCAAAAGATCTATCCCAAAATAACGGAACTTACAGGTATAAACAATGAAATGGTTTCAGGAAAGCCTGTCTTTGGACAAGTGTTACCCGAGTTTTATCGATTCATTGGTGATGCGGTGTTTGTCGCTCATAATAAAAGTTTTGATTGGGATCGTTACCTACTACATTATTTTAAAAAGGTAGGGATTATTGCCGACAATGCTTCGATTTGCACAAAAATATTAGCTAAAATGTATCGACCGAATTTGCCTGCCTATGGGTTGGAGGATATCTGCAAGGATGCGGGTGTAGAAATAACAAATCATCATAGAGCATTAGATGATTCAATGGCACTTGCTCACGTGTTCTTGAAGTATTTAAATACGTATGCACCTTTATATCAACCATTGCCCGTGCTAAATGCTCCTATCCAACCTGATTTGTTTTCGCTTCCCATGGACAAAACGCAGATGAAGAAAGAGGTACCTTCTGCTTCGGCGAGCTCATATAAAATAAAAAGAGTGAGTTATTGGGAAAAAGATCTTACAAAGCAAAGAAAAATGCAACGCATTTACGTTCTTACTACGATGGGAAGTGTGTATTTCGACATTCCAACGAAATCTTGGTACAACAAAGACGTAAAGAGCTCTTTAAATTTTGAAGAAATTGAACAAAAGGTATTGAGTTATTTGAAGCTTCACTCCAATGATGAATTGTGTCAGTACCGAAATGGTCGAGTAGCGGTATGAAGGTTCGTGACTTGGTTTCATCTGTTTCTTTTGCGGATGTTATGAAAGAACTAATCATTACAAATGCCAGATCCAAAAATCGATTAAAAGAGTATTTGATATATTTTCAAGAACTGAAAAAAGAAATTAATTTGAAGGATAAAACGAGAAACAGTTATCCTGGCATCTTAACCATTGATCGATGCTCATTTGCTCGTTGTTATGTATCAACGGAGAGGAATAAAGTCTATATTCCTGTAAGAGAATATCTGCATGCAAATGTAGGAAATTGGGAAATCGAAAATGTTTCACCAAGTATTCTGGTGGCAGCGTTATTGGTTACACTAACAGAGGAAGGGGATTGTTTTACGGAGCGTGAACGATTAGAGTTTGCAAGAAAACTGTATTGGCATTCCTACGCTTTAAACATAAAGACGATGAAGTTGAAAAATGAGTTGTTTTAGAGGTATTGAACAAAAAGAAGAGTCATAACGACTCTTCTTTTTTGTGTTGGTGCAGATGATTCAACCGAGCGTCCCCCTCAAAACGCAGTAAGTTGAATCAGTGCTACAACGGTGCAAAGTGAAATTCTTTGAATCGTGTGATTGATGGTGAATGAAAAACCAGCTTGATTCACAATCACACATGAAGTCTTAAAAATAAGATAAAAAGCTAAGCATGTCAAAATAGTCGCCACAGATAGCCTTCCCCTCTTACAAGTAAAGTCGTAGGACTTTGCCTGCTTAATGTAACTCACTTGTATTCTATGCATCTCTATAAATATACATAAACATAATTAAGGATTTCGGAAGATAAATTCCTATACATGAAGTTGACTATATTCATCGATTATGATATATTTACTGCATAGTCGTTTTAAGATAATTTCCCTTTTCAAAAATAAAGCAGAAGCCTGACGATACCCCTTAGTCGTCAGGCTTCTTTTTGCTATAAGACTTGGCGCTTTCATTTAATCGTAATAGTTAAGCTCTGCATTCGAAAGTGGATAGTCCAAGTAGACAATACTCTCCGATTCATTTTCTTTGGATATTCTCCAAGGTCTGGAGATATCGACTTCTTTTAAGGCAAGGTATTGATTTTTTTCCTTGCCTAAAAAGGCAACATTAAGGGTGCTCTTGTTGCGCGTGAACTGTTTTTTTATAAACTCAATTATTCGCTCGTTTGTTCTTGCCTCAATACAATCCCACGAAGAAAAACCTTCCTTTTTTAAAAGTCTCTCATACGCTCGATTTGGTTCAAATATTCCGTAACTTGGGCTGACAATAACAATACGTTGATTATTCACTATAAAAAAACCCGTAGATAAAAGAAAAACCACTTTTACAGTGGTTTATCTTCACTTTCTTCCTGTGAAATTAATTGAGGTTCTTCCTTTTTATGTTTGAATTCGTTGTTTACATATTTGGAAGCAAGGAAAGCTTCGATATGTTTTGTTACGATCAAGATTAAGCGTTTAAAATCTTCGTTTGAAATAGGTACGCGAATTTGTTTTTCAGGACGATTATTTACAAATCTCGGCATAATTAAACCCGTTTCACTTTCTTCGCCTGGACCAAGTTCAGCAGAAATCATCCATGGCATTTTTTCACCTGGGGTAATTTTCATTAGTCTGGCTTCGGACTTGCCATCAGGACGTGATTTTCCTTTCTGTTCCAAACGAGCAGAGGAAGTCCCGCCTTGATCCAAGTAGATTTCCTTCGCATATACCTTTCGATCCACACCTTTCTTTTTGTTTTCTGTTTGTAGTTTAAATGCTTCTTCTTTAGCTTTCGTAGCTAAAGCGGAAAGTCTTCCCGATAGCAGATCGTTTCCCAGAACAAGGAACTTGTCCATGTCAAAATAAATGGAGATGTTTTGTTTCACACGGTTGCCTTTTTCCTTCGTCGCGTCGTATTCCTGGAAGTTGATTAGAACCTTGCTAATCTCAAATGCAGAATTCATAACCTCCAAAAATACATTTTTACCGTCAAGACGAATGATTTGTTCAGGGCTTTTTCGTTCATAATTTTTGCTCATCCATATTCTCCTCCTGATTTGTAGAATCAATGTGTTATATACTCTTATATTAAAAATGAGTCGTCTTCATTCGAGATTCCACCCGTAATACATCACTGATTTGATCGAATTTTTGTCTTGTTGTGATACATATCAAGTGAGAGATTGAAGCTCAGACGTTATTAGGCGCGTTGTCTATAGTCAATATAATGGATATTTAGGATGATGAAAGGAGAATAACTGCTAAAAAGGATTGGTAAATATGAATTATGAGAGCGAATTTCAGGAGAAGTTAATTGATGCATTGAAACTACAATATGGAATTGACGATGAAACGGTTTTGTATCACTATTTCGCATTGCGATACTTCATTTATAGAGAGGGAAAGGATATTAAAAGAAAGCAATTAACAAGGGGAATGATGTGCTTTTTATGTGAGGAATTAAATCTTCCTGCGGGGGATTCGATTTTTTATAAAGATGTAGAGATCAGGAAAGAGGTTGCCATGGAAAATTCCTTGGTCAATATCATGGATAGTTGGATTTTCGAAAACTCGATTCGTAATGTAGTTGATGACAAGGGCATTGAATATGCCATGCATGATTATATCAAAATCCAACAAAAACCGATTAAGCGTCAAGCTGCAAATAAGGCGAAAGCATATAAACAAACTAATCATTTTGCATGGCACTGGAAGTACCATGCCTTAACAGTTTTAAATGCAGCTTATGGAGTTCAGCCTAAAACGCCTAAACGAATGGAAGGCGTACATTATTCAGAGGAGCATGAACTATGGAAGAGAACGATGGAAGAAGTGATAGAAGCTTATGTTCATAGTAGTGATTATATACGAAAAGATGTAAAAACGATTACGGAGCAAGATGTAGAGAATTTTCTATATACACAGCTTCATCTTATCGAAGAAGGGCTTGTTTATGTAGCTCGCCAGGTACGTGTGATCGATGGGCGAATTGATATTTTAGCCAAAGATCGTCAGGGAACCTACTGTATTATCGAACTTAAAGTGTCAGATGATAAAGAGGTGGTATGGCAATGTATATACTATCCCCTTCAAATCAAACAGAAATATGGCGTAGCTCATGTACGAATGATGACCTTGGCTCCATCGTATTCTCCATCTATAAAGGTGTCCCTTGAATCACTTGGTTATGTTGAAATGTTTAAATTTATACCCAGTGTACAGTTAGGAAAGATTCAAAATATTCAGATAGATCCGATGTTTACAAAAACGGCGGCTTAACTATAAGAAAGGACGATCTCCAATAGAAGATCGTCCTTTTTGATTCATGTAAAATCGGGATGCATTCCCAAGCTAATGGATAGTCCTTCATTAACTTTTTGCATATAGTGTTGATCCAGTTTAGAAACTCTGTCCTCTAAACGATTTTTGTCAATCGTTTTAAGTTGTTCAAGTAAGACAACAGAATGGTAAGGAAGAAGAGAGATTTGATTTGGTAATTCGATATGAGTCGGTAAATCTAATTTTTTAGTGACGGATGTTATTAAAGCTACGATCGTTGTAGGACTAAAGCGATTTCCGACATCGTTTTGTATGATAAGCACAGGTCTGGTTCCATTTTGCTCGCAACCTTCGCCTTTTTCAAAATTGGCAAAATAAATTTCCCCGCGTTGAACTTGTTTTACCACGATTTTAACTTTCGCTTTTGTACTTGGGTCAGTATATCTCTTATTTTTATTTTTCTCTTTTCGTGTGAAATATGATTCTTTCTTTTCTCTAATCAAAGAATGTTTGACCATTTGGTTCACCTCCATTGGTATAAGCCAGAATGTAAAAGTTCTAAACAAAGATATGTAATTACACCTTCATTAATCTGCTTTATATATAAGCAATTTTATCATAAAAATTGACTATAGGCAACGAATAAATCAAGATTTGATTGACATGCCACTCTCGGTTTCATCTTACGTCACAAGATGAAAGAAGTGTTTGCACAGGTAGGGTATTTAACAAACGAAGCAAAACATATAATACATTGACTATAGTCAATATTGAGATATAGTATTGAAGTGCAGTAAATAAGGAGGGAGAAATCATGACATACTTCATAAAAAGTAGATTGCATCTGGATGAAATCTATAAAGTGCTTCAAATCAAAAAAATGAAACCTCTAAAAATAAGTGAAAATGAACTATCCGTAAGCTGTAAACAAAGAAACGCTTTGGAGTTGGCATTAGCCTCTTTCCTTTCACATTACTTGTTTGTAAAAACGATAAAAGAGACATTGCAAACACTAATGTTTGAAGAGTCTTACAAGACTACATTCTTGGAGGAAAGTCTTGAGTATTTTGAGACCTCTTCTTATTGGAAAAACATCTCGCTTATATTAGTAGCGGAATATTTTCAGAATTCAAAAACATTTAACATGGATAGTTTTATGCTCTTTAATATGAAAGGCTTTAAACAAGAAGTTCAGGAATACGTCAGAAATGCGACGGCGGAATGGGATGAGGAAGAAGATGAATCTTATATTTATGATGACAAGATCCGAAATCTTTTCACAGAACTGCGAAGTCTTATCTCACACTTGGATACAAGTGTCTATGAAACGATTCACTTAATTGGAAAGGGAAAGGGAGATTCGGTAAAGTTTCAAACCGCTGCTGGGATGATCGTCGATGAGAAACATTTAAATCACATTCTTGGTGATGAAGATATTATTCAAGTACAAGGATCGATGGAAGCGTGGGAAAAAGAAGTTCTGCTCTTTCCAGCGCTCGTCATGATCCTTTCCGTTAAAAAATTGATTGTACATGAGAATGTAATGGATGAGGTAAGGTCAGCTTTAGAAAGGTCTAAACAGATGTTCCCTCCAGATATTGTCGTGATGATTGAAGATTGTAATGGTTGTAGTCGCTGTGATCAGTAAAGAAAAAGAATCTATTATAGGAATAGGAATCGACCAGGGGATTGCAAACTGCGGGTTTTCAGTCATTCAATTGACGGGAGAGGAACTCCTTGTGCTTAAATCTGGGACGATTGAGACGGATAGTAAGCTCTCGCTTCCACAACGTATTTCCCTTATCTATAGCCTTCTAACGGAATTGACGAACACCTATAACCCGAAAATTATAGGTTGTGAGAAGCTATTCTTTAACCCTCGTCAAAAGGTACCTGCCGATGGAAAAAAAGGACGAAACAAGTCAGCTTCCATCGTGATGACCAATATGGCAACAGGTGTTATCCATCTTATTGCGGGGCAAAAGCAAATTATGCTTCGTGATTTTGTTCCTGGCACCGTTAAGAAATATGTTGCTGGGAATGGAAGAGCGACGAAAGAGAACGTGATTGCTGCCGTAAAATATTTGTTACAACGTGAAGATGTGAAAGAGCATGAAGCGGATGCTACGGCAATAGGGATAACAGCGGTTAAATTTTTTCGTGATACAAATGGTAAGCTGCCGGAGAAAAAAACGAGAAATAAACAAAAGAAAGGAGCGTGAAGCATTGAGTAAAAAGAAAAAGACCGTTATGGCTGTCGGTGTAGGCATGGTTGCAACAGTCTTGCTTTCAGCGGGCATTTATTTTTGGAGTAGTACGGAAGGCTCGACACAGGTGAAAGAGTCTGTGGAAGGATCGGGAGTTGCATCACACGTATTATCGTACACCCAAGACGGCGTGGTTTCTTTATATGCACTGAAACAAAAAAAGATAGTAGAAGAATTTGATCTAAAGACATTGAGTAAGAAAACAGCGGATAAAGAGATAAACGATCAGCAACCAAAGATGCCCCCAGCTTCACAAACGATCCAAAAACAAGTGAAGCCCCTTATTCAATCAGGGGAAACTTTCAAAGATTTTGTGAAGGTACCTATATCTGTAGAAAAAGGGGGGAATGCTTGGGAAATTCAATCCAAATTGACACCCCATCGAAATATTGCGGCTATGTTGCGACTGGTAATGGAAGTAAACCATCGTATGAATCTTCATCCTATTTACCCTGGCGAAAAAATCATTTTTCTGAAGGAGCATAAAGGGGAAGAGATCGTCAAATCAAAGCCTGTGGAAAAACTTGAGTCTGAGGTTGATCAACGTAGTCAGCAGGCTGTAAAGAAAACAACAATAGCTAAAAACGAAAAATCGAAATTCCTTTACTATGGGAGCGTCGAAGATAAAACGTTATATGCGTATAGCAATTCCGACAAAGCAATCTATCGAATGAAGGAATCGGCTGGCAAACTGCAAGTCATTAACATATCAAAAAGTGAGCATTATGTAACTGCTGATGGCTTATTAGTAACAAACAAGCAAGTATTACTTTTCGAAAAGGGAACCCATAAGCTGCAAATGATCGATCACAACGATTTGAATAAGATGGAAACGTTGGAGCTTGAAGGACAACCTTCACATTATGTTGTTTATGGTGATTCTCTTTATTACACCTTTGGCGATAAGCTTGGAAAGCTTAATCTTGTGAACAAGGAAAAGAAAAGTGTATTGCTTGGTGATGATAGCAAGGGGCTCGTCGTTGTTGATTATAAGCTTTATATTTTAAATGCCTTTGGCACACGAATGACAAATTCAGTATTGATGAAAGTTGATCCGTCTGACTTACATGTAGATCAATTGTTGGAACTAAAAACGGATGAATCTGCAATTCTATCCAAAGGCGAAACAGACGAATTATATGTAGGTCGTATAACAAAAGAAAAAGATCTTAGAGGGAATGTGCTGAAAAAAAATGAGATTACAGCCATTAATGTAAAAACCTTGACGATGGGGAAATCCACATGGTTCATTCCATTTGGAAAAGAGTCCGCTGGTTACGACTCCCATCTGTATATGCTTCAAAACGGCAAACTTAATGTTTACGCTGTGAATGATGTAAAGCCACAGACAACCTTTAACATCAAGGGTGAGCATTTTACCATTTTACCGTAACTGTAGTTGTTATTTGAGGTTCTTGCTGTAGATTGCAAGGACCTTTTTTTAACCGTCATGATAGAAAAAGGAGGTTTTTAGATGACAAAACAATATGAACAAAAATATATCTTGGGTATGGCTCCAAAACATATACAAAAAGAAGATGTATTGCAATATTTTTTATATGCGTTTGAACTTTCATGGAGTATGCCTATGTTTATTGATCAGAAAGATAAGATGATGAGCTTCTTTGTACAAGAGGTTGAAAAAGAATTTCTTTCTTTCGAGGATCTATCGATTGAACAAACCTGGTGGCTCTGTGTATTTATTGCGATGCGTGAAATTAACAAATATTATTCTTCTGAATTTGCGGTGCAAACGTTGAGCCAATTAATCCGTAGAATTCAGCGTATTGAAGAAGGGTCATTATGTCGTTATGCAAACATATTTCAAGCGATTATGTTGGAAGAACACCCGGACGTGTTAGCTATTCGACCATTGGAATTGCATGCTTTGAGTAATGTTTTTGCAGAGTCAGATAAACTGCTCCAATTTTTCATTGAAAACAAAACGCACATCGTCTGTGTGATTAAAAAGCATCTAATTCAGCAGGATCTCAACGATGTTTATTTGAACTCCGTGCTTATGAAGGATCGTCGTGTGTTGCGTAAATTTTCGAATATTTGGAACTCATTTTATGAGTTATTCATTCATTTTTTTATTGCTGTTTACGATTATAAGCTATCTCCTTTGCATATGGGTGAAGAAGAACTGAAGAATGCCATTGGGGACTTGGTTTTGATTTTTTTGGTTAATGGCGTTTCCAATAAGCGGAAAATTGATGAATTACACGACGAGCTATCCCTAATTGTCCAAAACATAGCGATGTGAGTGATTCCAATGTTATATTCCGCCTCATAACCTACACGTACTTCGTACTTCAAACAGAACCCACTTGGATACTACCAAGTAGGGTTCTTCTTGTTGCATAAAATAATTGAATTTATCAGTTCTTCTCACCTTCCATGTAAATTCGATGCAGTTACCTTGAGTGAACAAAAGAGTTTACAATGCAAATACATTGACTAATCAGGCAATTAAATATATCATATTGACTATAGGCAAAATGAATTTACGATGATTTTTGAGGGTTATACGATTTTTTGTTTTTAACTATGATAGAGCATGTTTAAAAAGAAACAGGAATTTCACATGAAAATATTTGATATAGGGGAGATACAAAATGTTAATTATTCAAACCATTCGACGTGAAGTTAAAGGTGAAATGAAAGATGTAAAGGTTCTTTTTGGTTCAGGACGTTTATCGAATGATCCGCCTGAAATAACTGAAGTTGGAGAAAATAAAACCAAAGTGATGCGCGGAGGTAAAAATCATCGATTTGCTATTGCAATTCCCGATCCAAGTATGGGGAAATTTGATAATGGCAGGTTTAAGCCTAAATATTTTAATTGTGAGCTATGGGGTAAAAATGCGGAAAACCTTGCAAAACTCGGCTACAAGGGTCAAAAGATTGAAGTGTTTGGACGACTTGAAGCGCATACGTACCAGGGGAAAGAGTATGAAAATCTGACTATAGAACGTTTTGAACTGAAGGAAATGCGTTCTAAAAAAGATGATGAATCTTCTACTACTGCTGGAAACAGTGGCGATCGTGAGGCGAGTGCGAGTGTTGCGAGCCCTGAAAATAATCCATTTTTATATGACGGAAAACCCATCGATATCAGTGATGATGATCTCCCGTTCTGATTAATAAGAGACGAGATTGGAGCAGGGGAGAAATTCCTTGCTCTTTTCTTCTTCAATGGTTAGAAGGAGGCGTTACTTTTGGAAAAAACACAATTTATAGAACAATTAATTCATCAAGCGAGAAGTATTCCGATGACTACAGTGGTAGGATCTCGCATGTCGCTCATTCGTAAAGGCACATCATATAAAGGTCTGTGTCCCTTTCACAATGGCAAAAAAATTGGAAGCTTTGATGTGTCAGATCGAAAGCAGATATGGAAATGCTTTTCTTGTGGAGTAGGTGGTGACACCATCAAGTTCGTTAGTCTTTATGATGGCATTGACTATTTGGCAGCAGCATTTCGTGTTGCTCTTGAATGTGGCATCATTTCATCATGGGAATATGACGAATATTATGCAAATAGACGGTATCGCAAACATGATATTGAGAAAATCCAACGCAGATACGAAGCAGTTGATAAAGAAAAGTTCCAAAACAACATTGCTGATAATGAAACGTTGGATCAGGTATTTAGAATATTCATTAAAGCATGCGACCTTTCAGAAACACACAAGAATCACTTGCTGAATGAGCGCGGTTTAACAGAAGAAGAAATCTCGAAGGGTTTATACTTTACATTTCCAACTCGAAAAGTGCTAAGTAAGTTCTGTAAAAACATCAGATCAACATTTGACGGAAGTGAAGAGGTGCTTTCAACGATTCCAGGGTTCTTTCGTCAGGAGTCCAAAAAGTTCCCAGGTCAAAAGATGTATAGCTTTGCTAAACATGTAGGCATTGGGATTGGGATCAAGAATGCGAAGGGGCAAATTGTAGGTATCCAAATACGGCATGATACCAAAGGAGATAAGGATGCGCGCTACGTTTGGTTTTCATCAGCATTTGCCATGAATGATGACAAATACGATAGTGGAACATCTTCGGGATCACCTGTCGATGTTGTGTATCCTGAAATTATTAAAAACCGAACCGTTCTTATTACGGAAGGAAGATTCAAGGCGCAACATCTTTCAAAGGCAACGGGGTCTATTACCATCTCTGTTCAAGGTGTCACTTCATGGCGTGGAATTGTGAACGAATTGGATGAAATTCCGAACTCATTCGCCGTAAAAAAACGATACAACGGAGATTATAAAGTGCATTGTCTTTGCATTGCTTTTGATGCAGACATGAACTATAAATGGCAAGTAGCCGAACAGCTCAAGAAGATGGCGGATCAATTAGAGGCTCATGGCTACTACACTTATTATCTTAATTGGTCTGAAGAAGATGGGAAAGGCGTAGATGATATCATCCTTGCTGGCAAGCAGGGAACAATCAAGCGTTATGATAAAGAATTATGGGATAAGAGTTATGAAAAGATGTGTGAAAGCATCCTAAAAAACGAGCCGTATACAAAAATGGCAGATGTCCCAAAACATATTGTGAAAAAGTATTTCGAAATCTATGTTAGAGCTCAAACTCTTCCTTTAAAAAAAGGTGAACTAAGTGGAGTTCACCAGAGAGGAATAAAATCGAAAAAGACGAGGATTGCAATCTAATTGTACCTCGTTATTTTTTTTGACTGGATTCAGTAAAATACATTAGCTTTCAATACATTAGGTTTTTCTACGGAGAAATTTTATACATCAAGGAGAGGACTTTTTACACAGTGAAAAATACAACAATGGTGACTGTAGTGGGTTTATCCTCCAGAGATCCTGGTAAACACAAGGTAGTCGTAGGGGATGTGCTATTTTTCGAAAAAGAATTAGATAATAAAGATCCTTATGCAATCAAGGCATTCACAGACAAGGAAAGAGAATCTGTAGGTTATGTCGCAAACGGTAGAAGCACAGTGATGATGAATACAGAATCTGCTGAACATGTATATGATTCTTTCGAAAAATATGTATGGGGTCAGGTCGTTGAAATTACAGAATCGCTATTTAAAAATGGACATAAGTCGAAAGCATTTATAGTTTGTTTAGATATTGATGACTTTGTTGAAGGAGATGTTTCTATGGAGCAGCATGTAATGAAGTTTAAATTGGTTGGTGCAAAGACTCAATATCCGAAGAAATTTGATGTGATTGATGATCTGAAAAAAGGAAAAGTTCCATTTATTAAAATTTTTCCCCAAGACGATAAGCTGGTTGCAGAATACGAAGGCGGATTGGCTGGATACATTGACACTAAAAAACAAGAAGGATATTCGGTTTATGAGGATATTGTTGCAGCGATTCCGAAAGAACAAATTGCAAAGATTACGGGATTCTTAACCACGAATTTGATCGGTGAATTTGTTTTGAACGCAGGGGAGTTACAAACCGTAAAAACTGCGCAGGACTTTAAAACGGTTTGTCAAAAGGTTGTGGAGGATGGACTCGCAACGGACGAAGAAATTCAGAAGAGAATTCACTATATGGAGAAGTGTAGAGTACCTGAAAAGGCAATGATTCGCGTATTTGAATCATATCAGCATTATCGAGAAGAAGTGGCAACTTTGATTCCTGAGATGAAATCTCCAAAGGTTTTATATCAAGATGGGGATCAAGGAATTGTTCTCGATTGTATCTCCTACATAAATGGAGACCGAAATTTATTATTTGAGGGAGATCGTGGCGTTGGTAAAAATGTTTTGATTGAGACGTTGGCATGGTTGTATAGACGTCCATTGTATGAATTTGCAATCAATTCCCAGCATGATAACTCATCTTTACTTGGTGGAAAGACGATTGAAGCAGACGAGGACGGACATACAAAAATGGGGTTTGATGTTGAAGCAACAATTCAAGCAGCCGTTGAAGGTGGTGTACTGAACTTGGATGAAATCAATACGGGGCTGGCACATGCTTTGATCATCTTCAACTCTTTGTTGGACGATAGACGACGGATGTATGTTCCTGGGTATGGAAACATTCAGGCTCACCCCAATTTTATTGTCATTGGTTCAATGAATCGTGAGTACCAAGGAACATTTGATTTAAATGAAGCTACCGCTGATCGGTTCGTTCCGATCGTGTTCCCAAAAATGGTATCTCTGAAAGAAGTGCTGTTGGCAAAAGTACCCAACGTAGGACTCTCAATTATCAATAAATGTGACCAATTATATTCTGGCATCAAGAAAATTGTGGAGGATGGAGAAGTCAGCGACAAAGCCCTTACGATTCGCGGGTTTGTAGACGCCTGTATTGGTGTAGAACAAGGTCTCACTCTTCAAAGGGCATTGATTACAAATGTTGCTCATCGTTGCAGTGATACCGATGATCGTAATGCAATCTTAAACGTCATACGAGCATCCATTTAGTTAATCAAAGGTGAAGAGGTAGGAGGATTTATCGGTCTCCTGCCTCTTTTTAAAAAGGTGATATGAATACAGGGGGAATTAAGCATGGAACATAAGAATCCAATTACTAAAGAGGATATGGACAGAGTTAAAAACTTTTTCAATCGAGAAAATATCCTTAAACAATTGAAGGCTATGGTCAGTTTTCTCATACCCAGTCGCTCAAATGTAAAATTGAATCTAAATATTGGAGGCGGATCTTTTACAGATGGAGAATCCATCACTGTCGGTCTGCCAGAAATGTTTATTCAATCACCACTTGAAGAGATATTCATTGTTCTTCAAGCTTTAACAGGTCATGAATCGCAGCATATAAATTCTTCTGACTTTAAAGCTTACGCACTTTACGGAGAAGAAATTGAAGATTCATTCGTGAAAAAAAACAAGCATTTAAACGAAGACATTCTTCGTGTCTACGTCAATAAAATTGCTGTTGCTTTTGGGAACGGGGTGGAAGATGGACGGATTGAGAAGATTTTAGGGAACAAATATCCTGGCTATGTAGGCTATCTAAAGTTTCTGAACTTGAGTGTTTGGAAGAAAATTGAATTGAAAGGTGACTCTGAACTGGAAGATTTGTTAACCAGCATTATAACATTCGCGGTTACAGGATTGAACCCCAGGGGATATGATGAAAAGTATAAGGGGAGGGAATTGGAAAAGAATTTTACCCAAATTAAGCCTATGATTATCGAAGGGATTAATGCTGTAAATGCGCAGCTATGTCTCTCCCTTTGTAAAAAGATGATTACAAGTATTGAACCCTATCTTATGAAACTTTTGGAAGAGCGGACAAAGGCAGATGAGAAGTTTCTCGAAAGCTTACCAACTCAACCTGAATATACAACGAGTTCCGAAAAGGAGTTTAATACGGGGGGATCGATATCTATTCATTTAAAACCGGAGGCGAAGCATAAAGAAGAGTGCGACTGCAATCCGCCAAAAGAATCAGATGGAAAATCGGGCAAAGAGGCTGCTGAAGGGGGAACAAATACACCGAGTAAAAAGAAGAAATCATCCTCCGTTGATCAGGAAAGAGAAACCAGTCTTCAATCGGGATCAAGTAAAGAGCAATCTAAAATGGATTCTACACCGGGACAGGCTTCAGAGGATGATGAGCTTCTCGAAGGTGAACCGAAACAGAATGATGAAGAACTTGTTTCTCAAGCCATAGATAATATATTTAAGGAATTAGAAGAGGATATCAAAACGAAGCTGGTAGATGATGCCCAAAAATCACTAAAATCTAAAAAGGGGAAAGTAAATAAAGACAGTCAACTGGATAAAGATGAAATTTCGCAAATTGAGTCCCGTTATAGAAAGGATTTTGCAAATAAGTTTCATGAAAAAAGAGGATTTCCACTTGGTATAGGTTTGCATGAGAACATACGGCGTGGCGGACGAAAATTCCGCAAGGAGGTTGAGGCAATATTTCGAAATAAGGAGAGCTATACGCTTCGCGGACAAAAACGAGGGGTTTTAGATCCGAGCAATCTTTATAAGGTAGGAACGAAGGAGTACAATGTATTTGTAAAACGGGGCATTCCCATTACATCAGATTATGTTGCATACCTGTTGTGGGATGGCTCAGGTTCCATGAATTCGGACGATAAGCAAATGCATTCGGGCTATGCCATGTCGGTCGCTGAAGAGGGGCTGAAGGGTATTATTCCTTTTAAAGCGGCTCAGTTTTCTGTAGATGCTAAAAGCTATGTCACCCATTACGTTGTAAAGGACTTCAATGAATGTAAGATGTCTTGCAATTACACATACAATTTCTTGCATCATCGTAAAGCTGGTGGTGGTAATAAGGATGGTTTTTCGATCCGTATTGCTACAGCAGAACTCATGAAACGTCCTGAAAAAGATCGAATCCTTTTTATTTTCTCAGATGGATTGCCTACTGATTATAATGGTGGATATAAACAAGGCATGTTAGACGTGAGAGAAGCTGTAAAGGAAGCAAGAGATAAAGGTATCTTTGTTATTTCTTTGCTTTTTGGAACACAATCCTTTCGTAATGACAATATTGAAAATTATAAAACTATGTACAGTAAAAACATCATTTCTTGTGACCCAAGCCAAATTACGAATCAATTGATTCGTAGTTTAAAAAAAGTGATTTCGCATTGATAGACTTAAACAAGTGCAAGGTTAGAAGAAATTTTTTTGATTATGTTTACGGGATGTTGACATGTACTCAAAAAAACACTATTCTAATACGCATATGATGTTTAAAAGCTTCGAAAGGAAGTAGTAAACAGAAAACCCATTAGAGAGTAGAACCATTTTGACGCTGAGAGGTTCTGTTGGAATGTATCTGTTGAAGTCGTCCTGGAGCTGCCAAGTTGAAATAAAATTAGATTTGGTCGGTCACAACCGTTATCTGTTAAAGAGTTGTATATAAGGCAAATCATAATTTGCTTGTCCTATATGCGAAACTAAGGTGGTACCGCGAGAGAACAGTCTTTCGTCCTTTGAGGATGAAAGGCTTTTTTTGTTTGCCAATGAAAATGATGGAGGTATCCTGATATGTCAGAACAAGACAACAAGACAACCTTGGAAATGCCAACAACGTACGATCCAAAATCAGCAGAACAAAAATGGTACA